>CALJUL010000121.1 GCA_937975725.1 uncultured Pseudoxanthomonas sp. | reverse complement strand
TACAAGGTGGTGCTGACCGGCGAGGGCGCCGACGAGGTGTTCGGCGGCTACGACATCTTCAAGGAAGCCAAGGTGCGGCGGTTCTGGGCGCGCCAGCCCGGCTCGCAACTGCGCCCGCGCCTGCTGGAGAAGCTGTACGGCTACCTGCGCACGTCGCCGGTGCGCAACCCGGCCTTCGCCCAGCAGTTCTTCGGCCAGGGCATGGAACACCTGCACCGCCCGGTGTTCGCGCACGTGCCGCGCTGGACCACCTCGCAGCGCGCGCTGGGCCTGCTCTCGCCGGAGATGCGCGCCGCCATCGGCGGCTGGGACCCGCTGGCCGCCTACGAGCGCACGCTGCCGGAGGCCATCGGCCGCTGGGCGCCGCTGGCGCGCGACCAATACGTGGAAGCCAAGACCCTGCTGGCCGGCTACCTGCTCTCCTCGCAGGGCGACCGGGTGGCGATGGCCAATTCGATCGAGGGCCGGTTCCCGTTCCTGGACCACCGGGTGATCGAGTTCGCCAACCGCCTGCCGGCCAGCTACAAGCTGCGCGGCATGACCGAGAAGTACCTGCTGCGCAAGGCGCTGGCGGACCTGCTGCCGGCCGACATCCTGGCGCGGACCAAGCAGCCCTACCGCGCCCCCGACAGCCAGAGCTTCTTCTTCGACGGCAAGCCGCTGGACTACGTGGCCGAGCTCTTCAGCCCGGAATCGCTGCGCGAGGCCGGCTACTTCGAGCCGGCCGCCGCCGGCCGCCTGTTCGAGAAGTGCCGGCAGGGCCGCGCCGCCGGCTTCGCCGACAACCAGGCGTTCGTCGGCATCCTCTCGACCATGCTGCTGCACCGGCAACTGCAGGTCCCGGCCTGACGGCCCCCCTCCCTCGCCTCCGCGCGGCCACTGGCCGCCCGGCCCCCGTTCATCCGTTACCCATGACAGCATTCCAAGGACCTGGCATCCATGCAGCAACGGCAAGAAATCAAGCGTTACATCGTGCAGAACTTCCTGTTCGCGGACGACGAGTCCAGCCTGGGCGACCAGGACGCGCTGATCACCGGGGGGATCATCGATTCCACCGGCATCATCGAACTGATCGACTTCCTGGAGGAACGCTTCCAGATCTCCGTGGCGCCGGACGAAATGGTGCCCGCCAACTTCCACACGGTCGAATCGGTGGATGGCTTCGTGAGCCGCAAGCTGGCGAACTGAGATCCCCGTGTTGAATTCCCTGCCCGCCCGCCTCGCCGAAACGGTCGCGCGCCAGCCCGGAGCCACCGCGCTGGTGGACGGCGAGCGCCGGCTGTCCTACGCCGCCTTCTGGCGGCAGGCGCTGGCCGCCGCCGCGCTGCTGCGCGGGACGGGCGTGCAGGCGGGCGACCGTGTGGCCCTGGTGCTGCCCAACGGCATCGAGGCCGCGGTCGCCGTCTACGGCGCATGGCTGGCCGGCGCGATCGTCGTGCCGCTGAACGTGCAGGCCCGCAGCCGCGACCTGCTGCCGTGGCTGCGCCATTGCGACGCGCGCGTGCTGCTGCACGCCGCCGGCCATGCCGACGCCCTCGAGGCCGCCGCGGCCATCGGCCCCGGCCTGCACGCGCTGACGCGCGAACACCTGCGCGAGGCGCTGGACGCCTCCACCGCGGATGACGGCACCGAAGCCGCCGCGCCGGAGCCGGCCTCGCCGGCGATGATCCTCTACACCTCCGGCACCACCGGCTCCCCGAAAGGGGTGACGCTGAGCCACGCCAACGTGCTGGCCAACGCGCAGGCGGTGGTGGCCTACCTGGAACTGGGCCCGCAGGACAGCATCCTGAGCGTGCTGCCGTTCTACTACGCCTACGGCTCCTCGGTCCTGCACACGCATCTGCTGGCCGGCGCCTGCGTGCACCTGGCCGAGAACGTGGTGTTCCCGCACCTGCTGGTGGAATACCTGCAGCGCGAGCGCATCAGCGGATTCTCCGGCGTGCCGTCCACCTTCGCCCTGCTGCTGGACCGCGTGCCGTTGCAGGACTACGACCTGGGCGCACTGCGCTATCTCACCCAGGCCGGCGGCGCGATGTCGCCGGCGCTGGCCGCGCGGCTGCGCCGGGTACTGCCGTCGCCACGGCTGTTCGTCATGTACGGGCAGACCGAAGCGACCTCGCGCCTCACCTGGCTGCCGCCGGAACGGCTGGACGACAAGCCCGGCTCGGTGGGCATCGGCGTGGACGGCGTGCGCCTGCGCATCGTGCGCGAGGACGGCGGCATCGCCGCGCCCGGCGAGCCGGGCGAAGTCTGCGCACAGGGGCCAGGCATCATGCTGGGCTACTGGCGCGACCCGCAAGCCACCGCCCGCGCCGTCCGCGACGGCTGGCTGCACACCGGCGACATCGGCCACCTGGACGAGGAAGGCTTCCTGTTCCTCAGCGGCCGTCGCAGCGACATGATCAAGACCGGCGCGCACCGCGTGTTCCCCGGCGACATCGAGGAAGCCGTGGCAGAACTGCCCGGCGTCGGCGACGTCGCCGCCATCGGCATCGACGACGAGGTCATGGGCCAGGTGGTGAAGGTCTACATCGTGCCGCGCCACGGCGCCACGCTGGACGCCGACGCCGTGCGCGCGCACTGCCGCCGCCGGCTGGCGCCATACAAGGTGCCCAAGACCATCGCCTTCGTCGGCACGCTGCCGCGCACCGCCTCGGGCAAGATCCACCGCGCCGCGCTGGCCGACCCGGCCACGGTGCTGCCGCCCGCCCCGCCCGCGGCTGCCGCCGCGAACGCGGCCCAGGCGTCATGAACGCGCCGTCCCCGCTCCATCCCATCGCATCCGAACCCTCTGGAGACTGCATGACCCCGCTCGACTGGAACGTGCTCGACATCGACTATGCGCAGGAAGCCGACAGGATCTGCAACCGCCTGCGCGAGATCACCGCGCGGCAACTGCACCGCCGCGGCCTGGTGGTCGCCATCTCCGGCGGCATCGACAGCTCGGTCAGCGTGTCGCTGGCGGTGCGGGCGCTGGGCCCCGAGCGCGTCTACGGCCTGATCCTGCCCGAGCGCGATTCCTCCGACGACAGCGCCGTGCGCGCCGGCATCCTGGCCGAGCACCTGGGCATCCGCACCGAGACGGTCGACATCGCGCCCGCGCTGGAAGCGATCGGCTGCTACCGCGCGCGCGACGCCGCGGTGCGCTCGGCGCTGCCGGAGTACGGCGAGGGCTGGAAGTTCAAGATCGTCATCGACGGCGGCATCGAAGGCCGCTTCAACCGCTTCCGCCTGGTCGCCGAAGATCCGGCCGGCGCCGTGCACGAGCGCGACCTGGGCCTGTCCGAATACCTGACCATCGTGGCCGCGACCAACTTCAAGCAGCGTATCCGCAAGACGCTGGAATACTTCCACGCCGACCGCCTGAACTACGCGGTGGTGGGCACGCCCAACCGGCTGGAATACGACCAGGGTTTCTTCGTCAAGAACGGCGACGGCTCCGCCGACGTCAAGCCGATCGCGCACCTCTACAAGTCGCAGGTGTACGGCATGGCGCGCTTCCTGGGCCTGCCCGAGCGCGTCTGCGCGGCGATCCCGACCACCGACACCTACAGCCTCAGCCAGGGCCAGGACGAGTTCTACTTCGCCCTGCCCTACCGGCAGATGGACCTGGCGGTGTGGGCGCTGAACCACGGCGTGCCGGCGGCCGAACTGGGCCACGTGCTGTCGATCGGCGCCGAGCAGGCGCAGGCCGTGTACGACGACATCCGCAACAAACGCCGCACCACGCGCTACCTGCACGAGCCGCCGGTGCTGGTGGTGGACGTGCCCGAACCGGGCGCCAGCGCCTGACGGTACGCCGATGCGATCAGGGGGACGCCGGCGGAGACAACCAGGAAGACTGCACGCGGACGCCGGGGGGAACCGCGACGGCGGCGGCATGCCGCGGTCCGGCATCGAGCATGCGCAGCACCAGCCCGGTGCGGGAACGCGCCGCGGGCAGCACGCTGTCCGCGGGCGCGGCGAAACCGGCCGGCGCGCGTTGCAGGCCCACGCCTTCGGCTTTCAGATAGGCTTCCTTGCGCACCCAGGTCTCCAGCAGCGTCCTGGCGCGCGCTGGACCCTGCAGCGGTTCCAGGCGTGCGCGTTCGTCCGGATGCAACGCCAGCCCGGCGATTTCCTCCATGATGCCGGCATGGGACAACGGCTCCAGATCGATGCCGGCAGGACCGCGCTCACCGACCAGCAGCGCGGCACAGCCGCGCGGGCGGCTAATACTGGTGCAGAAGGCGTCCGGCGCACCGAGCACATGGGGTCGGCCTTCGCCGTCGCGCCCCGGCAGCACCTCGGCCACGGGACGGTCCAGCCAGGCGGCAGCCAGCAGGCGGTGCAGCGCATAGGCCAGCGCGCGTTCGTCGCGGTCGCCGGCTTCGCGCAGGCGTTCGACGCGCGCGCGCGCGCCGTCGTCCAGCCAGGCCCATGCCCCGGCACGCCAGGGTCGCCAGGCGTGCAGGTCGCAGAACACCGCCAGCATCGGCCGCTCCGCCTGCGGCGCCGGCACGCCACCGCACGCGCGCAGCGCCGCGGCGAAGGCCGTGGCCAGTGCATCGGCATGCGCGGTTGCGGTTCCGGAATCCATGGCGGCAGCATGCCATCGAATCACCGACACCGGCGCCCCGCGGCGCCGGTCCCGTTCCCTCCCCGCCACCGGCGCACCGACGCCGGCATCGCCTGAGCCCGCGCCCGATGCATCCCGAGCACTCGCATACCTACACCATCGAACCCGGCGACACCGTGCGGGACCACGACACCATTCTGGCGCTGTGGCAGGGCAACTTCGGCCCCGACGAGGAACACACCGCCAAGCTGCGGCACTACTACGAGCAATGCCCGTTCGGCACGCCGCTCCTGTGCCTGCTGCGGCACCAGCCGTCCGGCCAGCCGGTCGGCGTCATCGGCGCGATCCCGCGCCGCATGATCATGGGCGGCCGGGAAATCCGCGGCGCGGTGATCTCCCACTTCGTCGTGCTGCCCGCGCACCGTTCGCTGGGGCCGGCGCTGCAATTGCAGGCGGCGATCATCGAAGCCTGCCACGGCCGTTTCGACTTCATCTACGGCATCCCCAACCAGAAGGCCACCGCCATCCTCAAGCGCGCCGGCCACCGCGAGCTCTGCCAACTGGAGCGCCACGTCAAGGTGCTGCGCTACGGCCAGTACCTGCCGCGGATCATGCCGGCGCTGCCGGCGCGGCTGCTGGCGCCGGTGGTGGACGCGGCGGTGCGGGTGCGGCATGCGCTGCGCGCGGCCTTCCGCTTCGGCCTGCACGCGCGCTGGAGCGAACAGGCCGACCCGCGCATGGACGAGGCCTGGGCGGCCACGGCGCCCGCCGACGACCTGCTGGCGGTGCGCGACTCCACCCATGCGCGCTGGCGCTTCAACACAGTGCCCAGCGAGCGCATGCGTTTCCTGCTGGTCTCCCGTGGCGACAGCCTGCGCGCGTGGTTCGTCTGCGAGGACTCCACCGGCGCGCCCGGCACGCTGGCGGTGCTGGACTACTGGTTCGCCGGCGCCGACCTGCGCGAACGCCGGAGCGCCATCCGGGTACTGCTGGACCGCGCCGTCGCCGACGGCCACACCGCGGTGGAACTGCTGATCACCGGCAACCGGGTCGCCGCCGACGGCTGGGCGGCCGAGCGCTTCATCCACCGCGGGGGCCAATCGATCATGGGCAAGTGGCTGGACGAGAGCCAGCGCGCACCCGACCCGGCGCGCATCCACATGACCTATTCCGACCAGGATTCCTGAGCGCCGGCGCGGCCGGCCTCAGGCGGCGCTGGCGTAGGTGCGAAAGCTGTCGTTGGCCGCCACCAGCCGCAGCGAGGGCATGGCGTCGAACACGCCGTGGCAGACCGGGTTGGCGTAGCCGATCACCACGCGGCGCGGGCTGCGGGCGATGGCGGCCTCGATGCCGGCCACCACCTGGCGCAGCACCACTTCGTCGAAGGGGTTGTAGAAGTAGCAGAACAGGTCGCCGTCAGGCAGTTCGTAGCGGGTGGCGTCCATGCACACCACCTCGATGCCGGCGGCGATGTTGCCGGCCTTCTCGCGGTAGCGCCGGATGTTGCTGCGCGCCTCTTCGCACAGCGAGGCGAACATCTCCACGCCGACCACGCGGCGGAAACCGTGGTCGGCCGCCAGCACCAGCGCGCGCCCCTTGCCCGAGCCGAAATCCACGAAGGTGAAGGTCTCCGGATCGACCCCGGGCGCCGAGCGCATCAGCCGGCGGAACTTGGCGTAGGGCCAGGGCTGGTAGAACACCGCGTGCGCGTCGTGCTCCTGCCGGCCGTCCAGGCGCGCGAGCTGGTCCACGCCGATGATGCCTTCGGTGTCGATGCCCAGGCGCCGCTCGTGGTAGCGGTCGTAGGCGATGCGGCACCACACCGGCACGTTGCGCAGCACGCCCCGCACGCCCACCCGGCGCACCATCCCGACCAGCTTGCCGATCTTCTCCCGCATGATTCCGCTCCGCGACTGTGGCCCCCCATGTCCCGGTAGCGCCGCGCCTGCCGCTGCGCCGCGCTTCGCAACAGGAATACGCACGCCGCGACGGATACCGGCCTGACCGGTCGTCGGGCCGACTTACGTTCAAGAGGAGACACCCGAATGTCCTCCGACCGCAGGGCCGACGTGACGCTTTCCACCAACGAAGATCCGCTTTCCTACTGGCGCGGCCTGCTGTCGGCCGGCCTGCCCGTCGTCGAACTGCCGACCGACACGCCGCGCACGGCGCGCATCGCCGCAGTGTCTGCATACGCGGAGCGAACCGCCGCTCCGGTCGGCCGCGCCGCGCTGGAAGCCTTCGCGCACGGCGTGCCGGCCGAGGCCGTGCTGGCGGCGGCGTTCTGCGTGCTGCTCGGCCGCCTCTGCGGCGAGGACGCCATCGCGTTCGGCATGCAGGGCGATGAAACCGGTGCCGCATCGCCTGCGCCGCTGTCGGTGCTGTTGGATACGTCCGCGCCCTTGTCCGGCCTGTTGCCGTCGCTGCACGGCCAGATGCAGGCCGCGCGCGAACACGAGCGCCGCGCCGCCGGCGCCTGGCGCGAAGCATTGCCGGATGCGCGCCTGAGCGTGTCGTTCGCCGCCGGCCCGGGCGCGCACGTTGCGGCCACGCCCGCCGCGCCCGGCATCGAACTGGCGGTGGCGGCGACGCTGGAAGGCGATGCGTTGCGGCTGCATGCGGGCTACGACGCGGCGCTGTTCGAAGCGCGGACCGTGGCGCGCTGGCTGGAAGCCTTCGAGACCGTGCTGGACGCCGCGCTGCGCGCACCCGGCACGGCCATCGATCACCTGCCGATCACCTCGCCGGCCGAACTGGCGGCCCTGCACGCCTTGCAGCCCGCGCCGACGCCGCGCGATCCGCGCCTGCGCGTGACCGACCTGGTCGCCGCCCAGGCGCTGGCCACGCCGCGGCGCATCGCCCTGCGCCACGACGCCGCCGCCTGGGACTACGCGCACCTGCGTGCACGCAGCCTGCAGATCGCCCACGCGCTGCGCGCGCGCGGCATCGGCCGCGGCGCGCTGGTGGGCCTGTGCCTGGACCGCACGCCGGACATGCTGTGCGCGGTGCTGGGCGTGCTGGAAGCCGGCGCCGCCTACGTGCCGCTGGATCCTGCGTATCCGCGCGACCGCCTGGACTACATGGCGCAGGACGCCGACCTGGCGCTGCTGCTGGCGCAGGCCGAGACCTGCACGCTGCTGGACTGGCCGGCCGAACGCACCCTGCTGCTGGACCGCGACCTGCCGGCCGACGGCATCGTCCGCGAATCGCTGCCCGACGACGCGCTCGCCGCCACGCCGGAATCGCCGGCCTACGTGATCTACACCTCCGGTTCCACCGGCCGCCCCAAGGGCGTGGTGGTGCCGCATCGCGCGGCGGTCAACTTCCTGCTCAGCATGCGGCACACGCCGGGCATGGACGCCGACGACCGCCTGGTGGCGGTGACCACGCTGTCGTTCGACATCGCGGTGCTGGAGCTGTTCCTGCCGCTGTGCACCGGCGCGGAAATCATCCTGGCCTCGCGCGAGCAGGCGATGGACGGGCAAGCGCTCGCCGCCCTGCTGCGCACGCATCGCGCCACCTTCATGCAGGCCACGCCCGCCTCATGGCGGATGCTGCTGGAAACCGGCTGGCGCCCGCCGGCCGGGTTCAAGTCGCTGTGCGGCGGCGAAGCCCTGCCCAGCGACCTGATCCGTCCGCTGTGCGGCGACGGCGCCAGCCTGTGGAACATGTACGGCCCGACCGAGACCACGGTGTGGTCGACCTGCCAGCGGATCGCCGGCAACGATGCCTACACCTCCATCGGCACGCCGATCGACAACACCACGGTGTGGATCCTCGACACCGCGCTGCAACCGTGCCCGGTCGGCGTGCCCGGGGAAATCTGGATCGGCGGCGAAGGCGTCACCCTGGGCTACCTGCACCGCGAGGAGCTGACCCGCGAGCGCTTCATCGCCGATCCGATGGCGCCCTCCGGCCTGCTGTACCGCACCGGCGACCGCGGCCGCTGGCGCAACGACGGCCGGCTGGAACACCTGGGCCGGCTGGATTTCCAGGTCAAGGTGCGCGGCTACCGGATCGAGCTGGGCGAGATCGAGACCAGCCTGGCCGACTGCGACGGCGTGGAGCGCGCGGTGGTGGTCACGCGCGAGGATCGCCCCGGCGACGTGCGCATCGTCGCCTACCTGACGCCGACCCCGGGCGCGGCGCCGACCGCCGCGACGCTGCGCCAGCAGTTGCGCACGCGCCTGCCCGACTACATGGTGCCGCAGCACTTCGTCGAGCTGCAGAGCTTCCCGCTGCTGCCCAACGGCAAGATCGACCGCAAGTCGCTGCCGGCGCCGGGCGAAGCCGCGGCAGCGCGCGCGCCGGCCGTCGCGCCCCGCAACGAGGCCGAGCGGCGCATCCTGGCGCTGGCCTCGGCGGTGCTGTCGAAACAGGACATCGGCATCCACGACGACTTCTTCGCTCTCGGCGGCCATTCCCTGCTGGCGGCGCGCTGGCTGGAGGCCGTGCGCCGCGAACTCTCCGTCGACCTGCCGCTGCGCACCGTGTTCGACGCGCCCACCGTCGCCGGCCTGGCGGCGGTCGCCGCGGCCGCCGGGCAGGCCGCTCCCGCGCCGCTGCCGGTGCGCCGCGCGCAGCCCGGACAGCCTGCGCCGCTCAGCCTGATGCAGGAACGCCTGTGGGTGTACGGCCAACTGCATCCGGACAGCGTGGCCTACAACATTCCGGTCGCGTTGCGCCTGCGCGGCGAACTGGACGAAGCGGCGCTGGGCCGCGCCTTCGCCGGCGTGGTCGAACGCCAGTCGGTGCTGCGCACGCGCCTGCTGCAGACCGAGGAAGGTCCGGTGCAGGTCGTCTCGCCCGCCGATGCGCAGGCGTTCGCCCTGCCCGCGGCCGAGGATGCCTCGGCCCTGGCCGGCGACGGGGACGCCCTGCAACGCCGGCTGGACGCGCTGGCCAGCGCGCCGATCGACCTGACCCAGGCGCCGCCGTTCCACGCGCGCCTGCTGCGGCTGGGCCCGCAGGACCACGTGCTGTTCTTCATGCCGCACCACACCGTGTGGGACGGCGGTTCGACCGACCTGTTCTGCGCCGAGATGGCCGCGGCCTACGCAGGCGCGCGCGCCGCGCACGAACCCGCGCCGCCGCCGGAGCTGGACTACGCCGACTACGCGGCATGGAGCCGGCAGGCGCTGGCCGGCGACGCCCACCGCGCGCACGTGCGCGAGCGACTGGACTACTGGCGGCAGCGCCTGCACGCGCAGGGCCTGCCCGCGCCGCTCCCGACCGACCTGCCGCGCGAGCCCGGCGCGCAACGCCGTGCGCGCATGGCGTTGATGCCGGTGGACGCCGCCGTCGCCGAAGGCCTACGCCAGGCCGGGCGCCAGCACGGCGGCACGCTGTACGTGGTGCTGCTGACCGCCTTCGAAGTACTGCTGCACGGCTACAGCGGCCAGCCACGCGTGCTGGTCAGCTCGCCCACCCGCTTCGTCGACGCGCCGCAGGCGTCGCCGCTGATGGGCATGTTCACCGGCGCGGTGCCGGTGATGCTGGACATCGCGCCCGGGGACGGCTTCGATGCGCTGCTGGCGCAGGCGCGCGCGCAGGTGATCGACGGCATCGCCAGCCCGCACGTGCAACTGGACGACCTGCTGCGCGATCCCGCCCTGCGCGCCCATGCGCGGCCGGGCTCGCCGTTCCACGCCCAGTTCTCCTACGAAGACGTCCACGACCGTCCGCAGCGCTGGGACGGCCTGCAGGTGGACGCGATGCCGCTGCTGGCGCAGGAAGTGGCCGAAGACCTGATGATCTGGTTCTTCGACGGCCCGGCCGGGCTGTCGGCGCAACTGCTGTACGACGCGACGCTGTTCGAGCCGGCGACCATCGCGCGGCTGCTGGACCAGTACGCCGCCCTGCTCCGCAACATCGCGGCCGACGCATCGGCCAGCGTGGCCGGGCTGCTGGGCGAGGCTGCGGTGGCGAAGGCGGACAACGCCGCCGGCAATGCCCGGGACGACGCCTCCGCCTCGGCCGCCGCCGCGCGTCCGCGCGCAGGCGACGCGCCACGCGCGCTGACCCCGGCCGAAGCCCTGATCGCCGGGATCTGGAGCGAACTGCTGCAGGTGGACGACATCGGCCCGGACGACAGCTTCCTCGACCTCGGCGGCCACTCGCTGCTGGCGATGACGATGATCTCGCGGGTGGAGAAACGCAGCGGCGTGCGCCTGAACCTGCTGAAGGTCGCCAACAGCACCCTGCGCGTGCTGGCGCTGGAACTGCCGCAGGAAGACGCACCGCGGGCGGCCAGGCCGGCCACGCTGGGCGCGCGCCTGCGCCGGCTGTTCGGCCGCGACGGCACCTCGGAGGGGAGTTGATGGCGGGACTGCTGCCTCTCCACTTCGGGTCGCCCGCGCGCCGCCTGTTCGGCGTGTTCCATCCGGCCCAGGAACCCCTGCGCGGCGCACTGCTGGTCTGTCCGCCCTTGTTCCACGAACAGGCGCGCAGCTACCGGCTGTTCACCCTGCTGGCCGACGCGCTGGGCGCGCACGGCATCGCCACGCTGCGCTTCGACTACCACGGCACCGGCGATTCGGAGGGCGAAGACACCGACTTCACGCCCGAGGGCGCCTGCACCGATGCGGAGCTGGCCTGGGCGCAGTTGCAGCGGCGGGCGCCGGGCGCACCGTTGATCGCGATGGGCGTGCGCGGCGGCAGCCATCCGGCGATCCGGCTGGCGCGCGCGCATGCGCCCGCGGCGCTGTGGCTGTGGCAGCCGGTGCTGGACTGGCCGGCGCACCTGCAGGAACTCCGCCGCCTGCATCTCCAGCAGCGCGCGCTGGTGCCGGGCGCGGCCGACGAAGCCGTCGACGCCACCCTGATGGGTTTCCCCTGCGCCGACGGCGTGCTGGCGGAACTGGAAGCGCTGGGCCAGCCATCGTTGCCGGCGCTGCGCACGCTGGTGCTGTCCGAGCAGCCGCGCGACGAACACAGCGACCTGCCGCAGGTGACGCTGCCGCCGGCACTGTCGGACTGGACCGCCAAGCCCGACATGGACACTTTCCCCGGCCGCCGCGTGCGCGAACTGGCCACCCGCCTCTCGGCCTTCCTTCCCGCGCACTGACATGGAAACCATCCTGTCGCTCGACCTCGAGCTGTTCGGCCTGCTGACGCTGCCGGCGCAACGCCGCGCCCCGGTGGCGGTGATCCTGCTCAATGCCGGCTTCATCCACCGCGTGGGCCCGTACCGCATGGGCGTGCGGCTGGCGCGCGCGCTGGCCGACGCCGGCTATCCGGTGCTGCGCTTCGACCTGCCCGGCATCGGCGACAGCATCGAGCTGGCCGACAAGTCCGAAGTGGACGTGATCCGCGGCGTACTGGACGCGGTGGCCAAGCAGACCGGCTACCAGCGCTTCGTCATCGGCGGCCTGTGCGCCGCGGCCGACGCCGGCTGGAAGGTGGCGGCGGCCGACCCGCGCGTGGAAGGGTTGATCCTGCTGGACGGGCTGGCGCGCAAGGGCATGTGGTCGACGTGGGCGCGCCTGCGCCGGCTGGTGCGCAAGCCGCCCTCCGCCTGGCTGGCGGCCGTGCGCAACCTGCGCGCGCACCCGGCCGGCGACGGCGGCGGCAACGGCGCCGCGCGCGACGTCACCGACGCGGCGCTGCGCGACTGGCCGGCGCCCGGCAGCGAGCGCAAGGAACTGGATGCGATGGTGGAGCGCGGCGTGCGCGTGTTCGCGCTCTACACCGGCGGCACTTCGTACTTCCTGCATCCGCGCCAATTCCGCGCGACCTTCGGCCGCAGCGCGTCCGCGCCCGGCGTCACCTTCGTCCACTGGCCGGAGATGGACCACGTGTTCCACCTGGACACGCACCGGCAGCGCCTGATCGGCCGCATCGGCGAATGGCTGCAACGGGCCTTCCCGCTGCCGGCCTCCTGAGGAGAATCCCCATGGGCACGTCCCGCGACACGCCGGCCGCACGGGTGGCCCGTTCCCTCCGCCAACGCATGCTCCGCGACGGCCGCCGGCCGCGCGGAACGCGGCTGGCCGTGGTCTCGGGCTGCCTGCTGGCTTCGTTCGCGCTGGAACCGCTGCCCGCCGCCAACGCCGCCGCCGGCACGCGCGACGCGATGCGCGCCGCACTGGGCCTGGAGCCCTGTCGGCCCTCCGGCAAGGGCAAGGACTACGAAATCGGCGCGCCGGGCAAGCTGGCCTCGCTGGACCAGGTGCCGTGGGACAAGCTCGCCGCCGGCGACACCGTGCGCATCCACTACCGCGCCGAACCCTACGCGGGCAAGTTCATGCTGTCCGCGCGCGGCACCGCGGCCGCGCCCGTGCGCGTCTGCGGCGTCCCCGGGCCGAATGGCCAGCGGCCAGTCATCAGCGGCCGCGACGCGACCACGCGCAAGGGCCTGGCCTACGGCCACCCGCTGCACCAGTCGCGCTCGATCATCGTGATCAAGCAACTCGCGTCGGAAGGCTGGCAGGCGTATCCCAGCCACCTGCAGATCGACGGCCTGGCCATCCAGGGCGCGCATCCGCGCCACGGCTTCACCGACAGCGAGGGCCGCCGCCAGCGCTACGACGAATTCGGCGCCTGCATCTGGGTGGAGCGCGGCCACGGCATCACCATCGCCGACAACGAGATCTCCGACTGCTCGCAGGCGATCTTCTCCAAGTCCACCGACGACGGCCCCTTCGCGCAGACGCGCGACCTGCGCATCGCCGGCAACCACATGCACGGCAACGGCATCGCCGGCAACAACCGCCTGCACACCACCTACGTGCAGAGCGTCAACGTGGTCTATGAGTTCAACCACTACGGCCCGCTGCGCGCCGGCGCGCGCGGCAACTCGATCAAGGACCGTTCGGTGGGCACGGTGGTGCGCTACAACCGCATCGAGGACGGCGCGCGCGCGCTGGACCTGGTGGAAGCGGAGGATTTCCCGCTCACCGCCCGCGCCGACCCTGCCTACCGCACGACCTACGTCTACGGCAACCAGATCGTCAAGGACGGCCGCAAGGGCAGCGTGATCCACTACGGCGGCGACCACAACGGCAGCACGCCGGGCGCCGACTGGGGCGAGCCCAACAACCGCAAGGGCACGCTGTACTTCTACCACAACACCGTGCGCGTCACCGGCGACGGCTACGCTGCGCTGTTCCAGCTCTCCACCACCGAAGAGCGCGCCGACGTGCGCAACAACGTGTTCGTGTTCGACGCCACCACCCATACGCCGATCCTGCGCGCCGACACCGACGTCGGCCGCGCCTGGGTGGCCGGCGGCATCGTCACGATGGGCCGCAACTGGATCACCCGCGGCTGGCGCGACACGCGCGAAGGCAGCAGGATCGGCGGTGCCTTGCAGGGCCGCGAACACCTGATCATGGCCGGCGGCACGCCGGTGGATCCGGTCACGCTGCGTCCGCGCGCCGGCTCGCCGATCATCGACACCGCCCAGCCCAACGCCGCCGCCACGCGCGCGCACCCGGTGCGCTACCAACTGGACGCACGCGCGCAACCCATGCCCCGTCCGGTCAAAGGCGCGGCGCCCGACCTGGGCGCGATCGAACTCTGAATTCTGAAATCAGCGGTCGACCCGGCTTCGCCGGGCTGCATGGCCGGCCCTGGCTGCGCCGCATGGCCTCATGTCAGCCGCATCGCATGGTCATGCCGGTGCGGTGAAATTCCGTAGGGCCTGAACAGAATCAGGTTCCCTGCAATCCGGAATTTCGATCTGCAATCCGCCAAGTGCCCCTGCCAACGGGCCGCCGGTCCCTTCCGGCGGCCGCCTTCCTTGCCGCCTCCTGCGCGCCGCTCAGCGTCCGCCGCGGCGGAACAGCACCACTTCCACGGTCTGCAACAGGATCATCAGGTCGAACACCAGGCCGTGGTTCTTGACGTAGAACAGGTCGAACTTGAGCTTCTCCTCGGCGTCCTTGACCGAGGCGCCGTAGGGATAGCGCAGTTGCGCCCAGCCGGTCAGGCCCGGCTTCACCGAGTGGCGCACGCTGTAGTAGCGGATCTCGCGCGTCAACTGGTCGACGAACTGCGGGCGCTCCGGGCGCGGGCCGACGAAGCTCATGTCGCCGGCCAGCACGTTGAACAACTGCGGCAGCTCGTCCAGGCGGGTCTGGCGGATGAAGCGGCCCACCCGCGTGGTGCGGTCGTCGTTTGTGGTCGCCCAGCGTGCCACGCCGTCCTTCTCCGCGTCGGTGCGCATGCTGCGGAACTTCACCACGTCGAAGCTGCGGCCGCCCTCGCCCACGCGCGTCTGCCGGTACAGGATGGGCGAACCGCTCTCCAGCCACACGCACAGCGCGACGATCAGCATCGCCGGCCAGGCCACCAGCAACAGCAGCAGCGCCGCGGCGATGTCGAAACCACGCTTGCTGAGCCGGCGCGGCAGCGAGTGGTCGAAGCCGCCGGTGAACACCAGCGAGGAAGGATCGACCACTTCCAGCTTGATCAGGCCGGCCTCGCGCTCGAAGAACACCGGCAGGTCGACGATGGACACGCCGGCCTGCGCGCAGGCCAGGATGTCTTCCATCGGCAGGCCACCGCGGCGCTCGTCCGGCGCGATCAGGACTTCGTGCAGGCCCAGGCGCTCGGCCAGTTGCGGCAAGCGCTCGTCGCTGCGGATCAGCAGGTCCTCGGCCACCATCACCGCCTGGCCGGGCACCGGCAGGAAGCCGACCACAACGAAGGAGCGGCGGTCGGAGCGGCGGCGCATGCGGCGGTTGATGAGGTCGGCGTTGTTGCCCGCCCCGTACACCAGGATGCGGCGCTTGAAGGCGTCCACGCCGACCAGCCGGTACACGCAGGCGCGCAGCACGCTCACGCCGGCCAAGCCGATCAGCAGCGCCAGCATGAACACCGTGCGGCCGATGTGGGTGGGCGGCGCCAGGTAGTAGAGCACCAGCAGGGCCACCGCACCGAACACGAACGCCAGCACGATGCGCAGCATGAAATCGATGCGCGTGTGCCGCACGTGGGGCTGGTAGAGCCCGAAGGCGGCCATCGTGGTGGTGATGACCAGCGCGAAGATCAGCGCGCGCAGCAGGCCGGTCTGCGAGAACAGCTCCAGGCCCTCGGCATCGCCCCAGAACCGCAGCCCCGCCGCGCCCGCGACGGCGAGCAGCAGCACGGCCAGTTCGAAAAACCACAACATGCGGGTCACACGGTTGGCGCGACTCGTGAATGCATTCGCCACGATCTTCCCCCTGAATCAAGCAAGCCAAGCTGTCCCGGCGCCGCAACCTCGGCGCCGGCACGGACTCCGGCCGGAATCCGGATGCGGAAGCGCCGGGCCGGACTCGTCCCGGATCGCCATTCCGCCGTGCGGCACAGGCCCGGCCGTTCCCGGCACGGCCTGCGCTTTCCCATCGATTCCCACCATGTCCGGTCTAACGTGACCCGAATGCGCAGGCGGCCAAAAAAATCGCCCCGGAGGACCGGGGCGATGGGAAGCTCTGCGGGAGCGGCGGAAACCGGGGGTTCAGCGTGGTCCGCAGATCGAGCGGCCGCCCTCGACGCTGGTTTCGGTATCGCACCATTCCCGTGCGGGCGCCGACCAGCGGCGTACCCGGTACTCCGGCTGGATGCGCGCGTACTTGCTGATCCGGCGCGACGGCTTCGCCGCCGTGTCGGCCGCGGACGAAGCGGCATCGTCCGTCGCCGGGACCAGGGCGGACACGCTGGTCGCCGGGGCGCTGCCCTGGGCAGGCACCGCCGCGGCGGGCGCGATCGCGGACGCGCCGCCCGGCACCAGCGGCTGCGAGCCGTTGACGCGCACGGGCTCGGTCGGCGTGGAGTCGCCGGCCGTCGACTCCAGGGCACCGATGGACAGGCGTCCGCCGGTCAGGGTGCGCTGGCGGGCGCCGTTCAAGTCCAGCTTGGCGCGCGAGGGCGGGTCGTACAGCGGGATGGACAGCGGCGAGGGGAGCGGGAAGGCCGAGGGCGTGACCGGCGGATTGCTGCCGTTGCCCACCAGCACGCTCGAAGCGGTCGGGCGCAGGTTCCAGCCCGCGATGCCGGCCAGGCCGGGATCGCTGCCGTTGCGCGTGCCGGTCCATTCGGTCGGCACGTTGCGGGTGCCGGTCTTGACCCAGTTGCTGCTGCCGGCGACCTTGCGGCCCGCGTCCCACGGCGAGGTGCCGGTGGGCGCGCAGTACGGCGTCTCGCCGGTGTTCTCCACGAGCACGGCGGGCGCTTCGCTGCTGGTCTGGTGGATGACGTTGTTGTGCATTTCCAGCGAACCGGCGCCCAGTTGCACCAGCACCGCGTTGGCGCTGCCGCTGCGGGTGAACAGGATGGTGTTGTTGACCAGGCGCACGCGGCCCTGGCTGCGGCCGTTGAGGTCGCCGCCGATGCGGATGGCGTTGGCCCAGCTACCGGACTGCACGATCACGTTGCCGACGATGTCGGCGTCCTCGCGGCGCAGCGTGGGCGTCCAGCCGGACTGCTGCGTGTAGCAATCCGGGCCGATCAGCTCCAGCGCCTGGTAGGCAGAGCCTTCCAGCCAGTTGTAGTAGATCTCGGCGCGCTCGTGGCGCACCTTCACCAGGTTGCCGCCGTTGCCGTCGTGCAGGTAGTTGAACTGCATGCGGAACACCGCACCGGGGTAGGCCACCTCGTCGGACTGCATGTAGATCGGATGCCGCTGGGTGCCGCTGCCGCTGGTGCGGACCTCGCTGTATTCCAGGGTGAACGAGCCCGAATTCTGGTCCGCCGCCAGGATGCCGTGCGACGGGCAGTCGCGGATCACCGTGTCGCGCACGGTGATCTCGTGCGCTTCGCTGAAGATGCAGGTGTTGCTGCCGCCGGTGATCTCGAAGCCTTCCAGCACCACGTAGTTGGAGCGCTGGAACTTGATGGTGTTGGTGCCGCCCTGCAGCACCGGGCGGCTCTGCCCGGCCGCGCGCTTCCAGCGGATGATCACCGGGTTGCCGGCGGCGCCGCCGTCGTCGCTGTTGACGACGATGTTGCCGCTGTAGGTGGCGTTGCCGTCCACCTCGATGATGTCGCCCGCGTTGATGTTGTTGTTGGCGAACACGGTGGAGAGTTGGGTGTACTGCCGCCCGGAGGGACCGACCGTATACGTGGCCGACCATGCGATTGCGGGAAACATCGACAGCGAGAGGACGAGCGCGACTGCGGGGGAACGGCGCATTTTCTTCGATATACCGGACGGGGAACGCGAAGGACTATATCGGCGCGTCCACAACCGGGGGTGAAAATCCGTGACGAATACCGCAATCGATGAATTCCGTCACACATTAACTGGGATACGGGCGCTCGGCGATATTGACGCCCTCAGCGACGCACGCCCAGCACGTGCCCCGCATCGAAGGCCGCGGCCAGGTCGGCCCTGGCGATCACGATGCGCTCGCTCTCGTCGTACTGCGCGGCCGCGGGGTCGCCGGCGAGATCCCTGCGTGCGCTTTCCGGGTCCGGCGAGCCGCCGTTTTCGGTGACCAGAGTGATGTCGTCGCTGTTCACCATCACCACTTTCATCAGGCCGAAAACGTCCTGCTGCTGTTCGAACGCGGCATCGGAGAAATAGGTGAGCTCGGCCGCATAGTAATCGCCGACGGCCGGCGTCTCGATCAGGGCGCGCTGCACGCGGGCTTCCTGCCGCGCATCGTTGCCGCATCCGGCGATGAACGGTGCCGACAGCAACAGCGCGAAAACCACCAGGGCACGGCCGAAGACGCGCATGCCGGGTCGCATGTCGAAGAGTGTGGCGGACATCGGACCTCCCCGCCCGCCGCGTGCGGGCCGCTGTTTCTCCGCGCGAACGGCGCGGTCATGGATAGCGATGGAGAAAATACTCGCGAACGGCCCGCATGCGCAGACGGTCGCCGGAAAAAACGAAAGCCGGCAACAAGTGCCGGCTTTCCGAGGATGGCGCGCCCGGAGAGATTCGAACTCCCGACCGCCTGGTTCGTAGCCAGGTACTCTATCCAGCTGAGCTACGGGCGCGTAAGGAGCGGAATTATGCGTGAGACGCGTTCCGCCCGTCAACCTTTTTTGCATCACCGCCTGCGTTAGCATCCATCGTCGCGCGATGGATGCGGCACCGCAGTCGCAACGTCTGCCGGGCCCGTCGAAGGCATCGGACAGATGCGGTTTCCAAGCCCTGCGCCGTGCCTCGGAAGGCCACGCAGGAACTGGCGGAGTGAGAGGGATTCGAACCCTCGATAAGGCTTTTGACCCTATACTCCCTTAGCAGGGGAGCCCCTTCGGCCACTCGGGCATCACTCCGGGGATGTTGCGCGCCGCAACCATGGCTACGGCGGCCGCATAGGATAACGGCTCGCCGCGCACGCGGCAAACGGAATCATTCCGAAGCAGAGGAATCCGGGTTCCCGGACGAGGCGACTTCCTCTCCTCGCTGGATGCGCTGGTAGATTTCTTCGCGATGGACGGCGACGTCCTTCGGCGCTGTGATGCCGATGCGCACCTGATTGCCCTTCACGCCGAGCACGGTCACCGTGACCGAATCACCGATCATCAGGGTTTCGCCGACACGGCGGGTCAAGATCAACATGTTTCCTCTCCTTAATCCGGCAAGAATAGTGCCGGGGGCGCGGCAAGTCCGTGAAACCGGACATGCCGTTTCCAGGTACATTCATGAACCTAAAGCATGGTAGCGGCCGGGGCCGCGCGCCTGCAAGCAGCGCGCGGACCGGACGAGTCATTGGAGATGCTGGCGGACCCAGTCGGGCACCCCTTGCAGGGCCGTGGCAAGGGCGGGCCCGTCCTCGCCACCACCCTGGGCGAGGTCCGGGCGGCCACCGCCCCTGCCGCCGATCTGACCGGCCACATGCGAGAGGAGTTCCCCCGCCTTGACCCGGCCGGTGGCGGCCCCGTTCACCCCGGCGACCAAGGCCGCCTTGCCCTCGGCGGTGCCCGCCAGCACGATCACGGTATCGCCCAGTTGCTGCTTCAGACGATCCACCGCATCGCGCAGCGCCTTGGCGTCGAAGCCTTCCAGCCGCGAGGCCAGCACCCGCACTCCGGCCACCTCGACGGCTGCGGTCGCCAGATCGCTGGTGGCGCTGGAGGCCGCCTTGGCCTTGAGCGATTCGAGTTCCCGCTCCAGCTTCTTCTGCCGCTCGGTCAGGGCGCGGATCTTCTCGACCACGTCGCCGGCGCTGCCGCCCAGCAGGCCTGCGGCCTCGTCCAGGCGGCGCTCTTCGTCGGCGATATGGTCCAGCGCACCCTGCCCGGTGACGGCCTCGATGCGGCGCACGCCGGCCGAAACGCCGCTTTCGCCGACCAGCTTGAACACGCCGATGTCGCCGGTCCGGCCCACGTGGGTGCCGCCGCACAGTTCGGTGGAATACCCGCCCATGCGCAGCACGCGCACGCGCTCGCCGTACTTCTCGCCGAACAGGGCCATGGCGCCGAAATCCAGCGCCTCCTGCATGCCCATGTGGTGGACCTCGGCCTCGTGGTTGGCGCGGATCTCGGCGTTGACGCGGCGCTCGACCTCGGCCAGCTCCGCCGCCGTCATCGGCTGGAAGTGGGAGAAGTCGAAGCGCAGGCGGTCCGGGGCGACCAGCGAACCCTTCTGCTGCACGTGGGTGCCCAGCACTTCGCGCAGGGCGGCGTGCAGCAGGTGGGTCGCCGAATGGTTGAGGATGGTACTGGCGCGGCGCGCGGCGTCCACCGAGGCGGCGATGCGGTCGCCCAGCTTCAGCACGCCCTTGGCCAAGCGCCCCGTGTGGCCATGGAACTGGCCGGCGTACTTCAGCGTGTCCGACACGGTGAACTCGGCGCCCTGCCCGGCCAGCAGGCCGGTGTCGCCGACCTGGCCGCCGGATTCCGCGTAGAAGGGCGTGCGGTCCAGGAACACGACCGCCTCGTCGCCCGCCGCGATGGCCGGCACCGGTCGGCCGTCCTTCAGCAGCGCCACCACCTGCAGGCCCTCGGCATCGAGCCGGTCGTAGCCCAGGAAACCGGTCGGCGACAGTTGCGCGACCAGTTCCGCCGGCAGGCCGGTGCCGGAGCTGAACTTGCCGGCGGCTCGGGCGGTCTCGCGCTGCTGCTCCATGGCCGCGTCGAAGCCGGCCATGTCCACCGTCAGCCCGCGCTCGCGCGCGATGTCGGCGGTCAGGTCGACCGGGAAGCCGTAGGTGTCGTACAAGCGGAACGCATCCGCGCCGGGAATCACGCCGTCGGCGACGCGCGAGGCCACGTCGTCGAAGATGCGCATGCCCGAATCCAGCGTCTCGGCGAAGCGCTCTTCCTCGGCCTTCAGCGCCTTCTCGACCAGGTCGCGCGCGGCCGGCAGCTCCGGATAGGCATCGCCCATCAGCTCGGCCAGGGTGCCGACCATCCTGTGGAAGAACGGTTGGCGCACGCCCAGCATCCAGCCGTGGCGCAGGGCGCGGCGGATGATCCGGCGCAGCACGTAGCCGCGGCCCTCGTTGGATGGCAGCACGCCGTCGACGATCAGGAAGGCGCAGGCGCGGATGTGGTCGGCGATCACGCGCAGCGACTTGTTCTCCAGGTCCGGCGTGCCGGTAAGTTCGGCCGCCTTGCGGATCAGGCCCTGGAACAGGTCAATCTCGTAGTTGGTATGAACATGCTGGAGCACGGCCGCCAAACGCTCCAGGCCCATGCCGGTGTCCACGCACGGCGCCGGCAGCGGCACCAGCGTGCCGTCGGGCTGGCGGTCGAACTGCATGAACACCAGGTTCCAGATCTCGATGAAGCGGTCGCCGTCCTCGTCGGGCGAGCCCGGCGGGCCGCCGGCGATGTGCTCGCCGTGGTCGTAGAAGATCTCGGTGCAGGGACCGCAGGGGCCGGTGTCAGCCATCTGCCAGAAATTGTCCGAGGCGAACGGCGCGCCCTTGTTGTCGCCGATGCGGACGATGCGCTCGGCCGGGATGCCGATCATGTCGTGCCAGAGGCCGTAGGCCTCGTCGTCGGTGTGGTAGACCGTGACCAGCAGGCGCTCCTTGGGCAGCTTCCAGACCTCGGTCAGCAGTTCCCACGCCCAGGCGATGGCGTCCTTCTTGAAGTAGTCGCCGAAGGACCAGTTGCCCAGCATCTCGAAGAAGGTGTGGTGGCGCGCCGTATAGCCCACCGAATCCAGGTCGTTGTGCTTGCCGCCGGCGCGCAGGCAGCGCTGCACGTCGGCCGCACGCACGTAGCTGCGCTTCTCGGCGCCCAGGAACACATCCTTGAACTGCACCATGCCCGAGTTGGTGAACAGCAGCGTGGGATCGTTGCCAGGCACCAGCGGTGCGGACGGCACGATGGTGTGGCCCTTGCCGGCGAAGAAGTCGAGGAAATCCTGGCGGATCTGGCGGGTGCTGGTTTTGGAGGGACTGGTCATCTGGCTTGCATTGGCTGGAGGGTGCACCCCGGCACCGCGCCTTCCGCTACGTGCGGGCGCGACCGGGCACAGGCAACCCAATGCCCTAGATTATCAGGCCATACCTTCCCAGTCGTCAGTTTCCAACCGGCTGGCCGCCCTCACGGAGGCCGCATCGAAGCCCCGGCGGACCAGGAAATCGGCGATCCGGCGCCGCTGCGCGGGATCGACCCGGCCGACCGGACCGAAACGGCGACGGACGAGGTCGCAAGCCGTTTCGGTCCAGTCGCCGTCGAAGGTGGCCATGGCCGCTGCCACCGCTTCGCCGTCCAGCCCATGCAGGGACAGTTCGGCGCGGATGCGCAGCGGGCCGTAGCCCCCGGCGGCCCGGCTGCGGACCAGGGCTTCGGCAAAGCGCGTGTCGCTCTGCCAGCCTTCGTCCGCGAGACGGTCCACGGCCGATCGCACATCGGCCGGTTCCACGCCCCGTGCGGCGAGCTTGCGGGACAGCTCCTTGCGGGAATGCTCCCGCCGGGTCAGCAGTCCCAAGGCCCGCTGCAAAGGGGTCCGTTCGGGCGGTTTGCGGCGGGCACGGGGCCGCGCGCCCCGGTCATCGCCGCCGTTCACGGCGCCCCACTCCGCTCTTGCCCGGCATCCACTGGGCCGGATTATTCGTCGTCGTCATCCGCGGCTTCGTTACGCTGGGCGTCGGCCGGCTGGAACTTCTCGCGCAGTTCGGCTTCCAGCTTGGCGGCCACGGCCGGGTTCTCGCGCAGGAAGGTGCGAGCATTGTCCTTGCCCTGGCCGATGCGCTCGCTGCCATAGCTGTACCAGGCGCCGGCCTTGTCGACCAGCTTGGCGTCCACGCCCATGTCGATCAGTTCGCCCTCGCGGCTGATGCCCTCGCCGTAGAGGATTTCGGTGACGACCTGCTTGAAGGGGGGCGCCAGCTTGTTCTTGACCACCTTGATCTTGGTCTGGTTGCCGATGATCTCGTCGCCCTTCTTGATCGCGCCGATGCGGCGGATGTCCAGGCGCACGGAGGCGTAGAACTTCAGCGCGTTGCCGCCGGTGGTGGTCTCCGGGCTCTGGCCCGGCATCATCACGCCGATCTTCATGCGCAACTGGTTGATGAAGATCACCAGGGTGTTGGAGCGCTTGATGTTTCCGGTCAGCTTGCGCAGCGCCTGGCTCATCAGGCGGGCCTGGAGGCCGGGCAACTGGTCGCCCATTTCACCCTCGATCTCGGCCTTGGGCGTGAGCGCGGCCACGGAGTCGATCACCACGATGTCGACCGAGCCGGAGCGCACCAGCATGTCGGCGATCTCCAGCGCCTGCTCGCCGGTATCCGGCTGCGACAGCAGCAGGTCGTCCACGTTGACGCCCAGCTTGGCGGCGTAGACCGGGTCCAGGGCGTGCTCGGCGTCGATGAAGGCCGCCGTACCGCCCTGCTTCTGGCATTCGGCGATGGCCTGCAGGGTCAGGGTGGTCTTGCCCGAGGATTCGGGGCCGTAGATCTCGACCACGCGCCCCTTGGGCAGACCGCCGATGCCCAGCGCCAGGTCCAGCATCAACGAGCCGGTGGGGATGGCCTCGACGGGTTCGATGACCCGATCGCCCATGCGCATCACCGAGCCCTTGCCGAACTGGCGCTCGATCTGGGTCAGTGCCGCGGAAAGGGCGCGCTTCTTGTTCTCGTCCATCGTCGTGTTCCTGGTCAAAGTGGTCGGATGCGGTCAGTGTGGGGGGCGCCCATCGCACGGATTGCGACGGAACGGGTGGAAATGAAATTAGGGGATGGCCAAGGCCGGCAGCATCGGTGGACGGCGGCGGCGCGGGTCGGGAAACCGCCCGTGGAGATGCCGGAAAAGCGCCGGCCGTCGGCTTGCCGGCTCACCGGTTCGGCCTCACCAGGCCGCAGTACAGGCCCTCGATGGCGAAATCCTGGTCCGGCAGCACTTCGATGGGGGCGTAGTCGGGATTGCGCGGCAGCAGGCGGATGCGGTCCTTGCCGATCTTCAGCAGCTTGACGGTGATCTCGTCGTCGATCCGCGCCACGACGATCTGCCCGGAACGCGCATCGCGGGTGCGGTGCACACCGATCAGGTCGCCGTCGAAGATGCCCTCGTCGCGCATCGAGTCGCCCTTCACCTTCAGCAGGTAGTCGGGCGCGGGGGCGAAGAAGGCGCGGTCCAGCATGACGTAGTCGTGGTGGCCGGCGTCCGCGCCGATGGGGGCGCCAGCGGCCACCTGCCCCAGCACGGGCACGCGCAGGGCGTTGTCGTCGACCGGGGGGAAGTCCAGCCGGGGCTGCGCCGCGGTGGGGGCCCTGAGCAGGCGGATGCCCCGCGCCCGGCCCGGCAGGCGTTCGATGGCCCCGGCCTGTTCCAGCGCCTCCAGGTGGTACTGCGCCGCGCGCACACCCTTGAAACCGAGGGCGCGGGCGATCTCGGTCTGCGAAGGAGGCATACCCTCGGCCTCGATGCGTTCGGCGATCAGGGCCAGGATGGCGTGCTGGGTATCGGTCAGGTCCATGGTTAGTAGTAATACTACTAACTGCAATGGTTGGCAACTACCCTCGGTCACTGCCGGCCCGCAGCAGACGGGCGACTGCCAGGTTGATGCAGTAGCCGGCGGGGACACCCATCCACGCCGCCATCGATCCATTGCGGCCCAAGATTCCAGCCGACACTTCCAGTTGCCACGGCAAGGGCTTGCCCGACGCCTGCTAGCGCCGCCCGCTGCGCCAGATCGAGAACAGGATCCACACCCCGCTCAGGGCCGCGCCGACGAAGCCCAGCACGCCCAGCGCCATCAGCCAGCGGTTGGCGACGCCGCCGCCCACGCTGTTCATCACGATGGACGAGCCGATGATCAGTGCCGCGGTGATGATGCCCATCGTCAGCCGGTTGGCGGCGCGGTCCACCTGCTCGCCGAAGGGCTTCAGCGTGCCCACTTCCACGTGCACCTGCAGCTTGCCGCGACGTGCGGACTGCAACAGCCGGTGCAGGTCGCGCGGCATGTCGCGCACCAGATCGACCACGCCGGCCAGCGTGCGGCGGCCGCGCCGCACCAGCACGTCGGGCGAATAGCGTTCCAGCATCGCCCGCTCGAGGTAGGGACGCGCCTCGCCGGCCATGTCGAAATCCGGATCGAGCTGGCGGCCCATGCCTTCCAGGGTCAGGAACGCCTTGATCATCAGCGCCAGGTCGGCCGGCAGGCTCAGGCCGTTCTCGCGCAGGATGGCGGTGACGTCGCCCAGCATGGCGCCCATGCGCAGGTCTTTCAGCGGCACGCCGCGGTACTGGTCGACGAAGGCGTCGGCCGCTTCCTGCAGGCGCAGTTCGTCGATGTCGTTGCCTTCCTCGGTCCAGTCGATCAGCACTTCCGCCACGTCCGCGGATTCGTGGGCCACCAGCCCGTGCAGCAGCCGCACGATCTGGAAGCGCCGCTGCTCGGTGACCCGGCCGACCATGCCGAAGTCGATCACGCCGATGGCGCCGTCGGGCATGTAGAAGATGTTGCCCGGGTGCGGATCGGCGTGGAAGAAACCGTCCTCCAGCACCATCTTCAGCACGATGCCGGCGCCGGTGCGGGCCAGGGCCTTGCGGTTCAACCCGCAGGCATCGACCGCCGCCAGGTCGCGGCCGGGGATGCCGTCCAGGCATTCCTGCACGTTGAGGCGCTCGCTGGTCCATTCCCAGTACACGCGCGGGATCACGATCTCCGGGCAGCCCTCGAAGTTGGCCGCGATGCGCTCGGCATTACGGCATTCGGCGGCGAAGTCCAGCTCGCGCCGCAGCGAGGCGCTGAATTGCTGGACGATGCGCTGCGGGTGGTAGCGGCGCAGTTCCGGCAGGTTGTTCTCGACGATCGTGGCCAGGTGCCGCAGCAGGCGCAGGTCGGCCTCGACCGTGTCGCGGATGCCGGGGCGCCGCACCTTCAGCACCACCGCCGTGCCGTCGGCCAGCCAGGCGCGGTGAGCCTGCGCCAGCGATGCGGCGGCCAGCGGCTCGCGCTCGATGCGCGCGAACACGGCTTCCGGGTCGGCGCCCAGGTCTTCGCGGAGCTGCGGCAGGATCTGTTCCCAGGCCAGCGCGGGCACGGCGTTCTGCAACTGCCCCAGTTCGTCGGTCCAGGCCGGCGGCAGCAGGTCCACGCGGGTGGCCAGCACCTGCCCCAG
Organism: uncultured Pseudoxanthomonas sp.; assembly: GCA_937975725.1. Taxonomy (GTDB): domain Bacteria; phylum Pseudomonadota; class Gammaproteobacteria; order Xanthomonadales; family Xanthomonadaceae; genus Pseudoxanthomonas_A. Next base: position 18,429 of record CALJUL010000121.1, on the reverse strand, counting down.
CTTGACGAAGGTCGGCCCCAGGTCCTGCAGGGTGCAGCGCAGCCGCGCCGGCACGTCCATGCGCAGGCGGCCCTCCTCCACCGCCTGCCAGTGCAGCAGGCGCCCGGCCTTCTCCAGCACGCCGGCCATGCCGATGCGCTTGACCACGTCGCCGAAGCCCCAGCGGATCAGGACCGAGGCGATCTCCTGCAACCGCCCCAGGTCGCGCACCGTGCCCAGGGTCTCCCACATCAGGCGGCCCTCCGGCCGTGCGCGGCCACGGGCGATCGGGTTCTCACAGGCGTTCCAGCCCGGCCAGCGCGGCGGCCACGGTCTGCCGGCGCACAGCGTCGCGGTCGCCCTCGAAATGGAAGATCTCCGCATGGGCATAGCCGCCGCGCCGCTTCCAGCCGATCCAGACCGTGCCGACCGGCTTGTCCGCGCTGCCGCCGCCGGGCCCGGCGATGCCGGTCACCGCCACCGCCACGCTGGCGCCGGAATTGACCAGCGCGCCGGACACCATCTCGATCACCGTCTCGCGGCTGACCGCGCCGTGGGTTTCCAGCGTCTGCGGGCGTACGCCCAGCAACGCCTGCTTGGCCTCGTAGCTGTAGGCCGCCATGCCGCAGTCGAACCAGTCCGAGGAGCCGGCGACGTCGGTCACGCACTTGGCGATCCAGCCGCCGGTGCAACTCTCGGCGGTGACCAGATGGTCGCGGCTCTGCCGCAGGCGTTCGCCCAGGCGCTGGGCCAGGGCGCACAGGGTCTCGTCGCTGGGGTAAGGCATCGCGGATTCCGGCCGTGGGGTACGGCTGTTGTAGCCGATTTCCCCTCCCCTGTCGCGGCAGCCGACGCCGGAAATGGAACGGCCCGCCGGAGCGGGCCGTTCGCCGGTGGCGCGGATGGATCAGTAGCGCACGCGCAGCGTCATGCCGTACATGCGCGGAGCGCCCAGGAACGCGTTGAAGGTGTTGAACGGGTTGCCCGGCGCCGGCGATACGTTCTGCAACGGGCCGTCGAAGCCGACCTGCACGTACTCCGCGTCGGTGATGTTGGTGCCCCAGAATTCCAGCATCCAGCGCTGGTCCTGCGCACCGATGCCGAAGCGGGCGTTGGCCACGGTGTAAGCGTCCTGCATCTTCTCCGGGTCCAGGTCCGAGCCGGTGTTGTACTTGGACACGTACTTGGCGCCGATGTTGAAGCGCGCCGTCAGGCTGCCGACGTCCCATTCGTAGGTGACGGAAGCCGAGCCGGACCACTTCGGCGCGAAGCTCATCTGCGCGCCCGGCAGCTTGTACAGCGCGCCGGTGGGCGCGACGAAGTCGCCGCCCGGGATGTTGTCGCCGTACTTGGTGTCGGCGTACATCAACCCGCTCTGGAACATCAGCCCGCGGACCGAGCGCGGCTGCCACAGCAGTTCGGCGTCCAGGCCCTGCGAGATCACTTCCGGGATCGAACGCACCACGAAGCTGGTGCCCAGGAAGCTGTTGAGCTGGAAGTCCTCGTACTTCTGGTGGAACAGGGTGGCGTTCAGCAGCAGGTTGCCGTCCAGCCAGGTGGTCTTGGCGCCCAGTTCGTAGCTGTCCACGAACTCGCCCGGGAACGAGGTGTCCAGCACCGGCACGATGCCCGTGCCGCCGCTGCTCAGGCCGTTGGAGGACTGCACGCGGTCCAGGTTGAAGCCGCCGCCCTTGTAGCCGCGCGCGAACGAGGCGTAGGTCATCACGTTGTCGTTCCAGCGGTAGGCCGCCTTCACCGTGCCCGACCACTCCTTCTCCTCGCGCTCCTGCACGGTGTCGCGCGTGGGCGCGTTGTGCAGCGGGTTGGCCCACGGCAGGCAGCCGTAGCCGATCACCGTCGGCGCCGCGGCCACCGCCTGCGCCTGGGTCAGGCCGCGCGCCATCAGCGCGCCCACCACGCCGGCCTGGTTGGCCAGCATCGCGCCGCAGCCGGCGCCGCCGTTGGGGTTGCTGTAGTCGGACACCAGCGTCTTCTTCTCGCGGGTGTAGCGCAGGCCCAGGGTCAGGTCCAGCGCATCGGTGGCGTGCCAGGTGTTGTTGGTGAACAGCGCCGTGCTCTTGGCGCTCTGGTGGTAGGTGTCCAGCGCGCCCAGGCCGGCGAACACCGTGCCGAACGGTCGCCCGCTGGCCTGCGAGAGGAACAGCGGCGCGGTCGGCGACTGGCCCAGCGCGGGGTTGATCATCGACAGCAGCGCCACGGACAGGTAGGGCTCGTAGTGCGGACCGATGCGGTAGGTCTCGGTGCGGTCCAGGTCCTCGTCGGTGTAGAACGCGCCGACCATCCAGTCGACCCGCTCGGTCGAGCCGGTCAGGCGGAATTCCTGGCTGAAGGTCTTGAAGCCGGTGAAGGACTCGTCCTCGTCGGCGTTGCGGTACAGGATGTCCGCCGTGCTGAAGTCGTAGTCCAGGCCGTTGATGGCCTGCCAGTCGCGGTCGGCGGTGATCGAGGTCAGGGTGGCGCCGCCGAACAGCGGGGTCTGCCAGTTGATCTCCACCGACACGCCCTTGTCCTTGATGTCCTGGGTGGTCGGACGGTTGCTGTAGGCCACGCGGTCGAACGGATCGTCGCCCGCCGCGGCGACCGCCTTGCCGCCGGCCAGCGCGTTGAGGATGGCCGCGGTGGCACCGACGGTGGTCTGCACCGCCGTGCAGCAGTTCTCCTCGCGGCTGGTGAAGTCGCCGGACACCAGGATGTCCAGGTTCTCCGTCGGCTCCAGCAGCAGCTTGGCGCGCACGGTGTGGAAGTTCTGGTCGTAGTCGTCGGTCTCGCGGCGCGGGCCGTTGCCGGTGCGCACCTCCATCCAGCCGTCGCGCTTGCGCTTGGCCGCGTAGATGTTGAAGGCGCCCACTTCGCCCAGCGCGTCGTTGTAGCTGCCCGACACGCCCAGCGCGTTGTAGTTGCCGACGGTCACCTCGCCCTCGGCGCTCTGGGTGTAGCTGGGGCGGCGGGTCACCACGTTGATGACGCCGGCCGAGGTGTTCTTGCCGAACACCGTGCCCTGCGGGCCCTTCAGCACCTCGATGCGCTCCATCTGCCCCAGGTCGCCGAAGCCGACGCTGTTGCGCGGGCGGTATACGCCGTCGATCACCACGCCCACCGACGATTCCAGGCCGACGTTGTCGCCCACCGTGCCGATGCCGCGGATGCGCGCGGTGGTGATGGCCTCGCTCTGGGTGCTGGTCACGGTCATGCCGGGCACCAGCACCTGCAGGTCCTTGATGTCGCGCACGCCGGTGTCCTGCAGCAACTGCTCGGAGATCGCCGTCACCGAGATCGGCACGTCCTGCATCTGCTCCTCGCGCTTCTGCGCGGTGACCGTCATGGTCGCCAGCGTGGTGGGCTGCTCCTCGCCGGCCGGTGCGGCGGCCTGCTGCGCCTGGGCCTGTGCGGCAAGGCACAGCGCGCCGAGGATGGCCAACGGAAGTGTCTTGTGTCTGGGCAATGCGGTGACCATGCTCTCCCCTCCAAGGGTCATGTCTGACGATACGTCGAATCGGGATGTGGCGGCCGGTGGACGCGCCGCCGTGGCGTACGCAACTCCCCTTGCGTCCGACCGGAAACTAACATCGCCTTTACACTACGGCATTCTGCACTGCGTCGATACGCCGCATGGTGCTTTGGCATGGATGCGCTGCGTTTTCCCGCACGGTCGTGCGGAACCGCAGTTACGCGCGACGCGTCAAGCAACCGTCGCTCGCCCGCGTCATTCCCTTGCCACTGCTCTCCGCCACTGCCGCGGCGGCGGTCCCGTCTTGCCCGCCCCGGTACAATCTGCACCCTTCCGCCCCCATCCCCCCGCAGGTCTCGTGAGCAAGGACAAGTCCGAACACACACCGTTGATGAAGCAGTTCTTCGCCGCCAAGGCGGAGTACCCGGACCTCCTGCTGTTCTTCCGGATGGGGGATTTCTACGAACTGTTCTACGACGACGCCCGCAAGGCCGCGCGCCTGCTCGACATCACCCTGACCCAGCGCGGCAGTTCCGGCGGCGCACCCATCCCCATGGCCGGGGTGCCGGTGCACGCCTACGAGGGCTACCTGGCGCGGCTGGTGGCGCTGGGCGAGTCGGTGGCGATCTGCGAGCAGATCGGCGACCCGGCACTGGCCAAGGGGCTGGTGGAACGCAAGGTGGTGCGCATCGTCACCCCCGGCACGGTCACCGACGAAGCCCTGCTCAACGAGCGCCGCGACACCCTGCTGATGGCGGTCGCGCGCGGGCGCTCCGGCTACGGCCTGGCCTGGGCCGACCTGGCCGGCGGGCGCTTCCTGGTCAACGAGGTCGAAGGCGAAGACGCGCTGGAAGCCGAACTCTCCCGGCTCGAACCGGCCGAACTGCTGCTGCCGGACGAGGAAGGCTGGCCGGCCTTCCTGCAGCAGCGCAGCGGCATCCGCCGGCGCGCGCCGTGGCTGTTCGACCCGGACAGCGGCCGCCGCCAGCTCCTGCAGTTCTTCGGCCTGCACGACCTGACCGGCTTCGGCATCGAGGACAAGGCGCTGGCCACCGCCGCCGCCGGCGCGCTGCTGGGCTACGTGGAGGAAACCCAGAAGCAACGCCTGCCGCACCTGACCGCCATCGCGGTGGAATCGGCCAGCGACGCCATCGCCATGAATGCGGCCACCCGCCGCCACCTGGAACTGGACACTCGCGTCGACGGCGACACCCGGCACACCCTGCTCGGCGTGCTCGACGCCACGGTCACGCCGATGGGCGGGCGCCTGCTGCGGCGCTGGCTGCACCGCCCGCTGCGCGACCGTCGCGTGCTGGGCGAGCGCCACCATGCCGTGGCGACCCTGCTCGAACGCGGCGGCGATGCCGCGCTGCGCGAAGGCTTCCGCGCGCTCGGCGACGTGGAGCGCATCCTCACCCGCGTGGCGCTGCGCTCGGCCCGCCCGCGCGACCTGTCCACGCTGCGCGACGGCCTGGCGCTGCTGCCGCAGGTGCGCGCCACCCTGGCGCCGCTGGATTCGCCGCGCCTGCAAGCGCTCGCCGGCGAACTGGGCGAGCACGACGACACCGCCGCGCTGCTGCTGGCGGCCATCGCCCCGCAACCGCCGCTCAAGCTCAGCGACGGCGGCGTGCTGGCCACCGGCTACGACGCCGAGCTGGACGAACTGCGGCAACTGAGCACCAACGCCGACCAGTTCCTGGTGGACCTCGAGGCGCGCGAGCGCGAGAGCAGCGGCATCGCCACCCTCAAGGTCGGCTACAACCGCGTGCACGGCTACTACATCGAGATCAGCAAGGGCCAGGCCGACCGCGCGCCGGTGCACTACACCCGCCGTCAGACCCTGACCGGCGCCGAGCGCTACATCACCGAGGAACTCAAGCAGTTCGAGGACAAGGTGCTGTCCGCGCGCGAACGCTCGCTGGCCCGCGAGAAGCTGCTCTACGACGAGCTCCTGGACACCCTCAACGCCCGCCTGGAGCCGTTGAAGCGCTGCGCGGCCGCGCTCAGCGAACTGGACGTGCTGGCCGCCTTCGCCGAGCGCGCGCAAGCACTGGACTGGTCGCAGCCGGAACTGAGCGACGCGCCCGGGCTGTGCATCGAGCGCGGCCGCCATCCGGTGGTGGAGGCCGTGCGCAAGGAGCCGTTCGAGCCCAACGACCTGCTGCTGCACGAAGCGCGCCGCATGCTGGTCATCACCGGCCCCAACATGGGCGGCAAGAGCACCTACATGCGCCAGAACGCGCTGATCGTGCTGCTGGCCCATATCGGCAGCTTCGTGCCGGCCGCGCGCGCGGTGATCGGCCCGATCGACCGCATCCTCACCCGCATCGGCGCCGGCGACGACCTGGCGCGCGGGCAGTCCACCTTCATGGTGGAAATGGCCGAGACCAGCTACATCCTCCATCACGCCACCGCGCAGTCGCTGGTGCTGATGGACGAGATCGGCCGCGGCACCTCCACCTACGACGGCCTGGCGCTGGCCGACGCCGTCGCGCGCCACCTCGCCCACGCCAACCGCTGCTACACCCTGTTCGCCACCCACTACTTCGAGCTGACCGCGCTGGCCGGCGAATCGGTGGAAGGCGGCGAGAGCGGCATCGCCAACGTGCACCTGGACGCGGTCGAACACGGCGACGCGCTGGTGTTCATGCATGCAGTCAAGGAAGGCGCGGCCGACCGCAGCTTCGGCCTGCAGGTCGCCGCGCTCGCCGGCCTGCCGAAGGCCACACTGCAGCAGGCACGGCGCCGGCTGGCCGAACTGGAACAGCGTGGGCGCGAAAGCCACGCCTCCGGCATGGCGCCGCAGGCGCTGGACGCGCCGCAACAGTTCGCGCTGTTCACCGCCGCGCCTTCGGCCGCGCAGGAAGCGCTGGCCGCGCTGGACCCCGACGAACTGACCCCCAAGCAGGCGCTGGAAGCACTGTACCGGTTGAAATCGCTGCTGTAGCGCGCGGGAGAAGCCGAGGTGGTGACCGGCCGCCGGCTTCGCCCACCCTTGCGCCGCCGGCTGCCACTCGCCCGTAGGAAGCTGACCCGCGGGCGCAGTGCGATCAGGCACCTGCCCTGAAGAACCCGCACGCCTCCCGGCGTGCGCCGTGCACTGCGTTCAGGACACGGGAGCACCGCCCTCCAGCACCTGCCCCATAGCCCTGTCCAGCAGGTCGTGCAACAGCGTCGGCGCCAGTGCCGGATCGTGCACCGCGTGCACGGCCAGGCCGACGACGAAGCAGCGCAGGAAGACCGCGCGCAATCGCAGTTCGCTTTCCGGGAACTCCATCCCGCGCGAGGCCGCACGGCGTTGCAGCCACTTCACCAGGTCGTCGCGGGATTCGCGCTCGAACCGGCGTAGCACGTTTGCTACCGCCTTGTCGCGCAGCCCCAGCGCGGTGATCTCCGACAGGAAGCCGGCGTGCCGCACGTCCGCGGCGCCGCGCCCCCAGGCTGCATACGCCGCCGAAAGCTCGGCGACCAGATCCGTGGACAGCGGGACCCGGTCCAGGTTCTCCCGGTCCTCGGCCATCTGCATCCTCACCATCGCCAGGATGATGGCGTGCTTGTTGGCGAAATAGCGGTACAGCAGGCTGATGCTGATCGATGCCTCGGCCGCGATGTCGGCCATCGAGGTAGCTTCCAGGCCGTTGGCGATGCAGCACTGCCGTGCGGCTTCGAGGATGCGGCGGCGCTGCCGCTGCGCGTACTCCGAACGGGGAGCGGACCGTGCGGGTGTGGTCATGGCGGGTCGCGGTCCATACGCCGTGGCCCGGCGCTTCGCCGTCGCAGGGTAACCGAACTCATGTGAGGTGAATGGTCATTCACCTGTCATCGCCGGCTCGCAGAATTCGCGCTCCCTCCCCCACCTCCCATCGGGCAATCGACATGAACCATCCTCTCTCCCGAGCGGTGGCCGCCGTGCTGCACGCGCGCGGCGCGCTCGCCCTGGCCGCCGCATGCACCGTGGCGCCGGCCTTCGCAGAGACCGCGGAATCGTCATCGGCCATCATGCTGGACACCGTGGTCGTGAGCGCGCAGAAGCGCGTGACCAACCTGCAGGAAACGCCCATCTCCGTGTCGGTGGTCAGCGACGAGGACATGGCCGACCGCCACGCCATCTCGCTCGGCAGCCTGGCCGACGGCTCCATCCCCTCGCTGCGCGTGGCGCCGTTCGCCACCCGCTCTTCGGCGCTGAACATCGGCATGCGCGGCATCGGCGCCTCGGGCGACGCCAACCAGCCGGCACGCGACGCCGGCGTGGGCGTCTACGTGGATGGCGTGTTCCTCGGCCGTTCGCAGGGGCTCGGCATGGCGCTGTACGACGTGGAGCGCATCGAGGTGCTCAAGGGCCCGCAGGGCACGCTGTTCGGCCGCAACACCGAGGGTGGCGCGATCAGCATCGTCACCCGGCAGCCGACCGGCGAATTCGGCCTGAAGGCCACTGCCGGCGTCTCCAACTACGACGGCTACAACGCGGCGGCGCACCTGGACCTGCCGCGCGCGGGCGATTTCAGCTTCAAGCTCGACGGCGTGGTGAACGCGCGCGGCGGCACCACCGACAACCCGATGCGCGGCGAACGCGACCTCAACGCCTACAACAAGCGCGGCCTGCGCTTCACCACGCTGTGGCAGCCGAGCGCGGAGTTCCAGGCCAGCTACGCCTACGACTATTCGCACGACGCCACCACGCCCTACCACGCCCAGTTGCTCGTGGCCGGCCCCTACGCAAGCCCGTTGCAGATCGCCGGCGCGTCCAGGGACCGCCGCAGGTCCGCCATCCTCGGCGGCCCGCAGGAGGACAGCGTCGGCAAGACCGACGGGCACCTGCTGGTGATGGACTGGACGCTGTCGGACAGCCTGCAACTGAAGTCGATCAGTTCGTACCGGGAGCTGGAGCAGGGCCAGTTCGATCAGGGCTTGGTCGACGCCATCTCCTCCTTTGCGCCCAATGGCCAGTTCGGCCGCTACAGCCTGGCCCAGGTCTGGCAACACCAGTACAGCGAGGAACTGCAACTGGTCGGCCACACCGATGCCGTGCAGTACGCGGTGGGCACGTTCTATTACCGGGAAGCCGCTGCGGACAACGCGCAGACCCCGAACACGCTGCGCTGGAACGCCGACGGCACCGCCTACACGGTCATCAACGCGCCGCTGGATCTGAACGCCGTCCGCATCGACCGCGCCAGCAAGGCGTGGACCGACAGCCTGGGCCTCTTCGGCCAGGCCACGTGGACGCCGGCCGCGTTCGACCGGCTGCACCTGACCGCCGGCGGCCGCTGGACCCGCGACAAGAAGGAAGGCGTGCTGCGTACCTTGAACGGCGCGCCGTCGGATCTGGCGTTCGAAGGCCAGTGGAGCCGCTTCGATCCCATGGTCAACGTCGCCTACGACCTCGCCGACGGGGTGATGGTCTATGCCCGCTACAGCACCGGCTTCAAGGCCGGCGGCGCCAATTCGCGCTCGTTCAGCTACCGCGCGTTCGCGCCGGAGGAAGTGAACGCGTTCGAGCTGGGGCTGAAGTCGCAGTTCTGGGACAACCGCGCGCGCTTCAACCTGGCGCTGTTCGATTCCACCATCAAGAACAAGCAGATGGATTTCTACCTGCCGCTGGCGCCGGGCCAGACCCGCACCGTGTCGGACACCACCAACGCCACCACCTCGGGCAAATCGCGGGGCGCCGAGGTGGAGTTCGGCATCGTCCCGATCGACAACCTGACCCTGGGCCTCCACTACGCCTACACCGACATCGACGCGCTGAAGGCACCCAACCCCTACGTGGCGGGCAATCCGCTGGTGACCGTGCTGCCGCTGTTCGCGCCGGAGAACGCCGGCAGCCTGTCCGTCGACTACCTGGTGCCGCTCGGCGCGTCGGCGCTGAAGTTTCACGTCGACGGCAACTGGTCCGACGGCTACTACACCAGCGAGATCGAGCAGACGCCCACCGACAGCTCCTTCATCGTCAATGCGCGCATCGCGCTGATCGACGTGCCGCTCAACGGCTCCGGCGCGACCGCCGAGTTCGCACTGTGGTCGCGCAACCTGCTCGACGAGCAGCACCTGTTCTACAAGAGCAGCAGCGCGGTACTGGGCACCTACGGCATCTTCAACGACCCGCGCACCTTCGGCGCGGAAGTCAGCATCCGCTTCTGAGCGACCCCCACGCATCGAGGAGAAGACCCCCATGAACACCCCCCGCAAGCTACTGGCGCTCGGCCTGGGCTTGATCGCCTTCGGTGCGCGCGCCGAACTGCCGCGCGACGTGCAGGTGGAACGCCTGTCGCCGACCCGGATCGCCGTGGTCTGGACCGGCGCGCACGCGGCCGGCGAGACGTTGGACATCGGCCTGAGCGACGCGGAAGGCAGGACGGCGGCGCAGGCCGTGGTGCAGGATGACGTGCCCGGCGCCCGCGGCCGCGCCGAACTGGAACACGACGCCGGCGTGCGACCCTACGTGCGCATCGAAGACGACAAGGGACACCACATGGTCATAGGCGAACGCGTCCTGCCGCTGGAAGGCGGCATCAACTTCCGCGACCTGGGCGGCTACCGCACCGTGGACGGCCGCACCGTCCGCTGGGGCAGGCTCTACCGCAGCGGCGTCATGGCCGACCTGACCGACGCCGACTACGCCTATCTGCAGACGCTGGGCATCAGGACCATCTGCGACCTGCGCGCCACCAGCGAACGCGAGCACTCGCCGACGCAGGTGGCGCGCATCGCCCGCGGCGGCCGCTACCTGTCCTGGGACTACCGGCAGGACTTCGACGCCGGCGCCTTCGCCGCGGCCTTCGCCGGCGGCGGCGATCCGCAGGAAACCGCGCTGCGGCTGATGGCCGGTTTCTATCGGGAGATGCCGGCGACCTTCGCGCCGCGCTACCGCGAAGCCTTTGCGGCCCTGCTGGAAGGCCATGGCCTGCTGTTCAACTGCAGCGCCGGCAAGGACCGGACCGGCCTGCTCGGCGCGCTGGTGCTGACCGCACTGGGCGTGGAACCAGACGCGGTGGTGAGCGACTACGCGATGAGCCAGCGCGTCCCCAGCCTGCAACGCTTGCGCGCGCGGACCAACCCGGCCGGCCAGCAGGACCCCGGCATGAACGCGCTCGCACGCCTGCCCGAACCCGCCCTGCGCGCCCTGATGGGCACCGACCCCATGTACATCCACGCGGCCTTCGACCAGATCCGCGCCGACCATGATTCGATCGACACCTACCTGGAAAAAGAACTGGGCCTTACCGCGGCCGACCGCATCCGCTTGCAGGACCTGTACCTGGAACCGGCACGCACGCCGTAGCGCACCACGCCGTCGCGCCGGCGGCAACGCCACGCCGCCGGCGATGGCGACGGGTTCGCATGAGCCCGATGCCTTGTATCGCATCCGGCCGGCAGCGTCCTGGCCGGCACCGATGCCGGTTGCGGCTCAGCGCCTTCGCGTGATGGCAACGGTCGGGATCGGCGGCCGTCCACTGCGCCGCGTCGATTCGCAGGCATCGCAAGCGTGGCAGCCGGCGTTTCTCCATCGCGCCTTCCGCGCATGGCAAGCGCCCGCCCGGATTCGTGCGGGCGAACCGTCGCCAAGACAATCCGGCTGAAGCCGCCGCTCTGAAACACCGCGCCGGTCGTCTAGACTCTTCCCAACGAGGGGAAAGGGCGTGCCGATGGAGTTGTTCCTGGTCTTCCTGCTGGGGCTGGCGTGCGGAGCGCTGGCGCTGCATTTCATTGTGCGCCGCGCGCCCGCCGCGCGGCCCGAAGCGGTGGCCGCGTCCGCGGCCGATGCGCCGACGACCGAACCTCCGTCCGAATCGGCCGCGCCCGCGCCGGTGTCCGCGGACGAACGCCTGCTGGCGTTCAAGCGCGGCGTCGAGGCGCAGGACGATGCGATCCAGCGCCCCGGCGACCTGTGGCAGCAGCCGGCCTTCCGCGACGGCGTGGCGTTGCTGGCCGGCGGGGATTTCGAGGCCGCGCGGGTGATCGAATGCCTGACCTCTCCGGGCTATGCGCTGCCGTGCATGGCCGCCGCCGCGCTCGCGCGGCGCGCCGACACCGAGCCGCAGAAGGTCGTCGACGCGGTGCCGCACCTGGGCGCGTACGCCCTGCACTTCGTGCTGGACTACCTGCGCACCCTGCCGGACGCCAGCGCGCTGGCCGCGATCCTGCCGACCGCGCGCGAATGGTGGTGGGACTACGCCGGTTTCCGCGACGACATCCGCCGCTACATGCACTGGGCCGCGGAGCAGCCCGACCATGCGTGCACGCGGCCGCTGCCGGCGGAACTGGACGAGGCGCGCCTGGGCGAACTGAAGACCATCCTCGACCGGTTCCAGGAACCCGTGCTGCGCCCGCATCTGGACGCCATCGACGCCGCGCTGGCCGAACGCCGCGAGCGACGCGTGCTGTCCGCCATCGGCCGGATCAGCCACCGGCCGCCGACGACGCGGCGTTTCGAGACGCCCGCCCTGCGCGCGGCGGTGGACGACCTGCACCGCCAGCTTGCCGTGCCCGCGCCGCGGCCGATGCTGTTGGTGGGCGAACACGGCGTCGGCAAGTCCGCGCTGCTGGACCTGCTGTTCCTGCGCCTGTCCGGCGAGGGCTGGCTGTTGTTCGAGGCGTCGGCCGCGGACGTGCTGGCCGGGCAGAAGTACATCGGCGAACTGGAAGAACGCCTGCGCGACATGTTCGCCGTGCTCGCCCGCGGCAAGGCGCTGTGGCGCGTGCCCGATTTCTTCGACCTGTTGCACAAGGGCAGCCATGGGCACGATCCGCGCGGCATCCTCGACCTGGTGCTGCCGGCGGTGGAGCGCGGCGAACTGCTGCTGGTGGGCGAGATCACGCCGGCGCAACTGGCCCGACTGGCGCTGGCCCGGCCGGCGATGGCGCGTCTGTTCGACAGCCACGCGCTCGCCGCGGCCGCCGGGCCGGCGCTGGACGATCTGGCCGCGCAATGGGCCGAGGCCGCCCACGCGCGCTGCGGCCGCGAAGTCGCCGACCCGGCGGCGCGCGCCGAGGCGGTGCGGATCGCCGGGCAGTATTTCCCCGAGCAGCACGAGCCTGGGCGCACGCTGCGCCTGCTGGACGACGCGCTGCTGCTGGCGCTGCAACAGGAACCGCCCGCGCTGCCGCTGGACGGCAACGCGCTGCTGGTGGCGGTGGGCTCGCGCAGCGGCATGCCGCTGGACGTCATCGACGAGCGCCGGCGGCTGCCGCTGGACCGGCTGCGCGAGATCTTCCGCAAGCGCGTGGTCGGGCAGGACGAGGCCATCGAATGCCTGGTCGACCGCATCGCCATGCTCAAGGCCGGGCTGACCGACAGCCGGCGGCCGATCGGCGTGTTCCTGTTCGCCGGGCCCACCGGCACCGGCAAGACGGAGCTGGCCAAGGCATTGGGCGAACTGCTGTTCGGCAGCGACGAGCGCCTGCTGCGGCTGGACATGAGCGAATACCAGGCGCACGACGCCGCGCACCGGCTGATCGCGAGCGCCGGGCAGGACGGCGGCGCGCGCTCGCTGGTCGCGCGCATCCGCGAGCAGCCGTTCTCGGTGGTGCTGCTGGACGAGTTCGAGAAGGCGCATCCCAACGTCTGGGACCTGTTCCTGCAGGTCTTCGACGACGGCCGCCTGAGCGACCACGACGGCAACACGGCCGACTTCCGCCACAGCATCATCATCCTGACCAGCAACGTCGGCTCGACCCTGTCGCACGGCGCGGGGCCGGGCTTCATCGCCACCGCCGGCGGCTATTCGCGCAGCCACGTCGAGAAGGCGCTGTACGCCACCTTCCGGCGCGAGTTCATCAACCGGCTGGACCGGGTGGTGCTGTTCCGCCCGCTCGACCGCGGCGTGATGCGCGGCATCCTGCACAAGGAACTGGATCTGGCGCTGTCGCGGCGCGGCCTGCGCAACCGCGGCTGGGCGGTGGAGTGGGAGCCTTCGGCCATCGAATTCCTGCTCGACAAGGGCTTCACCCCCGACCTGGGCGCGCGGCCGCTGCGCCGGGCCATCGAGGACCACCTGCTGGCGCCACTGGCGCGCAGCATCGTCGAGCACCGCGCGCCGCAGGGCGACCAGTTCCTGTTCGTACGCACCCGCGGCGACCGCCTGGAAGCGGCGTTCGTCGATCCGGACGCCGACAGCACGGACGCCGCGCCGACAGCGCACGCGCAGGCCGACGACGAAGACCTGCGCGCGCTGCTGTACGCCGCGCCCGAGACCGCGGTGCCGCACGCCGTCCTGGCCCGCCATCGGGAACGGCTCGCCGCGCAGGTCGCGAGCCCCGAATGGACCGCGCCGCGCGAGGACGACTACGCGGCGATGGCGGCGGACGGCTTCTGGTCCGATCCAGCGCGCTTCCAGGTGCTGGAACGGATCGAGCGGCGCGACCGTATCGAGAGCGCGCTGGACACCGCCGAACGCCTGCTGGAGCGCGTGCGTGCCGGCGGCGACCGGACGTTGTCCGCGCGCGTGCTGCAACTGCTCTACCTGTTGGAACTGGCGATCCGCGACATCGCCGAGCAGCGGCCGCAGGACGCCATCGTGATCGTGCAGGCAGGCGAAGCCGAGCGCGTGCGTCACGCGGCCGACGCGCGCCAATGGTGGCAACAGGTCCTGCAGATGTACCTGCAATGGGCCGAGCGGCGCGGCATGCGGACCGAGATGCTGGCGCAGGACGCGGCGCAATGCACGGCCCGGCTGTCGGTCTCCGGCTTCGGCGCATATCGCCTGCTGGAACGCGAAAGCGGCCTGCACGTGCTGGAGATCGAAGACGACAACGGTGCGACAAGACGCCTGTCCGTGCAGGTGGACGTGCATCCGGACGGCGCCGGCGTGCCGGCGCCGCCGCCCGCGGCGGCCGGCGAACGGCAGATCTGCCGCCGCTACCGCATCGCGCCCTCGCCGCTGGTGCGCGACGCGCGCGCGGGTTGGCGCACCGGCCGCGTCGACGACGTGCTGGCCGGCGACTTCGACCTGATGGGCGCCACCGGCCGATAGGCACCGCAGGGACGGAAGCGCCGGAGCGATAGGGAGTGCGTTCGCCGGTCTTGCGCTGGATCAATGCCGGCGCGGCGGCGGTGCCACAGGCTTGGAGTCGTCCACCGTCGCCTGGAGCGCACCATGAAGCGGAACACCATCCCCCTGCTGTCGGCCGCCGTCTGCAGCGGCGTGCTGCTGACCGCCTCGCTGGTCTCCGCCGACACCGGCACGCCGCCCGCGGCCGAACTGCGCGAGACCGCGCAGGCGCTGTTCGCGCCGATCCCCGAGCACACCGCCGACGTGCGCGGCCAGCCGATCACCGCCGAACAGACCGCACTGGGGCACTGGCTGTTCTTCGATCCCCGCCTGTCGAGCAGCCACGTCCTCAGTTGCAACACCTGCCACAACGTCGGCACTGCCGGCGCGGACAACATCCCCACCTCCATCGGCCACGGCTGGCAGAAGGGCCCGCGCAATTCGCCCACGGTGCTCAACGCGGTCTTCAACGTCGCGCAGTTCTGGGACGGCCGTGCTTCCGACCTGATGGAACAGGCCAAGGGGCCGATCCAGGCCAGCGTGGAGATGAACAACACGCCGGACCGCGTCGAGGCCACGCTGCGCAGCATGCCGGCCTACGTGGAGGCGTTCCGCCGCGCCTTCCCCGGCGAAACGCAGCCGGTCACGTTCGACAACATGGCGCGCGCCATCGAAGCCTACGAGACCACGCTGACCACGCCTGACTCGCGCTTCGACCGCTTCCTCGCCGGCCAGGACAGCCTGGACCGCGACGAACTGCGCGGGCTGTCGCTGTTCGTCGAGAAGGGCTGCGCGGCCTGCCACTCCGGCGTCAACGTGGGCGGGCAGGCGTACTATCCGTTCGGCGTGGTCGCGCGTCCGGGCGCGGACGTGCTGCCGCCCACCGACAAGGGCCGCTTCGCGGTGACCAACACCGCCAGCGACGAATACGTGTTCCGCGCCGCGCCGCTGCGCAACGTGGCGCTGACCGCGCCCTACTTCCACAGCGGTGAGGTCTGGGACCTGAAGCAGGCGGTGGCGATCATGGGCAGCAGCCAGTTGGGACAGGAACTGAGTGGCGACGAGGTCGACGCCATCGTCCGCTTCCTGCACACGCTGACCGGCCGCCAGCCGCAGGCGCAGTTGCCGGTGCTGCCGGCCAGCACCGCCTCGACGCCGCGGCCGCAGTGAGAGCCAAGGCACCGGTGCGGGCGGCAGCGCGGCCATCGGATCCGCGCCGCCGTCAGCGCCGGGCACCGCATGGCTGCTGCCGGGAAGCGCTGCGTGACTGCTTCTTGTGCACAACCGATCGCCGTGCGCATGCGGCTGTAGCGATATGCGTGTGACACCCGCGGAGCAGTATGGTCTTCGTGGATTGGGAACCCCGATGACGCAGCGCACCATTGAGGATCGCTATCGAAGCGTTCGCAACAAACGATTTTCATTGATCGTTCGTATTACCTAGTCTGGGCGCCATCCGCCAACGCCCTCGAGGACGTCAGCCATGCGCCTGCCCGCCGACACGCTACGTCCCGCCCGCAGGCGCATCGCCGCGCCTTGGCCTCCCCCACCCCTCGATTCCCGCAGCGCGCGCGGCTGATCCCGCCTGCTCGCGCTGGGGCGTTCGCGCCGCAGTTTCCCCGCTTCATCCCACTCCGCTTCTCTCTCACCACATCCAACGGCCAAAGGAAGGAAACCCATGACCACCGAACCGAAGTGCCCGTTCCACCAGACCCCCAGCGGCGGCACCGGCAACCGCGACTGGTGGCCCAACCAGCTACGCCTGGACCTGCTGAACCAGCATTCGGACCGCTCCAATCCCCTCGGCGGCGGCTTCGACTACGCCGAGGAATTCGGCAAGCTGGACTACCACGCGCTGAAGAAGGACCTGCGCGAGCTGATGACCGATTCGCAGGACTGGTGGCCGGCGGACTTCGGTCACTACGGCGGACTGATGATCCGCATGGCCTGGCACAGCGCCGGCACCTACCGCATCCAGGACGGCCGCGGCGGCGGCGGCCGCGGACAGCAGCGCTTCGCCCCGCTCAATAGCTGGCCGGACAACGTCAGCCTGGACAAGGCGCGCCGGCTGCTGTGGCCGATCAAGCGCAAGTACGGCCAGAAGATCTCCTGGGCCGACCTGATCGTCCTGGCTGGCAACGTCGCGCTGGAGACCATGGGTTTCCGCACCTTCGGCTTCGGCGCCGGCCGCGAGGACACCTGGGAACCCGACCAGGACGTGTACTGGGGCCGCGAGACCACCTGGCTGGGCGGCGACGTGCGCTATGCGCACGGCTCCGAGGGCGTCGAGAAGGCCGGCGACGCGGCCGTGCTGGTGTCCGATGACAATGCCGACGGCGACGTGCACTCGCGCAAGCTGGAGAACCCGCTGGCCGCGGTGCAGATGGGCCTGATCTACGTGAACCCGGAAGGCCCGGACGGCAACCCCGATCCGCTGCTGGCCGCCAAGGACATCCGCGACACCTTCGCCCGCATGGCGATGGACGACGAGGAGACCGTGGCGCTGATCGCCGGCGGCCACACCTTCGGCAAGACCCACGGCGCCGGCCCGGCCGACAACGTGGGCGCCGAGCCGGAAGCCGCCGACCTGGAACTGCAGGGACTGGGCTGGCACAACCGCTACGGCAGCGGCAAGGGCGGCGACACCATCACCTCCGGCCTGGAGGTCACCTGGACGCAGACGCCGTCGCTGTGGAGCAACAAGTTCTTCGAGAACCTGTTCGGCTTCGAGTGGGAGCTGGAGAAGTCGCCCGCCGGCGCGCACCAGTGGGTGGCCAAGAACGCGCCGGACGACGTGCCGGACGCGCACGACCCGTCCCGGAAGCACCGACCGAAGATGCTCACCACCGACCTGTCGCTGCGCTTCGATCCGGTCTACGGACCGATCTCCAAGCGCTTCCTGGAGAACCCGCAGGCGTTCGCGGAAGCCTTCGCGCGCGCCTGGTTCAAGCTGACCCACCGCGACATGGGCCCGCGTTCGCGCTACCTCGGCCCGGAAGTGCCGAAGGAAGAACTGGTGTGGCAGGACCCGGTGCCGGCCGTGGACCATCCGCTGGTCGAAGCGGCCGACATCGACGCGCTGAAGCAGAAGATCGCCGCCTCCGGGCTGAGCGTGGCCGAACTGGTCTCGACCGCCTGGGCCTCGGCCTCGACCTTCCGCGGCGGCGACAAGCGCGGCGGCGCCAACGGCGCGCGCATCCGCCTGGCGCCGCAGAAGGACTGGGAGGTCAACCAGCCCGAGCGGCTGGCGAAAGTGCTCAAGGCGCTGGAACGCATCCGGATGGAGTTCAACCTGGACGCTGCCGGCGGCAAGAAGATCTCGCTGGCCGACCTGATCGTGCTGGCCGGCGGCGTCGGTGTGGAGCAGGCGGCGAAGGCTGCGGGCATCGAGATCGCCGTGCCGTTCTCGCCGGGCCGCACCGACGCGCGCCAGGACCAGACCGATGTGGCCTCCTTCGCTGTGCTGGAACCCTTCGCCGACGGTTTCCGCAACTACCTCAGGCAACGCTCGGCGGTCCCGGCCGAGCACCTGCTGGTCGACCGCGCGCAACTGCTCACCCTGACCGCACCGGAAATGACCGCACTGGTCGGCGGCCTGCGCGTGCTGGGCGCCAACCACGGCGATTCGCCGCACGGCGTGTTCACCGACCGGCCCGGCGTGCTGAGCAACGACTTCTTCCGCAACCTGCTCGACATGGGCACGGAGTGGAAGGCGACCGGCGCCAACGGTTTCGAGGGCCGCGACCGCAGGACCGGCGCGGTGAAGTGGACCGGCACCCGCGTGGACCTGGTGTTCGGCTCCAACTCGGTGCTGCGCGCGTTGGCCGAGGTCTACGCCAGCGACGACGGCAGGGAGAAGTTTGCCCAGGACTTCGTCGCCGCCTGGCACAAGGTGATGGAACTGGACCGCTTCGACCTGCGCTGATCCCGGTCGCCCGGCGGCCTGCGCGCCGCCGCGGTGCGGGAGCGAACGGCCATCGCGCCGTCGGG
>CALJUL010000120.1 GCA_937975725.1 uncultured Pseudoxanthomonas sp. | reverse complement strand
CCGAGGACGACCCGCGCAACCCGGCGGTGATCGCCGACAACGTGGGCGACAACGTGGGCGACTGCGCCGGCATGGCGGCGGACCTGTTCGAGACCTATGCGGTCACCATCATCGCCACCATGCTGCTGGGCAGCCTGATGGCGGCGCAGGCGGGCGGGAACGCCGTGCTGTATCCGCTGGTGCTGGGCGGCGTGTCGATCATCGCCTCGATCATCGGCGCGTTCTTCGTCAAGGTGAAGGCCGGCGGCTCGATCATGGGCGCGCTGTACAAGGGCGTGATCGTCTCCGGCGTGCTGGCGGCCGTCGCGTTCTATCCGATCACCACGCAACTGATGGCCGACTCGTCCTACGGGGCGATGAACCTGTACTTCTGCGCGCTGGTGGGCCTGGTGCTGACCGGTGCGATCGTGTGGATCACCGAGTACTACACCGGCACGCAGTACAAGCCCGTGCAGCACGTGGCCGCCGCGTCCACGACCGGCCACGGCACCAACATCATCGCCGGCCTGGGCGTGTCGATGCGTTCCACTGCGTGGCCGGTGGTGGCGGTGTGCGCCGCCATCCTCGGCGCGTACGCGCTGGGCGGGCTGTACGGCATCGCCATCGCCGCCACCGCCATGCTGTCGATGGCCGGCATGATCGTGGCGCTGGACGCCTACGGCCCGATCACCGACAACGCCGGCGGCATCGCCGAGATGGCGGAACTGCCGCCGGAGATCCGCAACATCACCGATCCACTGGACGCGGTGGGCAACACGACCAAGGCGGTGACCAAGGGCTACGCCATCGGCTCGGCCGCGCTGGCCGCGCTGGTGCTGTTCGCCGACTACACGCACAACCTGCAGACGGCGCACCCGGGCGCTGTGTTTACCTTCGACCTGTCCAACCACCTGGTGATCGTCGGCCTGCTGATCGGCGGCCTGATCCCCTACCTGTTCGGCGCGATGGCGATGGAGGCCGTCGGCCGCGCGGCGGGCAGCGTGGTGGAGGAAGTGCGCCGGCAGTTCCGCGAGATCGCCGGGATCATGGAAGGCACGGCCAAGCCGCAGTACGACAAGGCGGTGGACATGCTGACCAAGTCGGCGATCAAGGAGATGATCGTGCCCTCGCTGCTGCCGGTGATCGTGCCGATCATCGTCGGCCTGCTGCTGGGACCGCAGGCGCTGGGCGGCCTGCTGATCGGCACCATCGTGACCGGCCTTTTCGTCGCCATCTCGATGACCACCGGCGGCGGCGCCTGGGACAACGCCAAGAAGTACATCGAGGACGGCCACCACGGCGGCAAGGGCAGCGAGGCGCACAAGGCCGCGGTCACTGGCGACACCGTCGGCGATCCGTACAAGGACACCGCCGGCCCGGCGATCAACCCGCTGATCAAGATCATCAACATCGTCGCCCTGCTGCTGGTGCCGGTGCTGCCGGTCAACGGCTGGCTGGGCAGCGGCGGCCAGGACAGCGGCGGCGTGCACGCGGCAGCGGCCGCGGGCGATGCGGCGACCGACGCGCGGCTGGCCAGGGTGTATTTCGACACCGGCTCCGCGGTGGTGCCAGCCGACGCCAGCGCCCGCCTGGCCGGTGCGCTGGGCACACTGCACGCCGACCCCGCCACGCAGGCGCGCGTGTCCGGCTACCACGACGCCAGCGGCGACCTGGCCACCAACCAGGCGCTGGCCAAGCAGCGCGCCGAGGCGATCCAGCAATGGCTGGTCGTCAACGGCGTGGCGGCCGAACGCATCACGCTGGACAAGCCGGTGCAGACCGAAGGCGACGGCAACGCCGAGGAAGCGCGCCGGGTCGAGGTGAAGGTCGAATAGCCGCGGCGGCATCGCGGGCAAGGAAAAAGGCGGCCCATGGCCGCCTTTTTCCTGGGCGATTGCACCTGCGTGCGATGGCGGCGGTGAGGGCGGCGAAGGCAGGCGTTCATTGCGCCGCAGCGCGGGACAGTGCAAGGCCTCTCATGGCTTCATGGCTTTGTGGTCTTTCACTACCATCGCACCCCCACCACTCCTCCCCCTGCCACCGAGTGCTTCCGTGCCCGCGTCGTCCCGAACCGCACGGCCTTCCCTACCGTCTCCCACTTCCCGTTGCCCGATAGCATCGCGCCGGTGGCACTGGGACTGCTGCTGTCCATGGCCGCGGTCTACGTGCAGGGCGGCGCGGCCGAGCACGCGCGCGCTCACCGTCGGCGCCAGCCGCGACTGGGGCTGGGAAAGAGCGTATGGATTCGGCCGCGTCGGCGGGCAATGGCAGGTCGAAGCCGCGCATTGGCGCAGCGACAGTCACGCGAGCACCCAGCTCGGTATCGCGCCGGTGCTGCGCCTGCATCCGCGCGGCTGGGGCGAAGGCTGATTCGTCGAGGGCGACATCGGCGTGAACGCAGTGTTCCCCACCTACGGCGCCAGCCGCAAGATATTCAGCACCCCCTTCAACTTCGGCGACCATCTCGCCGTCGGCAAGCACTTCGGCCGCCGCCTGCGGCACGAATGGACGCTGCGCTTCCAACACTTCTCCAACGGCCGCATCGAAAAGCCCAATCCGGGCGAGAACTTCCTGCAGGTGCGCTACACCCGCCGGCTCTGACGCGGCTCAGCGCAACGGCGCGGCCATCTCCAGCGGCGCCAGGTCGTAGCCCATCGCCTCGGCCTGCGCCTTGAGCCGAGCGAACAGCGCGCGGTCCATCGTCGGCTCGCGCGCGAGGATCCACAGGTAGTCGCGGTCCGGTTCGCCCACCATCGCCCACTGGTAGTCGGGATCCAGCGCGATCACCCAGTAGTCCGCCCATACCCAGGGCAGCCACGACAGCCATTCGGGCGCGAAGCGCACCTCCAGGCGGCCGGGATGCCCCGGCACCGGCCGCGCGATGCCGCGGGCCTGGTCGGTGCCGCCGTCCTTCGTCCTGCACGCATTGAGCACGCCGATGCGTCCGCCGGGCTCCAGCGAATAGCGCGCGGTGATGTCGCCGACGCACTGCCTCTGGAAATACATCGGCAGGTGCGCGATCTCGTACCACTGGCCGGCATAGCGCGATACGTCCAGTTCCGGCACGGACGCGACCGGCTCGGCAGCGCGCGCGGCGGAAGCCGCCAGCATGCACAGGCCGAGCAGCGTGAAACCCGAAAACATTGCCTTGCGCATCGCAGGCTCCATTGCAGGGAAGGCGGATCGGGCGGTGGAGTGGTATCCAACCAGGCCCGGATGCAAGAGGAGCGGGCGCGTCCTACGCTGGGACGCACCCGCTCCGTGCCACAACGGCGGTTACTTCGAGGCGAGCGTCAGCCCGCTGCCATCCACGTCCTTGACGCCCTTGATGTTCTTCGCCACTTCGATCGCCTTGTCCTTCTGCGACTGGTTGGCGACGGCGCCGGTCAGACTGACCTTGCCGTCCACGGTCTCGACCTTGATGTCCAGGCCGGAGACATTCTCGGTCGCCAGCAGGTCGGCCTTGACCTTGGCGGTGATCCAGGTATCGGTCACCGGCTGCGAGGAATCGTTCCGCGTGTTCTCCTCCGGCTCGTTTGGCGGATTCGCCGCCACGGCGGCCGCGGTGGAGAACAGCAGCGCGGCCGACAGCGCGGTCGCGACGAGCGTGCGGGAACGGGAATGCTTCATGGTCTTCTCCTTTTCTCGTATCACGGCGACAGTCTTGGCGCCGCCGCGTACAGCGCGCGTGAAAAGCGCACCTACGTTCAGGCAACGGTTGCGCTGCGTTCATGCCGGCATGGGCGTGGTCCGCGTTTATGATGCGGGCCATGCCTCCGTCCACGCCTCGTACGCCCATGGCCGATCCCCTCGATGTCGTGCTGGTCGGCTACGGATTCGCCGGCAAGGTCTTCCATGCGCCGCTGATCGCCGCCACGCCGGGACTGCGCTTGCACACGGTGGTGTCGCGCGACGCCGGCAAGGTGCATGCGGACTGGCCGCAGGCGCGCGTGGTGGAAGCGCCGGACGACGCCTTCGGCGACGCGATCGACCTGGTGGTGATCGCGGCGCCCAACGCCCTGCACGCACCGCTGGCGCAGGCGGCGCTGGCGCGGGGACGGCACGTGGTGGTGGACAAGCCGTTCGCGCTGACGCTGGCCGAAGCGCGCGACGTGGTCGCCGCGGCGGAGCGGGCGCGGCGGATCGTCAGCGTGTTCCAGAACCGGCGCTGGGACGGCGATTTCCTGACCCTGCGCGCATTGCTCGATGCCGGCACGCTGGGACGCGTGGTGGAATTCCGTTCGCACTTCGACCGTTTCCGCCCGGCCGTGCAGGACCGCTGGCGCGAGCGCGACGAACCCGGCAGCGGCCTGTGGTACGACCTCGGCCCGCACCTGCTGGACCAGGCCGTGCAAGCGTTCGGCCTGCCCGAAGCGATCACGGTGGACATCGCCCGCCTGCGCGACGGCGCGCTCGCGCCGGACTACTTCGAAGCCACCCTGCGCTATCCGCGGCACCGCGCGGTGCTGCACGCCAGCACCCTGGCCGCGGCGCCCGCGCCGCGCTTCAGCGTGCACGGCACCGCCGGCAGCTACGTCAAGCACGGCCTGGACATCCAGGAAGACCAGTTGCGCGCCGGCATGACGCCCGGCGCGCCCGGCTGGGGCGTGGATGCCGACCCGGGCCACCTCACGGTGCAAGACGGCCGCGCGGTCTCGCATCCCCTGGACGCCGTGCCCGGCGACTACCGGCACTACTACGCCGCGATCCGCGACGCGATCCTGCACGGCACGCCGCCACCGGTCACCCCGCAACAGGCCCTCGACGTGATGCGGCTGATCGAACTCGGCCTGCAGAGCGACCGCGAACGGCGCGAGGTGGAGGTCGGGTTCGATTGAACACTGGCTGCTGTCCTTGCCGCCAGTCTGTTCTTCCGCTGCTCTTGTAGGAGCAACGTAAGTCGCGATCGCAAGGCATGCTGCCGACAGGAACAGGAATAAGCACTTGCAAGCACCGGCAACCGCATAACAGCGGGATTCGCATGCCTATACATATTCGCTCTTGGCTGTATACCTAGAGAAAATTTCCGGACGTGCGGTCGCGACTTACGTCGCTCCTACAGCCGTCCCTGGCGACGACCGACCTGTCTTGCTCCTGTAGGAGCGGCTTCAGCCGCGACCATGGGAATGGAACCACCATCTACCGCGAATCATGCGAAAGCATCCAGGCCATCTTGGAACACGCTCTGACCATGCGCATGCATGTGCGCAATGACTAGAAAAACACTGCAATCAGGTAGAGATAATCCACCTGCGGCCCGCGCCTGACCTACCCACATGGTCGCGACTCACGTCGCTCCCACAACACGGTCCGGCGATGAACGACCGGACTCTGCTCTTGTGGGAGCGACGTGAGTCGCGACTGCGCAAATGGAACAACCTTCTTCCAAGAATCATGCGGAATTCCCACAAGCGACCTTGGAAAAAGGTTGACTACACGGACGCGCAGATGACCATGAGGACACCCCGGCCTTCAAAGCAGAGCGCACCTGCAATCCCAGCCCCATTTCGCTTCATTCGCACGGTCGCGACTCACGTCGCTCCTACAGGCACGCAAACCCGCGGGTACTCAGGGCTACAGCGGCAGCGGGGCGTCGGGGGACAAGAGGCGACCACGATAGGTGCGGTGCTGGGCGATGGCCAGGAGGGCGTGGTCTTCATGGGTGTCGCCGTAGGCGTGGACGGCGGCGTAGGCCGCCGGGTCGCACAGCGCGCGCACGCGGCGCACCTTCTCTTCGCCCACGCATTGCGGGCCGGCGTAGCCGCTGATGCGCCCGTTGCGCTCGGCCAGCACCGAGCACAGCAGTTCGACGCCCTGCGCGGCGCACCACGGCGCCAGGTACACGTCCAGCCCGCCGGAGACGACCACGATGCGGTCGCCACGCTCGCGGTGCCAGGCCAGCCGCGCCATCGCCGCCGGCCGCAGCACGCCCGGCAGCACGTCGCGCGCGAACGCCTCGCCCTGCGCGCGCAGGCACGCGGCATCCACGCCGCGCAAGCCCATCTGCACGATGCTGGCACGGGTGGGATTGCCCGCCACCCAGCCGCGTCGGTAGCCGAACACCACCGGCGCCAGCAGCGCGCCGCCGACGACCAGCCGCCACCGAGCCACCGCGTAGCGCATGAAATCCGGAAAGGTCTCGCGCAAGGTCAGCGTGCCGTCGAAATCGAAGAGGGCCAGGTCGCGCGCGCTGCGGCCTTCCCCGCTCTGCTCAGACGTCACGCAGGATCGCCGCACGCTGCTGCTGGAATTCGCTGTCGGTGATGGCGCCGTCCGCGCGCAAGCGGTCCAGGTGCTGCAGGCGCGTTTCGATGGTGCGGGCAGGCGCGGCCGCGGTGCGCGAACGGCGGATCAGGAACCAGACCAATCCGCCGACGACCAGCACGGGCAGGACGAAGAACAGGAACAGGATGATCCAGTGCCAGAGGCTTATGCCACCCATGCTTTCCTCTCCTTGTCGCCGGCTCCACGCCGGTCCGGCCGATTCTATCCGCAGCGGGAAGCCGCGGGAGCCCCGCGACCCGGCTCCAGCAAGCGCGCGCCCGGCCCTTCCTCCGCCAGTTCGTCGTGCGGATTGCGCAGCGGGCACGCCTTCAGCGACAGGCAGCCGCAGCCGATGCAGCCGTCGAGCTGGTCGCGCAGGCGGACGAGGCTGGCGATGCGCGCGTCGAGCGAGGCGCGCCAGCGTGCGGACAGCTTCTTCCAGTCGGCGGCGGTGGGCGTGCGGTTCTCCGGCAGCGACGACAGCGCGGCGCGGATCTCCGCCAGTGGGATGCCGGTGCGCTGGGCCACCTTGATCACGGCCACGCGCCGCAGTACTTCGCGCGGATAGCGCCGCTGGTTGCCGGCGTTGCGCCAGCCGTGGATCAGGCCCTGGGCCTCGTAGAAGTGCAGCGTGGACACGGCCACGCCCGCGCGTGCGGCGACCTGGCCGACGCTGAGCTCGGTCTCGACCGGGGAATGCTGTTTTCCGGGCATGGCGGGTTGACCTCAAGATTGCTTGAGGTTCTACCCCGCCGCTCCGCTTCCACGCAACCCCATCCGCGATGACCGATCCCCTGAACCTGGCGCTGCTGTACGGCAGCACGCGCGAGGGCCGCTTCTGCGACACCGTGGCCGGCTGGCTGCGCGCGCAGCTCGACCTGCGGCGCGACTACGCCGTCGATGCCATCGATCCGGCCGTGCTCGACCTGCCGCACCGCCACGGCGGCGCGCCGAGCGCCGATCTGGTGAACCTGCGGCAGCGCGTCTGGCGCGCCGATGCCTTCGTGCTGGTGGTGCCGGAGTACAATCACGGCTACCCTGCGGCGCTGAAATCCGTGATCGATTCGGTCCAGGCCCACTGGCAGGCCAAGCCGGTCGCGTTCGTCGCCTACGGAGGCCACAGCGGCGGCATCCGCGCGGTGGAGCAGTTGCGGCAGGTGTTCTCCGGGCTGCACGCGGTGCCGGTGCGCGATGCGGTGTACTTTCCCCGGGCGTGGGAACGTTTCGATGGCGGCGGGCTGTCGCGCGACGCCGAAGCCGGTGCGCGGGCCGCGCGGCGCATGCTGGACCAACTGGCCTGGCTCGGGCACGCGCTGCGGCAGGCGCGCGCCGCCTGGCCCTACCCCGCCGGCTGACGCCGGCGCCCTTGCACACGGCGCGGCGCAGGCCGCGCGACGATGGACCGACCGATGTTCCGATTCTTCGAGACCCGCATCAATCCGTATCCGCAGGGCGAGCCGGCCACGCCGCCGCGGAAACTGCTGCCGTTCCTGCTGCACTACTCGCGGCCTCTGCTGCCGTGGCTGGTGGCGATGTCGGTGCTGACCGGCGCGATCTCCGCGCTGGAGATCACCTTCTTCGACTACATGGGCCAACTGGTCGACTGGATGGGCGGCACCGGCCGCGACGGCTTCCTGCAGGTGCACGGCCGGAAACTGCTGTGGATGGGCGTGCTGGTGGTGGTGGCCTATCCACTGCTGGTGCTGGTGCAGTCGCTGATCATCCACCAGACCATCTTCGGCAACTACCCGATGATCGCGCGCTGGCTGTCGCACCGCTACCTGCTGCGGCAGAGCGTGGGCTTCTTCCAGGACGAGTTCGCCGGCCGCATCTCGCAGAAGGTGATGCAGACCGCGCTGTCGATCCGCGAGACGGTGATGAAGCTGATGGACGTGTTCGTCTACGTCGTCGTCTACTTCGTCGGCACGGTGGTGCTGGTGGCGCAGGCGGACGCGTGGCTGGCGCTGCCGCTGGTGCTGTGGCTGGGCGGCTACCTGGCGATCCTGTTCCACTTCGTGCCGCGCCTGCAGCAGGTGTCGATGGCGCAGTCCGACGCGCGCGCGCAGATGACCGGGCGCATCGTGGACAGCTACACCAACATCCAGACCATCAAACTGTTCGCCCACACCCTGCGCGAGCAGGACTACGCGCGCGGGGCGATGGACGAGTTCATGGTCACCGTGCACCGGCAGATGCGGCTGGTGACGCAGTTGACGGTGGCGCTGCACACGCTCAACGCGCTGCTGCTGGCCGGCGTGGCCGGCGTCGCGGTGTGGGCATGGCTGCAATCGTCGATCTCGCTGGGCGCGATCGCCGTGGCCATCGCGCTGGTGATGCGCATCCGCTCGATGTCGGACTGGATCCTGTGGGAGGTGGCGGGGCTGTTCGAGAACATCGGTACGGTCGAGGACGGCATGGGCACCCTGACGCAGCCGCTGGCCATCGCCGACGCGAAGGACGCCAAGGAACTGGTGGTGGAGCGCGGCGGGATCCGCTTCGAGCACGTCAAGTTCCACTACGGCCGCCAGGCCAAGGTGATCGACGACCTGTCGCTGGCGATCCGCCCGGGCGAGAAGGTCGGCATCGTCGGCCGCTCCGGTGCCGGCAAATCGACGCTGGTGAACCTGCTGCTGCGCTTCTACGACGTGGAAGGCGGGCGCATCCTGATCGACGGGCAGGACGTCTCGCACGTCACCCAGGAATCGCTGCGCCGGAACATCGGCATGGTCACCCAGGACACCTCGCTGCTGCACCGCTCGATCCGCGACAACATCCGCTACGGCCGCCCGGACGCAACCGAGGACGAGATGCTGCAGGCGGCGCGGCGCGCGCACGCCGACGAATTCGTGCAGGCGCTGGCCGACGCCAAGGGCAACCGCGGCTACGACACCCAGGTGGGCGAGCGCGGCGTGAAGCTCTCCGGCGGCCAGCGCCAGCGCGTGGCCATCGCCCGCGTGTTGCTCAAGGACGCACCGATCCTGGTGCTGGACGAGGCGACCTCGGCGCTGGACTCGGAGATCGAGGCCGCCATCCAGGAGCAGCTCTACGCGCTGATGGAAGGCAAGACCGTCATCGCCATCGCGCACCGGCTTTCCACCATCGCCGTGCTGGACCGGCTGGTGGTGATGGACGAGGGCCGCATCGTCGAGAGCGGCAGCCACGAGGAACTGCTGGCGCAGGACGGCCTGTACGCCGCGCTGTGGCGCCGCCAGTCCGGGGGGTTCCTGGGGGTGGATCTGGAGGAGAGTGCCGTGGGGGCGTGAGGGTTGAGGTCGAAGACGTTCAGCCAACCGGGCGTGGCCACATACTCAACCAGCTCAGGCTTCGTCCTGCCCCCAGGTCACCACGGTGGCCAGGCCATCCTCGTCTACGGTCACCCGTACTTCGATCGGCTTGCAGCAGACGTGGCAGTCCTCGACGTAGCGCTGGTCGCCGGCCGAATCGTCCACCAGCAGGGTGATCGTTTCGCCGCAGTAGGGGCAGGCGACGTCGGTCGTGGGCAGGTGCGGCATCAGGCGGACCCCAGCGCCGTCACCGAAGCGATACGGTCCAGCCACAGGTAGTGCGCGAGCTGCGGGCGATCGCGGTCGTCGATGCGGACGACGGCGTTGAAGCCTTCGTGGCCGTCGGCGTCGCGGAACACCTGCACGCTGGGCCGTGCGGCCACGGTGCCGGTGATGCGGCCGCCGTCGGCCAGTCGCAGTTCCACCAAGGCTTCGTCGGGCAGTTGCAGGATCAGCGCTTCCAGCCGGGCGATGTCGTCCTGGTGGGTGTAGAGGTGGCGGGGTTGCTGGGTCATCGGTGGCCTCCGCATGCAACCGCCACCCTATCGCCGCAGGGGTAAGCAGGTGTGAACAACGCCTCAGCGCACCAGGCGCAGCACGTCCTCGGCGGCCGCTTCGGACGAGGCGGGGTTCTGGCCGGTGACCAGCTTGCCGTCGGCGACCACGTAGGACTGCCAGGGCGCGCCGCGCTCGTAGCGCGCGCCGTTCTTCTTCAGCATGGCCTCCAGCGAGAACGGGACGACGGCGCTCAGGCCGACCGCGGCTTCCTCTTCGTCGGAGAATCCGGTGACGCGCTTGTCCTTCACCAGCGGCTCGCCCAGCGCGCCGCGCGCGTGTCGCAGCACTGCGGGGCCGTGGCAGACCGCGGCCACCGGCTTGCCGGCGGAGAACGCCTGCTCGATCAGGCGGATCGAATCCGCATCCTCCACCAGGTCCCACAACGGCCCGTGCCCACCGGGATAGAAGACGGCATCGAATTCCCCGTCCGCCACGTCCTTCAGACGGTGCGTGCCGGCGAGCGCGGCCAGCGCTTCGGCGTCTTCGTTGAAGCGCACGGTGGCGGCGGTCTGCGCGTCGGGGGCATCGCTCTTCGGGTCCAGCGGCGGCTGGCCACCCTTGGGCGAAGCCAGCACCACCTCGACGCCGGCGTCCTTGAACACGTAATAGGGCGCGGCCAGTTCCTCCAGCCAGAAACCGGTCCTGTGGCCGGTATCGCCCAACCGGTCGTGGGAAGTGAGCACCATCAGGATCTTCATCGCCGTGCCTCGCGGACGGAAGGCACCACGCTAACAGGCCCTGCGATAACGCCAGGTGATCCCTTCGCGCTATGCCCCGCCACGGGAGCGATGCAAGCCGCGGACGCGGTTTTTTGAAGCAAGGGGACACGGATCAACGCGGATGGACGCGGATCGGGGAAGGCTTGGGCCGTGGTCAGCACCTTGATCCGTGTTTCAAGGTCGCCTGGTTGTGCGGTCGCGACTTACGTCGCTCCTACAGTCTGGTCATGGCAGCCTGCCTACCTCTCTGTAGGAGCGACGCAAGTCGCGACCGTATCCCCGAAGCAACAGACAAGGCCCAATACGAATGTACAAGGCCAGAAAACGCTTCATCCACGCCCATCCGCGTTGATCCGCGTCTCAAAAAAATGCTCCACCATGCGATCGCGCCGCAAGCCTCGCCTGCCCGGATCAACGCTGCTTCATGGCATGGCCGCCGAATTCGTTGCGCATCGCGGCCAGCAGCTTGTCGGCGTAGGAATCGCTCTCGCGCGAGCGCAGGCGTTCCAGTAGCGAGAGGGTGATGACCGGGGCGGAGACGTCCAGGTCGATGGCCTCGACCACGGTCCAGCGGCCCTCGCCGGAATCGGACACGAAGGGCGCGATGCCGGCCATGTCCGGGTTCTTCTTCAGCGCGTCGGCGGTGAGGTCCAGCAGCCACGAGCGCACCACGCTGCCGTGGCGCCAGATCTCCGCCAGCGCAGCCAGGTCGAAGTCCATCGCCTGCTTGCGCTCGAGGATGGCGAAGCCTTCGGCGTACGCCTGCATCATTCCGTACTCGATGCCGTTGTGGATCATCTTGGCGAAGTGGCCGGCGCCGCTCGGGCCCACGCGGCCCCAGCCGGTGTCCGGCGTCGGTGCCAGGGCGGCGAACACCGGCTGCAGGCGCGCCACCGCGTCGGCATCGCCGCCGATCATCAGGCTGTA
This sequence comes from uncultured Pseudoxanthomonas sp., assembly GCA_937975725.1. Lineage (GTDB taxonomy): Bacteria > Pseudomonadota > Gammaproteobacteria > Xanthomonadales > Xanthomonadaceae > Pseudoxanthomonas_A. The sequence goes on along the minus strand of CALJUL010000120.1, from coordinate 36,420 downwards.
GCCCTCGGCCAGACCCCACACGCCGCCGCTGGTGCCGCAGTCCAGGTAGTGGATGCCGGCATCGGCCAGTTGCGCCGCGCGCCGCTGGCTGTCCTTGTAGAGGGAATTGCCGCCGTCGATCACCGTGTCGCCGGCGGACAGCAGCGGGCGCAACTGTTCCAGGGTGTCGTCCACAGCCTGCCCGGCCGGCACCATCAGCCACACCGTGCGCGGCGCGGGCAGCGCGGCCACGGCGTTGGCGAGCGAGGCGTGCGCGACGATGCCGCGCGCCTCGGCCTGCCGGCGCGCGGTCTCGCCCGGGTCGTAGCCGCGCACGGCGTGGCCGCCGCGCACCAGCCGTTCGGCCATGTTGGCGCCCATGCGCCCCAGTCCGATCATCGCCAGTTCCATGTGTGCTCCCGTGTAGTCGTCGAGTGGAAAGATCGGCGGCGGCCGCAACGGCGCCGCGGTGCCGCGGCGGCATGCGGACATGCGTGCGGCCGGCGCCTCACGCCGCGAGCAGCCAGTCGCGCAGCACGGCGGCGGTTTCCTGCGGCGCCTCCATCGGCGGCAGGTGGCCGCAGCGCGCGAACACGTGCAGCCGCGCACCGGGAATGCGCTCGTGCAACAGGCGCGACTCCTCCGGCAGGGTCATGCGGTCGTCTTCGCCCACGCCGACCAGCGTGGGCACGGCGATGGCGGGCAGCAACGGCAACGAATCGGGGCGGGCGATGATGGCACGCTGCTGACGCAGGAAGGCATCGCGGCCGACGCGCTGCGCCATCGCCATCACGTCCTCGCCGACTTCGCCGTCCACCCGGCTCGCGTGCACCAGTTGCGGCAGCAGCTTGCGGGTGACGCCGGCGAAGCGGCCGGCCTCGGCCATCGCCAGCCCGGCCTTGCGCACGGCCAGCCGCTTGGGCGGATCGAGTCGTGCGCTGGCGTCCAGCAGCGCCAGCCGCAGCACGCGCTGCGGCGCCCGGCGCAGGATCTCGAACGCGACGTAGCCGCCCATCGACAGCGCCGCCAGCGCGAACCGCGGCGGCGCCGCGGCCAGCACGCGCGCGGCCATGCCGGCCATGCTGTCGTCCGCGCTCACGTCGCCATGGTGCACGTCGGCCACGTCTGCCAGCGCCTGTGCCGGATCGCGCCACAGGCGCCCGTCGCACAGCAGGCCGGGCAGGAACAACAGGGGGATGCGCGTCGGCATGGGCGCCATTGTAGGCATCCGGCCCCGCGCCGGCCGCACCGCCGCTTCCACGATCCGTTCCATGCGCGCAACGGCTGTCTTCATCCCCTGCCCACGCGCGGCCGCCTAAGGTCGCAGGTACCCCCGCGAGGAGTGCGCCATGCCCGCGAAGAAGCGCGTGAACCCGCCGCAGCGCCAGCGCCATCAGCCCGGGCGCCAGGCGCGCATGCATCCGGAACCCGAAACCATCCGCGCCGGCTACCGCGGCAGCGGCCGGCTGGACGGCAAGGTGGCGCTGGTCACCGGCGGCGACAGCGGCATCGGCCGTGCGGTGGCGGTGCATTTCGCCCACGAGGGCGCGGACGTGGCGGTGGCCTACCTGGAAGAGGATGCCGACGCGCGCGAGACGCAGCGGCAGGTGGAAGCCACCGGCCGCTGCTGCCTGCTGCTGCGCGGCGACCTGTCCACTCCGGCGCGATGCCGGCGCGCGGTGGCGCGCACCGTGCAGAAGCTGGGCGCGCTGGACGTACTGGTCAACAACCATGCCCAGCAATACCCGGTGGACGAACCCGAAGCGCTGACCCCGGCGCGCCTGCGGCATACGTTCGAGACCAACCTGTTCTCGTTCTTCCACCTGGTCGACGCCGCGCTGGAGCACCTGCCCGACCAGCGCGGCTGCATCGTCAGCACCGGCTCGGTGACCGGCGCGCGCGGCCACGCCACCCTGCTGGACTACGCCGCCACCAAGGGCGCGATCCATGCGATGACGTTCTCGCTGGCGCGGTCGCTGGCCGAGCGCGGCATCCGCGTGAACGCGGTGGCGCCCGGGCCGATCTGGACGCCGCTGATCCCGGCGTCGTTCACCCGCAGGCAGGTCGCCGAATTCGGCTCGGATACGCTGATGAAGCGCCCCGGGCAGCCTTCGGAAGTGGCGCCGGCCTACGTGTTCCTGGCCAGCGACGACGCGCGCTACGTCACCGGCCAGGTGATCCACGTGAACGGCGGCGCGTACATGTCGGCCTGAGCGGCGCCGATGCCTCAGCCATCGCGCTTGGCCTGGCGCAGTTCGCGCGCCTTGCGCGCCATGTCCTCGTAGTGTGCGCGCAGAGTGTCGAGCTCGTGCTCCTCCATCTCCTCCAGGTCGAGCAGCGCGTTGTTGGCGTTGCGGCTCACCCGGATCAGCTCGTCCAGCTTGATCTGCATGGCCTCGGTGTCGCGGTTCTGGGTGTTCTGGATCAGGAAGACCATCAGGAAGGTCACGATGGTGGTGCCGGTGTTGACGACGAGTTGCCAGGTGTCGCTGAAGCCGAACATCGGCCCGCTCAGCGCCCACACCAGCAGGATGGCGACGGCCAGCACGAAGCAGGCGGGACGGCCGGTGAACGAGGAGGCGGCCTTGGCCATGCGGGTGAACAGGAGACGGAAGGACATGCGGGCTCCGGCGGCAATGGGAATGCCGGCACGGTAAGGCCGGGGGTGGGAGGCCGGCGTGAATCGGCATCGCGGGGCGATGGTGGACGGCTGGTGGCAGGTGGCGGATGGTGAAGGACGGCAATAGGCGACTTGTGCGCTCGCGTTCGCCGGCCGGCTTCCGCTGCGGATGGCGGCGCGCCGGCCTGTCGAAATCCGCGCCGCCGGTTCGTCGCAGGAACGCACCGATCCCCCCGGCCAACGGCCGGAGCGGCAGGCCGCTTCCATTCCTTGCGAGGCACCCACCATGAACGTCAATCCGTACCTGATCTTCGACGGCGACTGCGAAGCCGCCCTCGCCTTCTACGCGCAGGCCACCGGCGGCACGCTGGGGCCGATGATGCGCTTCGGCCAGACCGAGGGCTGCGGCGACATGCCGGCCAGCCATCGGGACCGGATCATGCATTCCAGCGTGACCTTCGGGCAGACCGTGCTGATGGCCTCGGACAACCATCCCGACCCTCCCTACCACGGCGTCGACGGCTGCTCGGTGGCGCTGGCAGTGGACAGTGTCGCCGAGGCCGAACGGGTGTTCGCCGCGCTCGCCGAAGGCGGCCAGGTGACCATGCCGCTGGCGGCGACGTTCTGGGCGGCGCGCTTCGGCATGCTGGTGGACCGCTTCGGCGTGCCGTGGATGGTCAACTGCGAGAAGGATGCATGACGGCGCCGGGGCGCGCCCATGGCCCGTGCCTGCGACCAGCGGTGCGCGGCGCAGCGTGCGCCCGCGGCGGCGGCATGCTGTGATGGCGGCCATGCAGGACGTCGCCACCCACCGCGCCATCGATGCCGTCTGGCGGATCGAATCCACCCGCCTGATCGCCGGCCTGGTGCGCATGGTGCGCGACCTGGACCTGGCCGAGGAACTGGCGCAGGACGCATTGGTCGCCGCGATGGAAGCCTGGCCCCGTGACGGCGTGCCCGACAACCCGGGAGCCTGGCTGATGACCACCGCCAAGCGGCGCGCCATCGACCGCCTGCGCCGGCGCCAGTTGCTGGACCGCAAGCACGCGGAACTGGCGCGCGAACTGGAGGACGCGCACGAGGAGCGGCGGGAGCAGGCCGAGGAAGCCCTCGACCACGACATCGACGACGACCTGCTGCGGCTGGTGTTCGTGGCCTGCCATCCGGCGCTGTCAATGGAGGCACGGGTGGCGCTGACGCTGCGCCTGCTGTGCGGGCTGACCACCGACGAGATCGCGCGCGCCTTCCTGGTGCCGGAGGCCACCGTCGCCCAGCGCATCGTGCGCGCCAAGCGCACGCTGGCCGGGTCCGACGCGGCGTTCGAGGTGCCGCGCGGCGAAGCCTTGCGGGCGCGGCTGTCCTCGGTGCTGGGCGTGGTCTACCTGGTCTTCAACGAAGGCTATTCGGCGACCAGCGGCGACGACTGGATGCGCCCGCCGCTGTGCGAGGAAGCGCTGCGCCTGGGCCGGATGCTGGCCGCGCTGGCGCCGCACGAACCGGAAGTGCACGGCCTGGTCGCGCTGATGGAGATCCAGGCATCGCGGCTGCCCGCGCGCACCGGCCGGGACGGCGAACCGGTGCTGCTTCTGGAACAGGACCGCAGCCGCTGGGACCCGCTGCTGGTCCATCGCGGCCTGGACGCACTGGCGCGGGCGGAGCGGCTGGGCGGCGCCTTCGGCCCCTATGCGTTGCAGGCCGCCATCGCCGCCTGCCATGCGCGCGCGCCGACTGCGGACGACACCGACTGGACGCGCATCGCCACGCTGTACGCGGCACTGGCACAAGTGGCGCCGTCGCCGGTGGTGGAACTCAACCGCGCGGTGGCGGTATCGATGGCCTCCGGCCCGGCCGCGGCGCTGCCGCTGGTGGACCGGCTGCGCGACGATCCCGTGCTGGCGCACTACCACCTGCTGCCCAGCGTGCGCGGCGACCTGCTGTCCAGGCTGGGCCGGCACGTGGAGGCGCGCGCGGAATTCGAACGCGCGGCGGCGATGACGCGCAACGTGCGCGAACAGGAATTGCTGCGGAAACGGGCGCGGGCGTGCGGGACGGATTGAGTGCGGGGTGGCTGGAGTGTCCGTAGGGCCGCATGGGTTTCGTTCGGATCCCGATTCGGGCGTGCGGCCGCGGTGATGCGTAACCTGCGTCAGGTGGTTACGGGTGCTGGCATGCGCACACGCGAATTGGACCGACGGGGCGAATGGATATGGATGTCGCCATGTGGATTCCGTTCGTGATCCAGCGCGCGATGGCGAAGACATGCTGTGCGCATGACCGAGAGTCGTCGTAGAGGGTGCGCGCGAGCGGATCGAGCGGCATGGAGTGAAAACGGCTGCGTGGATTCCGTTCGATGCCTGATCCGGACGTGCTGCGACGACACACGACGGGCATGGACAGGAATTCCTGGGCGCATGGGCGCATGGGCGCATGGTGCGTGCATGCGGAGCGGCGTGATTGGATGGATACGATGCGAGTGTGGTTGCACACGTTTTGGTGCCCGCGATGTCCCGCGGGTTGTGGACGTGCGAGGTGTTCGGGAATTGTCTCCGGCACTGCAAGTTTGGTGGAGCTGGTTTGTTTCTGGTTGCGCGCAAGCCTTGCGGCCGGGGCTGAAGCCCCTCCCACAGGGGTAGTGCCGTGGTGTCGGCGGTTTGCGCGGGCAGCCATCGCGTGCCCGGGCGCACTAGCATCGGTGTTTTGCTGACAAGGCCATCGTCATGCCCCAGTGGGCCGAGCTGATCCGCGACGTTCCCGATTTCCCGCTGCCCGGCATCCTGTTCAAGGACATCACGCCGGTGCTGGCGGACGCCCATGCGTTCGCCGATGCGGTGCAGGCCATGGCCGCGCCGTGGCGCGGGGAACGGATCGATGCGGTCGTCGGCATCGAGGCGCGCGGGTTCATCCTCGGCGCGGCGCTGGCGCAGGTGCTGGCGGCGGGCTTCGTGCCGCTGCGCAAGCCGGGCAAGCTGCCCGCACGCACCGTCGCCGTGGACTACGGGCTGGAATACGGGCGCGACCGCCTGGAACTCCATGCCGATGCTTTGCCGGCCGGCGCGCGCGTGGTGCTGGTCGACGATGTCCTGGCGACCGGCGGCACGCTCAAGGCCGGGCTATCGTTGCTGATGCAACAGAAAGCCGTCGTCGTCGGCGCCGGCGTACTGGTCGAACTGGCGTCGCTGGGCGCGCGCGGCGGCTGGCCTACGGACGTGCCGCTGCACGCCGCGCTGCGGACCGGCTAGTCAGTCCGCCACGCGGGTGACATAGGCACCGGTGCCGACGATCTGGAAGGTGTCGTTGTCGATCCGGCGCACGCGGCTGCCGTCCTCCAGCACGTATACCGGCGCACCGTCGTGGTCGTGGGTGCCGCCGGCGACCGACGCCGCGGCGTCGCCGCGCAGCGCGCTGATGCGGCAGCGGCGGCCGGATTCGTCCTGCGCGAAAAACACGTGCGTACTCATGGGCGCTTCCTCCACGCTTGCGGTCCGCGCAATGTAGCCCCGCGCAGGTTAAGGCAGGCGAAGGAAAACGTGAGGAACCCGCGACGCCGGGCGGGCGCATGCCGGCGATGCTAGAAAGAGGGGGAGGCATTGCACCTCCCCCTCCGGCGCCGGAGCGCAATGCCTGCCATGTGTCGGGCATGGCAGGCTGGAAACGGACCTGGGGGCTAGGCCGCTTCCGCCATCCTCGACGCGGGGGACGCGCGGAGGACGGTTCCGTCCACGCCATCCGGCGACGTAGCGGAACGGCGGCATCCGCGGCACGCCCGACGCGTGCGTGGATCGCCGGCCGTGCCGGGACCGGTGGCGTGCGATCAGCGCATCACGATGACCGCATCATGCGGCTCAGGTGCTTGGTGTTGTTGCGCTTGAGGTAGCGCTCGACCAGCGCGGCGAGATCGACGCGGCGCTGGTCGTTCTCCTCGAACTTGGCCAGCACGCCGTTCCAGTTGCCGTCCTGCGCCCAGCGGATGAAGCGCACGTAGATGCCGTGCCAGGGCCCGTACCCACGCGGCAGGTCCGACCAGTACGCCCCCGTCTGGGCCACCCACAGCACGGCTTCGACGAACCGGCGCGCATTGCCGCCGTGGCGCGCACGCGCGCCGATGCGGCCGGGCAGCACCTGCATCATCTGCGCCCATTCCTCCGCGCTCATGCGCTGCAGGACGTTCCACTGGCTCAGCGCCCTCGGGCCCACGCCTTCCGGCGCGGGCGGCGCCTTTTCCCCCAATGGCATCAACGGCCGTGCGCTCTCCTCGACGCTCAGCGCGCGCGGTGCGTCGCTGCGTACGCGGATGCCCGCGATGCCGGTCGTTCCCTCCAGCAGAGAACCGCTCATCTCCCCCATGAAGCTTCCTCCTGTATCCACTCGCTTGCCGTCCCCCGTTGCGTGCCGCGCCTGCGTTTTCTCCCGAACGAATCCGCCTTTGGTGCTAAGCTGGATCGGTGAAGGAAATTTCTGTCTTGCATGCGACGCGACATTGGAGGGCCCTCGATGGGATGGAATCGTGACAACGCGTCCATCCCGGACATGCCGCCCGTGATCTGGGGCCACGGGTGTGGGGGCGGTCTGCATGCCCAGTGAGATCGACCTGTTCGATAACGGAGATTTCACTGTCCCCGGCGACCAGGAGTCGGTGACCCGCCTGCTGTCGGACGTGCGCGCCGGCCGGCCCGAGGCGTGGGACAGGATCTACGCCCTGCTGTACCAGGACCTGCACCGGATCGCCCGCTCGCAGATCCGCCAGCAGCGGCGCAACCACGTGCGTTCGCCCACCTCGCTGATCAGCGAGACCTGGATCCGCCTGGCCAGCGCCGACTTCGATGTCGAGAACCGCGCGCACCTGGTGGCACTGATCGCCCGCGCGATGCGGTTCGTTCTGTTGGACGAAGTCCGCCGCGCGCTGGCCGAGAAGCGCGGCGAAGGCATGGAGCTGCTCACCCTGGACCAGGTCAACGACCCGGGCTACAACACCCACCTGGAACAACTGCTGATCCTGGACCAGGCGTTGAACGAACTGGCCACGCTGGACGCGCGCCTGGCGCAGGTGGTCGAACTGCGCTATTTCGGCGGACTGAGCGAACTGGAAATCGCGGACGTATTGAAGGTTACCGAACGCACCGTGCGGCGCGACTGGCGCAAAGCGCGCGCCTTCCTGTTCAGTCACCTGGGCGACGGCGAAGACCCCCTCCCCGCCTGAGCACACCCGTGCCCGCCGCGGCTGGCACGACGGTCATGCCGGCTCCTGCGCACCGCCGGCATTCCTGATGTCCTCCCGGGCAGCCACGCTCCGAAAGCGGATACGTGGACCCCACTCCGGCTTCGCCGCACCCCCCTCGCATCCCGCGCCAGTCGCCGGGCGACCTCGGCGTGCCGTGATCAATTCCTCGCCCGCCCCTTCCATGGACGACGGCCGGCTGATGGACAGCACCGCGGCGCGCGCGCTGGCCATGTTCGACGAGTTCGCCGACATGCCCCATCACCGGCAGTCGCGGGCCCTGGCACGGCTGGAACAGGAGGACCCGGCGGCGCATGCCGCGCTGGTCGAGCTGCTGGTCGCCGACGCCCTGGAGCACCGGCTGGACACGCCGCCGCTGGAAGTGCTGGCGCGCGACATCCCCCGCGCCAACGCACCGCACGAATCCCGCTGCGGCACCCGGCTGGGACCGTGGCGGATCGGCGGCCTGCTCTCGGTGGGCGGCATGGGCACGGTGTACGAGGCGTACCGCGCGGACGGGCAATACGAACAGCGCGTGGCGCTGAAATGCATCCGCGCCGAACTGTCCTCGCCGCAACTGGTGGAAGCCTTCCGCAACGAGCGCAGGTACCTGGCGCAACTCGAACACCCGCACATCGCCGCGCTGCTGGACGGCGGCGTGGAGGTGGACGGCACGCACTGGTTCGCGATGCAGTACGTCGACGGCCAGGGCATCGAGCAATGGTGCGACCAGCGCGACGTCAGCGTGGCCGAGCGCGTCCGCCTGCTGGTGCAGGCCTGCGACGCGCTCGCCTACGCGCACCGCTGCCACGTCGTCCACCAGGACATCAAGCCGGACAACCTGCTGGTGACGCCGCAGGGGCACGTCTTCCTGGTGGACTTCGGCATCTCGGCCTCGCTGGCCGGCGGCGGGCAGTCGCAGCGCATCGCCATCTCCAACGGCTACGCAGCGCCCGAGGCGCACACCGGCGCGCCACCGGATTTCACCAGCGACGTCTACGGCATGGGCGTGGTGATGTACCGGCTGCTGTGCGGCGACTGGCCGGTGCCGCTGCACCCGATGCACGCGCGGATCATGCAGAAGCCGGAACCGCCGCGGGCGATGCGGCGCCTGCTCGACTCGGCGCCCGCCGCCATCGCGCGCCAGCGCGGGCTGCCGCACAACCGCGCGCTGTCGCGCCTGCTGGCGGACGGACTGGAAAGCATCGCCAGCCGCTGCGTGGCGACCGACCCCGCCGCGCGCTACCCCGACGCCACTGCCCTGCGCGACGACCTGGAACGATGGCTGCAACGGCGCCCGGTCATGGCCCACGGCAACGGCCTGGGCTACCGCCTGGAATGCTTCCTGCGCCGCAACGCCGCGGCCTGCACGCTCGGCGCACTGGCCAGCGTGACCCTGCTCAGCGCGGTCGTGCTGCTGGGCGTGCAATACAGGCAGAACACCGCGCAGGTCGAAGCCTCGGCGCAGGTCACCGCACTGCTCGAACGCGTGCTCGGCTCGGCCACCCTGTCGGGCCTGGGCGAATCGCGGATGAGTTCGCGCCAGTTGCTGGCGCAGACGGAAGCCAGCCTGCGCGCACTGCCGCTGGACGAGCAGCCGCTGATCCGCTCACGCGCGCTGCTGTCGCTGGCGCGCAACTACGCCATGCTGGGCGACTACGCCCACGCCCTGTCCTTGGTCGACGAATCCTCGCGCCGCCTGCAGGCCGCCAGCGACCGCGTACAGATCCAGACCACCCGGGCCGTCCTGCTCAACCTGATGGCGCGCCACGCCGAGGCGCGTGAGGCGGTCTACGCCGGCATCGAACTGGCTTCGCACCAGGGCAAGGCCGACGCTCCGGCCTCGAACCAGCTCCTGTGCGAACTGGCGCGCGCGCAATGGGGCCTGTCCGAGCACGAGGCCGCGCTGGCGACCCTGGCGCTGGCCCGCCAATCCCTCGCTTCGCTGCCGGAAGCGGTGCGCCGCAGCGGCGATGCGGAACTGCTGATCCTGCAAGGCCAATGGCAGGGCGAGCGCTACCGGCTGGTCGAAGCGCGCAGCGACCTGCAACGCGCCATCACCCTGGCCTCGCCCGTGCAGCCTCTGCTGGTGGAAGACGCCCACGAGCAGATGGCCGTGGTGCTCGGCCGGATGGGCCACGAGGACGAAGCGACGGCACTGCTGCGCTCGACCGCGGACGAGCGTCGCCGCCGGCTCGGCGACACCCATCCGGGCACGGTGCACGCGATGCGCATGTTGGCCGAAGCGCTGGTCGCGCAGGGCCAGACGGACGAGGCCGCACGGATACTGACGAGCATCCGGATGGCCGGCAAGGTCTTCGAACCCGGCCATCCTGAAGCGGCGCACCTGCTGCGCGTGGAAGGCATGATCGCCTCGCAGCGGCAGCCCGGCGCCGGCGTGCCGCTGGCGCGCGAGGCGGTGGCGGCGCTGGAGCGCATCCTCGGCCCGCTGCACGAACAGACCCTGGAAGCCAAGACCGACCTGGCCGACCAGCTCATGGCGCTGGCGGCAACGCGCGATTCGGCCAGCGCCCGCCTGCTCCTGCGGACCGAAGCCATCGGTCTGCTGCACGAGGCCGTGCACACCGCGCAGCGGCGGCACCTGCCCGCGCCCGGACGGCGACTGGAGCTGGCCGAGGCCCTGCAGGCGCGCGGACAACCGCAGGACGGCGTGCAGGCCGAGCGCCTGCTCCAGGACGCGCTGGTGGAAGCCCACCGCTACCTTGGCCCCCGCCACCCGCTCACCGCCCGGATCCGCGCCCGCCTGGTCGGCCACGCCGATTCCTGAAGCCGCGTTTCGCGACGCGCCTGCCGCCGGGTCCGGCGGCATCCTCCGCTCGTGGACTCCATGTACGCGGGCGCTTCCTCCTCCATCCGGCAGCACGCCGACGCTGCATCCACGGCGCAGTGCGCATGCGTGCGCAGGACGAGGCCGGCATGATGCCGGCACGCGGGCATGCGCACCGGCGACAGCAGGCCGACCTAGCCCCGACCTTCAGCAGTAGCGGCTTCGATAACCCTGAAAACCGCCTTCATCTGCCCCGCTTGCCGCCCAACCGCGGAAGGCGCCCCGCGCGCAGCCGGTTGACCGCTCCCGGCGCCATCGTCACCCTGTCCGCATGACGACCGTCTTCCGCTCCGCCTGCGTCGCGCCGAGAATTCCCGCCTTCCTCCGCGCGAGGCCGAACCGATGAAGCCCGGCTGGATGGACGATGCCATCGCTACGGCCGTGCCGATGGCCCAGGCCATCGCGATCCTGCTGGCCGCATGGCTGCTGCTGCGCCTGCTGCGGCTGGTGGTGCGCCGCATCTGCAACCAGTACCACCTGCCGGCGCAGGTCGCCGTCAGCGCGCGCCGCCTGCTGGGCGTGGTGGTGTACGCCTCCGCCTTCATGGCCGCGCTGGGCCGCCTGGGCGTGTCGAGCAGCGTGCTGTGGACCGCGCTCACCGGCTTCACCGCGGTCGCGGCAGTGGCATTCTTCGCGGCCTGGAGCGTGCTGTCCAACATCTTCTGCAGCGTGCTGATCCTGACTACGCGCCCATTTCGCGTACACGACCATATCGAAGTGCTGGAGAACGGCGACAAGCCCGGCCTGCGCGGCCGCGTCATCGACATCAACCTGCTCTACACCACGCTGCTGGAGGAAGACCCCGCGCGCGGCGACACCGTGCTGCAGATTCCCAACAGCCAGTTCTTCCAGCGCACCACCCGGCGCTGGCGCAGCGGCGCACCGCCGGCCGCGTCCGCGCCCGAATAGCGGCGCCGCCCCGAACAAACGTGAGACAGGGATGTGACGCGGATCGTATCTGCGCCATGCGCCCCGCCACAGCACGCGCACCTCCCGGCGCCCGGCGCGGAAAACTGCGACGCAGGCAGCAGGCGCGCCGGGGCGCGGCCGCTAGCATCCTGCCGCGCGATACGCTGCGCGGAGGATGCATGAACGTGGAAAAGGCGCTGGGGTTCCCCGGCAAGTGGCGGCTGGTGCCGGAACAATGCGATTACCAGTTGGGGCGCCCGCCGCGCAGCGGACGCTGCCGCGTCGAACAGGACGACGACGGCATGCTGTCCATCGCCGCGACCTGGCTCAGCGCCGGCGGCGAGCGCTACCGCATGACCGTGGAAGCGCGCACCGACGGCAAGCCCTACCCGTGCCGCGGCAATGTGCTGGCCGACGAACTCAGCTTCGAGAAGGTCTCGCCCACGCAACTGCATTCCACCACCTGGCATGCCGGCGCGCCGCTGCAACGCACCGAACGCGAACTGCTGGACGCCGACACCCTGGCCGTGCGCGTGCGCGGCCGGCTGAGCGACGGCCGCGAGTACTACAACGTGGCGGTCTATCGGCGCGCCGACGATTGAGGCGCCGCGCCGCGCATCAGCACCGGGATTCGCAGGCCACCGCCGCGCTTCGCGCACGCGCACGCCCTTGCAGGGTCCTGCGCGCCCACAGGTAGACCAGCAGGCCGCCCGCGGCGGTGGCCGCGCCGACCCAGCCGGTCGAAGTCCAGCCGTAGCCGGCGGTGATCGCCATGCCGCCCAGCCAGGGGCCGAGTGCGTTGGCGGTGTTGAAGGCCGCGTGGTGCGAAGCCGCCGCGAGCGTCTGCGCATCGCCGGCCACGTCCATCAGATGCGATTGCAGGATCGGCCCCAACGCGCCCATCAGGCCGATGGCGACCGTCGCCAGCAGCAGCGTCGGCAGCGAGCCGGCCATCAGTGGGAACAGCAAAAGCATGGCGATGGCCCAGCCCAGCACCAGCGGCACGCCGCGCAGCCCGAAGCGGTCGAACAGCCAGCCGCCGGCGAAATTGCCGATCACCCCGCCCACGCCGAACCCGGCCAGTCCCAGCGGAATCCACGCCGGCGACACCCGCGTCACTTCCAGCATGGTCGGCGCCAGATAGCTGAAGACGCAGAACATGCCCGCGAAGCCGATCGCGCCGATGCCCAGCGCCTGCCACACCGGCAGCCGGTGGAAGGCGCGCAGCTCGTCCAGTGGCCTGGACTTCGGTCCGTCCACGTGCGCCGGCAGCCAGACCGCCAGCAGCGCCGCCGTGGCCAGCGCGATCGCCGCCACCGCCGCGAACACCCAGCGCCAGTCGATCATCTGCCCCACCCAGGTCGCCAGCGGATTGCCCAGCAGGATCGCCAGGGTCAGGCCCAGCATGACCAGGCTGACCGCATGGCCGCGCCGGTGCGGCGGGCTGATCGCCACCGCGGTCAGCGCGGCCACGCCGAAGTACGCCCCGTGCGGCAGGCCGGCGACGAAGCGGAACAACAGCAGGCTGTGGTAGTCCGGCCCCAGCGCGCTGGCCAGGTTGCCCAGCGCGTAGAACGCCATCAGCGCCAGCAGCAGCGTCTTGCGGCTCCAGCCGGCGCCGAGGATCGCCAGCACCGGCGCGCCCGCCACCACGCCCAGCGCATAGGCGCTGATCAGGTGTCCCACCTGCGGCTCGGTCACCCCCAGCGACGCCACCATGTTGGGCATCAGTCCCATGCTGGCGAACTCGCTGGTGCCGATGGCGAAACCGCCCAAGGTGAGGGCAAACAGGATCAGGCTTACCTGCCGCGCCGAGAGGGCGTGGCCGGCCGGAGCGACGGAAGGAGAAAGAGGGACGGTCATGTACAGAATTATGCTGCAACGCAGCAGCCATGATCGACCCTATCCGTGGAACACTGCATCGGCCGTGGAACGCGGGCCTGCCTTTCGTCGACAAATGTGAGATGAGCAGGCTCAAGACGTTCACAGCCGCGCCCGATATGGAGTACAAGAGGGCGCCGAACGCTTCCTTCCGTGCAGGACGGGGACACGCCGCCACGAAGGAGCACGCTCGCCAGCAACGGTTCCGGTGCGGCCTTCTTCCTGCACCTCGGGGGGGCCTCATGCCATGACCACCAACACCGCCAAACTCCGGGCGCTGGCGCTGTTCGAGGACTACGTGCTGCTGGAGGCGGGCGAGCGGGCGCAGGCGCTCGACCGCCTGCGCGACAAGGAACCCGAGGTCCACCTCGCCCTGACCGCCATGCTGACCGCCGATGCGGACACCCAGCCGGTGGACCGCCCGCCGCCGGACGCCCTGCTGGAACGCATCTCCCACACGCCCACTTCCGTCCAGGACCTGCGCCTGGGCAGCCATGTCGGCCCCTGGCACATCACCGCCGTGCTCGGCGTCGGCGGCATGGGCACCGTCTACGAGGCCCACCGCGACGACGGCCAGTACCAGCAGCGCGTGGCGCTCAAATGCATCCGCCTGGAACTGACCTCGCCCTCGCTGGTGGACGCCTTCCTCAACGAGCGCAACACCCTGGCGCAACTGGACCATCCCGGCATCGCGCCCCTGCTGGACGGCGGCATCGACGCCCATGGCTCGCCCTGGTTCGCCATGCGCTACGTCGAAGGCGAGACCATCGACCAGTGGTGCGACCACCGCCGCTGCGACATCCGGCAACGGGTCGAACTGATGCTGCAGGCCTGCGACGCGCTGGCCTACGCGCACCAGCGCACGGTACTGCACCAGGACATCAAGCCATCCAACCTGCTGGTGACCCTGGAGGGCCAGATACAAGTGGTGGACTTCGGACTGGCCGCCACCCTGGCCGGCGACCGGCCGCTGCGCCGCATCGCCGTGTCGCACGGCTACGCCGCCCCGGAATCGCTGTCGCCGGACCGGCCGACCATGGCGCTGGACGTCTATTCGCTGGGCGCAGTGCTCTACCAGTTGCTGTGCGGGCGCCTGCCGCTGTCCTCCGGCGCGCATCGGCTGGGCGCGGGCGCCAACGGCGCCAATGCCGAGCCGGCCTCGCGGCTGGCGCGCGAAGCAACGCCGGCCATGGCGCAGGCGCGCGGCGCGCGCAACGGCCACGCCCTGGCGCGCCAGCTCAAGGGCGACCTGGACGCCATCCTGGCACGCTGCTGCGCACCCGACCCCGCCCGGCGCTACGCTTCGGCCGCCGAACTGCGCGAGGAACTGCAACGCTGGCTGCACACGCAGCCGGTGCAGGCGCGCGAAGGCCGCCCCGGCTACCGCGCGGCCACCTTCATCCGCCGCCACCGGGTCGCCTGCGGGCTGGCCGCGCTGGTCGTCGCCACGCTGGGCGCCGGCGCCACCGCGGCCTATCTGCAATCACAGAAGGCGCTGCGGGAAGCCGAGTCCTACGGCGCGCTGTCGTCCATCTTCGAACAGACCCTGGGCAACGCCACTCTGTCCGGGCTGGGCCAGCAGACGTTCTCGTCGCACACCTTGCTGGCGCAGACCGAAGCCCAGGTGCGCTCGCTGTCGCTGGACGAATATCCGCGCGTGCTCTCCCGCGGCCTGCTGATGCTGGCGCGCAACCACGCCGTGATCGGCGACTACAAGCAGGCGCAGGCGCTGGCCGACGAAGCGGCGCGCCTGCCCGGCACCGATGCGGACACCGCGCTGGAACTGCAGGCCACGCGCGCGGCCATGCAGAACCTGGCCGGCAAGCCCGCCGACGCCCTCGCCACCGCGCAAGCCGCACTGGCGAAACTGGGCGACGCTCCCGACACCGCGCCTTCGCGCGTGCGCCTGCAACTGCTCACCGGGATGGCGGAAGCGCAATGGAACCTCACGCAACGGCAGACGGCGCTGGGCACGCTCGACCGCACCCTGGCACTGGCCGCGGCGCAGCACGGAGGCGATCCGGCCGACACCATCGCTCTGCTCACGCTGCGCGGGCAGTGGCGGATGCGCTTGCAGGATTTCGCCCCCGCCGACACCGACCTGCGCCGGGCCATCGAGACGGCCACGCCCGCGTACCCGCTGCTGGCAGCGGACGCCGAGCGCGCCCTCGCCACCAGCCTGCTGCGGCAGGAGCGTTTCGAGGAAGCCATACCGTTCGCCCAGGCGCAGTGGCAGCACACCCTGCAACTGCTCGGCCCGCACCATCCCAAGACCGGCAGGGCGCTGATCGCGCTAGGCGATGCGCGCTGCCTCACCGGCGACCTGCCGGGCTGCCGCGAAGCGATCGAACAAGGCGAAGCCCTGGTGCTGGCCGCCTACGGCGAGGACCACCCCGCCTACGGCGAAGCGCTCTTCTCCCACTCCGCGCTGCTGCGCTTCGAAGGCCGGCAGTGGGAAGAACTGATCACCATCACCCGGCACGCGCTGTCCATCCTGGAACACCACTACCCGCCCGGGCACGATGCCGTGCTCAGCGCCCGCTCGCAGTTGGCCAACTACCTGACGCAGTCGCCGCGCGGCGTGCCGACGCTGGACCGGACCCTGTACCTGCGCGAATCGCGCGAACTGCTGGAAAGCGTGCTGGCCGTCTCGATGCGGCAGGAACTGCCGCCGCCGCCGATGGCGCGGGTCTACCTGGCCCGCCTGATGGTCGATTCCCCCTCGGTGGAGGACGATGCCCGCGCGGAAACCCTGCTCAAGCAGAACGCCGCCTTCCTGTCGGAGCACTATCCGCCCACGCACACTTTCCTCAAAACAACCAGCTCATCCTCGCCAATCTGTTGATCGAGAAAGGGAAACTGGACGAAGCGGAAAGCCTCACCGAAATGGTGGAAAAGCGGAACCGCCCGCAACTGCCCAAGCCCAACGCCCACATCCGCCTGAACGCGGCACTGATGCTCCGCGCCGCGGTCGCAGTGGAAAAAGGCGACAAGGCGCACGCCCAGCAGCTACTGGAAGAATCGCTCGCCATCCTCTCCGAGACCTATCCGCCCGACCACCGCCTAGTGCTCTCCACCGCGCGCGCCATCCAGAACCTGAAGACCAAGGGTCACTTCCGGGAATACTGAGGCGCGCGGCCGCGGGGGCATCGCCGCGCTTGCGTTTCGCTGCATTGCGCTTGATGGAGCCGGAATCCACCCCACTCAGGCAACCACCCGCATTCCAGCCCGCCCAAACGAGTGACGGCGCATCGAATGCGCCGTCACTCCGTACCGATGACGGTGGCTACCGGCGGTTACAAGCCGCTGGCGGTGACCCGGCATTGCAGGGTCACGGTCACCTGCTGACCCACCGGCAGGCTGGGGATGATGATGCCGCTCCCCAGCAGGGTGCTGACCGGCACCGTGGCCGAAGGACAGGTCGCGGTGCCCGTGGCCGTGCAGGTAGCGGTGCTGCTGGGCGAGGTGCAATCCAGGCCGGCCGACGGCGTGTCCGACAGATGCGCGTTGGTCAGGTCGATCGGGCCGTTGTTGCTGGCGACGATGGTGTAGCTGACCACGTCGCCGCTGACCACCGTGGTGGGCGAAGCCGACTTGGTCACCGCCAGATCCACGACCGCCGGCTGGTCCACGTCCGTGGCGGTGTTGTTGGACATATTGGTGTCGTTGGTCGCCGGTCCCGGCGTCACCGTCGCGGTGTTGGTCAGGTCACCGGTGTAACCCGCCGGTACCGTCATGGTCAGCAGGTAGGTCACGGTCGCGTTGGGCGGCAGGCTCACCGCGGTGTCGTTGATGGCACCGGTGCCCGATGCCGCTCCGCACACGCCGCCGCCTGCGCCCGAACACGTCCAGCTTGCCGTGGCGATGCCGGCGGGCAGCGGGTCGCTCACCGTCACTCCTGTCGCGCCGAACGGACCGCTGTTGCCCGCAACGATGGTGTATTGGACCTGCCCGCCCGGCACATAGACTGCTTGGCCGTCATCCTTCTGGATGTGCAGGTCGGCCGCGAAAGTGATGTTGGCGGTCGGGCAATTGGCGCCATCGTTGACGTTCGCGCTGGGCGAACCGGAAATCAGGGTCCGCGCACCGGTGGTCAAGTCGATCTGATAGAAACCGCTGCCGTTGTTGGCGCTGCCGAAGAGCCCGTTCGGCGCTCCGAATTGCGCT
The DNA here is from genome assembly GCA_937975725.1 of uncultured Pseudoxanthomonas sp. GTDB lineage: Bacteria > Pseudomonadota > Gammaproteobacteria > Xanthomonadales > Xanthomonadaceae > Pseudoxanthomonas_A. The sequence goes on along the minus strand of CALJUL010000120.1, from coordinate 18,801 downwards.
CCCAGTATCGGCGGACTGCCTCCCGGGGCCGTTCCGATCGGCGTCACCGCCCCCGTCGACGCGTCGATGCGGTACAGGCGGCCGTTGTCGCCCACGGCATACAAGGTACTGCCCACGAACGCCATGTCGGAAATCTCGATGGCGCCACTCAGCGGGATGGACGTTGCGGTCAGCGTATCGATGTCGATGGCATGGAGGAACGTATTGCTGCCCGTCCGCTTCACGTAGTAAGTGCCGTCCGGTCCGAACGTGCCGCTGTTGTACTGCTGGTTGGGCAATCCCGCGACCGTGCCCAGATTCTGCGCCTGGCCGTTCGCTCCTATCCGCAGCAGCCGATTGCCGGCCCCGGAAGTCGGAACGCCGTACATGTAGTTGTCGACGGGGTTGTAGCCCAGCGCGTTGTACACGAACGAGGCCTGTCCCAGCGATGAGTAGGTGAATGGATTCGAGCCGGTGTTGATGCCGTACAGGGTGGTGTTGGTGCTGGCGTTAGGCGATTGCGACAGCCACATCCGCCCGTCGCAGGTACCGAAATCCGTCAAGACCCGGGTATTGGTCACGGTGCAGGTGAGTTGCGCGCCCGTGGTGATCTGGCTGGCCGGCAAGGTGATCTGGCCGGTGGTCAGGTTGGTGGTCACCGGAACGGAGGCATTGGAGGCGTTGACGCAGGCCACGCTGCTCATTTCCCAGCCGGCCGGGATGGTTTCCTGGATGCTGGTATTGGTATTGAAATTGGTCAGCGTGTAGGCAGCGGAGCTGACCGGCGTGCTGACGGCCGTGGTGGTCAGCGTCAGACTGGACGGCAGGCCGTTGGTGCCGCCGGTGAAACTGAAGCTGCCGGTGCCGCCCACGCTCTGCTTGCGCACGATGGCGCAGGCCGGCACCGTCGCTGCAAGCGCCGTGTTGGCCGCGTTGAGGATCTGGGTGGCCTCGTAGGAGTTAGCGAACGTCGCCAGGCGCGGCGTGCCCGTGTCGTAGGCCTGCGTGGATGCCGCACTCGCGTGGGTGGTGTCGTAGTCGGTGCTGCTGCCGCCCTTGCTGGCCAAGGCGCCCAATTCCTGCCTTGCGGCCGCAGTGTTGGTGGTGTAGTCGATGCCGACGCCGACGATCAGCGCGTTGCGCTCGTTCTTCAGGTAGTTGCTGTAGTAGTAGCGGCCCAGCGCGGATTCGCTGTTCGGGACGTCGGCGATCCGACTGCCGACGGCCACACCACCATCGGTCAAATGGATGATCATCAGCCGCTGCGTCGGCGCGCTGGGCGCGGCCGTGGCGGCGTTATAGCCGTCGTTGCCGCCGGTGCCGCCACCGCTGTACAGCGCGGCCTCGAGCATCTTCAAGGCGTGCTGCGCGTAATCGTCGTTGATGAAGACGGAGAAGTTGCCTTGGCCGCAGTTGCTTCGATTGCTGCCCGAATTGCCGAACGAGCGGCAGACCCGGTTGGAAGCGCTGTTGCTGCCGGCGTAGGCGAAATCCGCCGGATTGGTCGACCAGCCGCCGGCAATGGCGCTGCCCGTTGCCAGATCGATACGGCACCCGTTCTTGGCGTTGTCGGCGCCCGTACAGGCCCAGTTGACTACGGCCATGCGGTAGCCGGGGCGGCTGAGCACCGAATTGGCGATGCCGGCGATGGCCTGCTGCGCATCGTCGAACTCGGTGTTGTTGATCGAGCCGGAGTTGTCCACGAACACCAGCACGTCCATGGGCGGTGGTGTCGTGGGGCAGGTCGGGCCGCTCTGGGCCTGGCTGCTCATGGCCCAACCCACCGATGCCACCGCAAGGAAGCACTTCGCCAACGTCCGGGAGAACTGTCCCCGCACTTCGTTCATCTGCATAAGACCCATCCCTTGCCTGGTGTTAGGCCGGGAGACCCTTGCAAACCTCTGCACCCTCCCCGCCGCTGGTATCCGAGCTGCAGGAACGATCCGGACCCTTGGCGCGAACCGCGCCATGAAGGGTTGCCACCGCCGTCCCCCGTCCTAATTCGCCAGGCTTGGGGATTTCAGGACATGCGTCACAGACCAAGGGTGAACTGCGTTGGGATAAGGGTCCGGCGGACCCAGGCATGAGGCGCCCCAAACGAGTGACGGCGCATCGAATGCGCCGTCACTCCGTACTAATGGCGGTGGCTACCGGCGGTTACAACCCGCTGGCGGTGACCCGGCATTGCAGGGTCACGGTCACCTGCTGGCCCACCGGCAGGCTAGGGATGATGATGCCACTGCCCAGCAGGGTGCTGACCGGCACCGTGGCCGAGGGACAGGTCGCGGTGCCCGTGGCCGCGCAGGTGGCGGTGCTGCTGGGCACGGTGCAGTCCAGGCCCGCCGACGGCGTATCCGACAGCCGCGCGTTGGTCAGGTCGATCGGGCCGTTGTTACTGGCGACGATGGTGTAGCTGACCACGTCGCCGCTGACCGCCGTGGTGGGCGAGGCCGACTTGGTCACCGCCAAGTCCACCGTCGCCGCCTGGTCCACGTCCGTGGCGGTGTTGTTGGACATATTGGTGTCGCTGGTCGCCGGTCCCGGCGTCACCGTCGCCGTGTTGGTCAGGTCGCCGGTGTAGTCCGCCGGCACCGTCATGGTCAGCAGGTAGGTCACGGTGGCGCTGGGCGGCAGCCTCACCGCGGTGTCGTTGATCGCCCCGCTGCCGCTGGCCGTACAGCCGCCGCCGCCCGTGCCGCTGCAGGTCCAGCTTGCCGTGGTGATACCGGCGGGCAGCGGATCGCTGACCGTCACGTCGTGCGCGCCGAACGGACCGCTGTTCCTCACCACGATGGTGTACGTGCGCGACGCACCGGGCACGTAGGTATCGTTGGGCAGGTCGTTAGGACCCGAGGCCGGCGTGTTGGTCTTGGTGATGGAGAGGTCCGCATTGAACTGGATCGCGGCCGTCGGGCAGTTGGCACCGTCGGAGTTGCTGGTGTCCGGTGCGCTGCTCATGAAGGTGGTCGCGCCTGTCGCCGGGTCGATGGCATAGATGGACGAGGTGCTGGTGGAGCCATACAGGCCGTTGGTGAAGCCCCACATCGAGGGCACCAGGTTCAGGTTCGGCGTGGTGCCGATCGAGGTCACCGCGCCTGTCGTGGTGATGCTGACCAGCGTGCCGCTGCTCACGCCGTACATGCGGTTGTTGTGCCAGGCAAGATCGAACAAGTTGTTGACCGACTGGCTCAGCGTGACCGCGGTGGCGACCCGCGTGGCGATGTTGATCCGGTACATGGTCGTGCCCGTGCCCGACGGGATGACGTAGTACTCGCCCGTCGGCGTGATCACGCCGTTGTTGTAGTTGGCCGACGGCAGACCGGAAATCACGCCCAGGTTGGTGCTGCTGCCGTTGGTGCCCACCCGGATCAGTTCGTTGCCCGAGTACTGGTCCCACTCGATGCCGTAGATGTAGTTGTCCAGCGGGTTGAAGGCCACGCCGTTGCGGGCGAGGCCCGACCCCAAGGTGGTATAGCTGAACGGCGCAGTGGCATAGCCCACGTCGTACAGCGTCGAAACCATCGGCGACGGACTTGTGTTCACCCGGTCCAGGTACATCCGCGCATCGCAGGTACCAAAGTCCGCCGAGGTCCGCGTATTGGTCACGGTACAGGTGAGTTGCGCGCCCGTGGTGATCTGGCTGGCCGGCAGGGTGATCTGGCCGGTGGTCAGGTTGGTGGTCACCGGAACGGAGGCATTGGAGGCGTTGACGCAGGCCACGCTGCTCATTTCCCAGCCGGCCGGGATGGTTTCCTGGATGCTGGTATTGGTATTGAAATTGGTCAGCGTGTAGGCAGCGGAGCTGACCGGCGTGCTGACGGCCGTGGTGGTCAGCGTCAGACTGGACGGCAGGCCGTTGGTGCCGCCGGTGAAACTGAAGCTGCCGGTGCCGCCCACGCTCTGCTTGCGCACGATGGCGCAGGCCGGCACCGTCTCGGCGAGCGCCGAGTTGGCCGCGTTGAGGATCTGGGTGGCGTCGTAGCGGTTCGCGAACGTCGCCAGGCGCGGCGTGCCCGTGTCGTAGGCCTGCGTGGACGCCGCACTGGTGTGCGTGGTGTCGTAGTCGGTGCTGCTGCCGCCCTTGCTGGCCACGGCGCCCAATTCCTGCCTCGCGGCCGCAGTGCTGGTGGTGTAGTCGATGCCGACGCCGACGATCAGCGCATTGCGCTGGTTCTTCAGGTAGTTGCTGTAGTAGTAGCGGCCCAGCGCGGATTCGCTGTTCGGGACGTCGGCGATCCGACTGCCGACGGCCACACCACCATCGGTCAAATGGATGATCATCAGCCGCTGCGTCGGCGCGCTGGGCGCGGCCGTGGCGGCGTTATAGCCGTCGTTGCCGCCGGTGCCGCCACCGCTGTACAGCGCGGCCTCGAGCATCTTCAAGGCGTGCTGCGCGTAATCGTCGTTGATGAAGACGGAGAAGTTGCCTTGGCCGCAGTTGCTTCGATTGCTGCCCGAATTGCCGAACGAGCGGCAGACCCGGTTGGAAGCGCTGTTGCTGCCGGCGTAGGCGAAATCCGCCGGATTGGTCGACCAGCCGCCGGCAATGGCGCTGCCCGTTGCCAGATCGATACGGCACCCGTTCTTGGCGTTGTCGGCGCCCGTACAGGCCCAGTTGACTACGGCCATGCGGTAGCCGGGGCGGCTGAGCACCGAATTGGCGATGCCGGCGATGGCCTGCTGCGCACTATCGAACTCGTCGTTGTCGATCGAGCCGGAGTTGTCCACGAACACCAGCACGTCCGTGGGCGGCGGCGTCGCGGGGCAGGTCGGGCCGCTCTGGGCCTGGCTGCTCATGGCCCAGCCCACCGATGCCACCGCAAGGAAGCACTTCACCAACGTCCGGGAGAACTGTCCCCGTACTCTGTTCATCTGTATAAGACCCATCGCTTGCTTCGTAATGCGCCGGGAGGGCCTTGCGGCCCTCCCGACCCCCCTGCCGCGGCACGTCGGCCGCGGGAACGACCGCTGCCCCCGGCGCGTCGCGCCATGGGAGCCGGTGGCGAACCACCACCGCCGTTCCCCTCCTGATTCGCCAGGCTTGGGGATTTCAGGACACATATCCCCGGCCTCGGCCGGGGGAACCAGCACCTGGACAGGGCCGCCGTCCGCGGCCCCCAAGATCGGCCCGCACCCGCAGGACGCGCATCCCCCTGCCGGCGCCGTCGCGGGCGGTCACAGCCCGCTGGCGGTGGCCCGGCACTGCAGGGTCACGGTCACCTGCCCGCCGACCGGCAGGCTGGGGATGGTGATGCCGCTGCCCAGCAGGGTGCTGACCGGCACCGTGGCCGAGGGACAGGTGGCGGTACCCGTGGCGGTGCAGGTGGCGGTGCTGCCGGGTACGGTGCAGTCCAGGCCCGTTGCCGGCGTATCGGACAACCGCGCGTTGGTCAGACTGCTCGGGCCGTTGTTGCCGGCGACGATGGTGTAGCTCACCACGTCGCCGCTGACCACCGTGGCGGGCAAGGCCGACTTCAGCACCCGCAGGTCGGCCACCAGCGTCCTGTTCGTCACGGTGCAGGTCAGTTGCGCGCCCGCGGTGATCTGGCTGGCGGGAAGGGTGATCTGGCCTGTGGTCAGGCTGGTGGTCACCGGGACGGAGGCATTGGAGGCGTTGACGCAGGTCACGTCGCTGATCTCCCAGCCCGCCGGGATGGTTTCGCGGATGCTGGTGTCGGTGTTGAAGTTGGTCAGCGAATACGCGGCGCCGACCGGCGTGCTGACCGCCGTGGTGGTCAGCGTCAGGCTGGACGGCAGGCCGTTGGTGCCGCTTCCGAAGCTGAAGCTGCCGGTGCCGCCCAGGCTCTGCTTGCGCACGATGGCGCAGGCCGGCACGGTCGCGGCAATGGCGGCGCTGGCGGCGGTGACGATGTTGGAAGCGCTGAAATCGGGCGAGATTGTTGCAAGACGTGGCGTGCCGACATCATAGGCCTGCGTGGAGGATGCGGTCTGGTGGCCGGTGTCGTAGTCGGTGGCACTGCCGCCTTTGCTGGAGAACGCGCCTAGCTGCCGCCTGGCAGTCAGATACGCGTTGGTCTCGTCAATGCCCACACCGACGATCAGGGCGTTGCGCTGGTTCTTGAAGTAGTTGCTGTAGTAGTAGTTGCCCAGCGCGGCATCGCTTGCGGGCGCCTCGGCGATGCGGCTGGTGCCCGCCGACATGGCATCGGTCAAGTGGATGATCATCAGCCGCTGCGTCGGCGCGCTGGGCTTGGCCGTCGCTGCGCCGTAGCTGTCGGTGCCGCCGGTGCCGCCGGTGCTGTACAAGGCGGCGTCGAGCAGCTTGAGTGCATCCTGCGCATAGTCCGACGAGATGCTTTGGGTGAAATTGCCGCCACCGCAGTTGCTGCGGTTCTGGTACGTGGCATTGCCCGATACCAGTCCGAACGACCGGCAAACCCGGTTGGATGCGCTATTGCTGCCGATATACGCGAAATTTGCAGCATTCGAAGACCAGCCGCCGGCAATGGCATTGCCCGTGGCCAGGTCCAGTCGGCAGCCGTCCCGGGCCGTATCGTCGCCCGTGCAAGCCCAGTTGACCACGGCCATGCGATAGCCCGGACGGCTCAGGATGGAGGTCGCGATGCCGGCGATGGCCTGCTGCGCGGCATCGAACTCGGCGTTGGAGATGGAGCCCGAGTTGTCCACGAACAACAACACGTCCATCGGCGGCGACGCGGGGCAGCTCTGGGCCTGCCCTTCCACCGCACAGCCCAGCGACGCCGCCGCCAGGAAGCACCTGGCCAACGCCCGCGGGAACGTTCCCCTTGTTCTTTTCATTCGTAGAAGACCTGTGCCGGAAAGCCCCGGGTTCTCCTGCCCCCCTGCCGCTGGCGCCCCCGCCGCGGAAACGACCCGGGTCCCGGCGCTTACCGCGCCACGGGGACCGGTGGCGGACCACCCCCTGCCGTTCTCCTCCTCACTCGCCAATCCGCAGAGTGTCAGGACAACTGACATAGGCGCCGCCCCCGCGGAACCTGACGGAGGCCGCAGGGGCGCCCTCCCCCACCCTCAATCACCGCGGCGGGAGGCTGCCACGCGGGCGTCCCGGGACCGGCGCCCGGCGTCGTCACCGGCCCCGGCCCATGCCGGGAGGACAGCCGCCCGGCGGCATGCGCGGCGCTAGAATGGCGCCATGAGCACCATCCTGATCCCCGTCGCCATCGGCGAACTGGCCGACAAGCTGTCCATCCTCGAGATCAAGGCCGACCGCATCGACGATGCCGGCAAGCGCGCGCACGTGCAGGTGGAGCGCGAGGGTCTGCAGGCGCTGTGGCAGGACCTGCTGGCGGCGCAACCGGACCTGGCCGGCCTGAAGGACGACCTGCGCCGCATCAACGAGCGCATGTGGGACGTGCAGGACGCCCTGCGCGCGAAGGAGGCGGCGCAGGTCTTCGACGCCGAATTCATCGAACTGGCGCGCGCGGTGGCGAAGCACAACGGCGACCGCATCCAGGTGAAGAACGCGATCAACCGCCTGGCCGGCTCGCGCTTCGTCGAAGAGAAGCAGTACCTGGCCTGACGCGACCCGGCGGAGCGGTCAGCGCGCCGCGTCCACCTTGAACGGCAGGTTGGCGTAGGCGGCATGGCCGCGGCCGTCGTGCACTTCCACGAACAGGCGATAGGCGCCCGGCGCCTCCGGCGCGGTGAAGCGCACGCCGCCGCGGCCGTCGTCCTCCATCGCCAGCGCCACCGGCGGCGGCACGTCCTCGTGGTCGCCGCCGATGCTGGTAGCCATGCTCTCGTGCAGCACCGTCCAGCGGTAGCGCAGCGCATCGCCGTCGGCATCGGCATCGGCGGCTTCGACCTGCGCGGTGGCGGGCTGCCCAGCCTCCAGCACCACGCTGTCCAGCGCGACGCGCCCTTGCAGCCGCAGCGGCCGGATCGACGGCGCGCGGTTGGCGGGCCAGCGCCCGGTCCACACGTATTGCATGACATCGACCGACGGCGTGCTCTCGCCGGTGGGCAGGAACAGGCCATACCACGTGGGCGTGCGCTCCTGCTTGTCGCCCCACAGGAAGACGTACGAGCCCAGCCCCTGTTCGCGGTCCGCGGCGATCACCTGCTCGTAGCGCTGCCGCAGCAGGTCCGCCTTGCGCGAAGCATCGTCCTCGATGGGCGCCTTCCACGCGGTCAGCGGGCTTTCCCAATGCCCGGTCGGGCCCCATTCGGTGACCACGTAAGGACCGGTCCAGCCGCTGGTCCGCAGCTTTTCCGGCAGCGCGCCGATGTCGCCGTAGAGCTGGATGCCGATCAGGTCCAGCGACGGCGCGCGCGCCTTCAGCAGGTCGATCAAGGGCTTGTCGAAGCCGGCCAAGGTTGTCATCACCGGATGGTCCGGGTCCTCGGCATGGATCATGTCGGCGATCTGGCCGATGGCGTCCCAGACCTTCGGGTTGCTGTAGTGCAGGTTGAGTTCGTTGCCGGCGGCCCACATCAGCACCGCCGGGTGGTCCTTGTACAGCCGCACCTCGGCGCGGATGCGCTCCCGTTGTGCCGCGACGGCCGCTGCGTCGTCGTAGTCGAAGCCGTGGCGCTCGTTGCCCACGTCGATGCCCATCGTCACCTTCAACCCGTTGCGCTGCGCACGGTCCAGCATCGCGCGCACCTCGGCATCGTCGGTGCCGGTGCTCCAGGTGCGGAAGGAATTGCCGCCGCGCGCGGCCAGCGTCTCCTGGTCGTCGCCGCCCATGCCCGCGCCCTTCACCAGGAACGGTTGGCCGTCGACCAGCAAACGGTAGCGCCCGTCTTCCTGCACGATGCGGACCCGCGGGGACACGGCGGCGGTTCCGGCCGACGCCTTGGACGGCGCCAGACCGGCGACGCACAGCGCCGCGGCCAGGCAAGCGGAAAGCAGGATACGCACGCGACCTCCGGGAGGCTGGATGAATGCGGCGGCATCATGCCATGCGTGCGTGGCGGCGATGCGCGGCGCGCGATGCAAGGTTTGATGCACGGTTTCTTGCCGCTTTCACCTCACATCATGGCGCTCGCGGATGGCCTGCAGGCGTTCGCGGTAATACAGCGCGTCGGCGGCGACCTTGGGCGGATGGTCCGCCAGCCAGTCCAGCGCGTCGCGCAGGATCGCCGGCTTGTCGGCCTCCGGCGCTTCCAGGGCGGTATCCACGCGGTCGAGTTGCAGGATGACGTCTTCGCGGGTCGAGGCGGCCATGGGCGTCTCCATCGGGGGATGCCGCACGCTACGCCGGTCCCCGTGTGCGCCGCGTCGTCGTGGCGAAGCGCCTTGGGGGACGCCTCGCCCCTCCGGAGCCGCGGCCTTACCGCGCCGGCGCGTCCGCGCGTTTGGCCAGTTCGATCAGCATCCGCGCGGCCAAGTACAAGCGCGGCGGAATGGAATCGATCTCGATGTATTCGTTGCGCGCGTGGTAGCCCCAGCCGGCGAGCCCCAGCCCTTCCAGCACCGCGGCATGGCCGGAACGCCCGGCGAAGCCGGCATCGGTACCGCCGTTGGTGGTGGGGTGCATCAGTAGCTGGCGGCCATCGAGTTCGGCGTAGATGCCGCGCGCCAGGTCAGCCAGCGCGCGACCGCGCTCGCCGGCCGTGTAGATGGGCCGCAGCGGTTCCAGCGTGACCGTGGTGGTGGTGTCGGGCACGGCCTGGCTTTCCTTCACCCTGGCCTGCAACGCGGCCAGCAGCCTGTCGTTGCTGTCGGCCTGCATGACGCGCACGTCGCCGCCGGCTTCGGCGCGTTCCGGGATCTGGTTGCGCGCGGTGCCGGCGTTGGCGGTGGTCCAGTTCAGTTGCGCACCGGGCACGTCGGCGGCGACGTCCTTCGTCCGTCCTATCTGGTGAGCCAGTTCGACCAGCGCGTTGCGGCCCTGCTCGGGCGCGGCGCCCGCGTGCGCGGAGCGGCCTTCGACGATCATGCGCACCTGCGAAGTGCCGGCCGCGCTCAGCAGCACGCCTTCGTGCTCGATCACTGCCTTGGCGGGCGAAGGCTCGAACGACAGCACCACGTCGTGCTGCGCGCCGAGCGCGGCGATGGTCTCGCCGGAACCGGGCGAACCGATTTCCTCGTCGGGATTGAACAGCACGGTGACCGTGGCGTAGTCGTCCCAGCCGTGCGCCTTCAGCAGCGACAGCGCGTGCAGGATCACCGCGATGCCGCCCTTGTCGTCGGCGATGCCGGGGCCGTACAGCAGGTTGCCGTCCTGGTGGTAGGGCTCGGCGGCCAGGATGCCGCGGTCGTACACGGTGTCGGCGTGCGCGATCAGCATCGCCTTCAGCTTGCCGCGCCCGGCGAACGTGCCGCGCACCAGGTCCGGGCCGCCGGTGGCCGAGGGCACGCGCTCCACCTTGGCACCCAGCGCCTGCAGGCGCCGCTCCAGGTAGGCCATCAGCGTGGCGACGCCTTCGTGGTCGGTCGAACCGGATTCCACCGTGACCAGATCGCGCAACGTGTCGATCACCGCCGGTTGTTCGGCAGTGGCGGCCGCGCGCAGGCGCGCGTCGGCCTGCGCGGCCTGCGCCTGCGCGCCGAGACCGCAGGCCCCGATCATCAACAATCCCGTGCAGAGCGAAGTACGTGCGATGCCCATGGCGTCACTCCAGTGGCCGCGGCCGCGGCGCGATGATGGCGGTCAGAACCGGTATTCCACGCCCAGGCCGGGGCCTTGCAGCGTGGTGTCGAAACGGAAGCCGGCGGAGGTCTCGAAGTCGGTCGAGAGGCGGCGATAGCCGGCGACGACCGCCAGCCGTTCGTTGACGTCGTAGCCCGCCAGCAGCATGAGGTCGGTGGACAGGTCCGATTCGCCCGCGCCGGCCAACGCCCAGCCGCCGACAAACAGGCCGTTGCCGAAACCGTAGCGCCCCTTCACCCCGACCTGCGCGTCCACCCAGCGGTGCGACTGCTCGCCGGCGTATTGCTGCGGAATGGGCGGCGGCGTGGGCACCGGCACTGCATAGGCCAACCGCACGCGCGCCGACCACACGCGCACGCCGGCCACCAGGTCCAGGTGGGCGGCGTCGCGCTCCACCAGGCCGTAGCGCCAGGCCAGCAGGCCGCTGGCGGTGCGGGTCTTCAGCCGCACCGGCAGGGCGGCACCGGCGACGGGCGCGTACACCGTGGTGGAGAGCTTGGCGAACTGGCCGTCCAACAGCACGCCATGACGACCCTTGCGCGCTTCGAACGCGCCCATCGCGCCGGCGTCCAGTTCCTCCAGCGACTCGCGGAAACTCTTGGAGGTGTGCAGGCCCACCGGCAAGCGCGCATGCGCGAACGTGCCGTCGGTCGACGAACCCCAGACATACGGCGCCAAGCGGAACGTCCAGGCGTCCCCGCCGCCGTCCTGCGCCTGCGCCTGCGCCATGGGCGCCGCGCACGCCAACCCCGCCAACACCCAGCCACGCCAGATGATCGCCATGCCGTCCCTCCTCGTGGGCGCCGCGCCAGCCACCGCGATGCGGCAGCACGTCGACACGCGACGGACGGCGGACCGCGGCCGCGCCGCGTCCCCCGCCGGGCCCTTATGTAGCACTATCGTGAGGTTGGCGCCACCGGGGTTCTGTGGGGGCTTGCGTCCTTTCCACCTACCCAGCCTTACCCCGGGTGGAACTGCCCGCGCTCCACTCCATCGCGCCATGTTTCCGGACGCGGTTGCCATGGGCCTTCGCCCAGCACGGCCTCCACAAGGTGCGCGACCGGAAAGCCCAAATGGTGTTCGGCATCCACGCCTCCGTCCTGGAGATGCGCATGCGCGACGAAGGCGCGGAACGCACGTTCGTCGCGAGCGGCCAGCGCGGTGATCTTCTTGGCCAGGTCGTAGGACAGGCGATTGCCATCGTCGGTGGCGAGGAACGACTTGCCGGACCAGAATGCCTGGATGCTGTCGGCATCCCAGTACGCGGCATGCTGCGCGGCGACTTCGTGCGGGAAGTACATCTGCGCTTGGGGCGCGGCCAGTTGTGGGAACAGCGTGTGCTCGGTATTCACCGCCAGGCCCTCGTTGAGCCACGCGGGAATGGGCAGGTGGGCTAGCAGGCAATGCGTGAGTTCGTGCGCGATGACGGGTTCCATCGCATCGATCTGCTCCAGCGGCATGACGAAGTGGCCGTAACCGGCCTGGATGAACATGCCGGAGGACATGGCGTATTCGCCGCCTTCCGGGTAGTAGTGGCCCACATAGGCGTAGTAGTCGTCCGGATCATCGAACACCATCACTACGTATCGCCCCCACCCGCCGTCATCGGCCAGTTCGGCCAGGTTGCGGGTGATGCGCGCCAGCATACGCTGGCAGGTCTCCAGGAAGACTTGCGCGGGACGGTCCAGCAGGTTGGACAGCAGCAGGAAATCGGCGGACTCGGTGACGCGGTAGTGCGGTCCCAGCGCCTGGTTCATCGCCTCCAGCCACGCCAGCGCCGCGGAGTCCCAATAAGCATGTGCCTCCTCACCTGCCAGCGCGGCCGCCTCCCCTTCGTGCATGGGCTGCCAATCGGGAATGGGCAACTGCGTATCGGCGAACCAATGCATCCGTACCGGCACGCGCGCCCATGCCGACACGGGCGCGGCGGCCTGCGGGCGGGAGAAGAAGCGGGTCAGGTGTTTGAGCATGGTCGTCCTTGTCATGGCTGTCTGCGATGTTCCCGGCATCAGGAAGGAGGCGGGCGAGCAGCATGCGCGCATCACCAATGCGCCTTTGCGACTCGCCTTTGTTTTCCCCAACAAACCAGGACTGCACGTATCATCGTCCCCTGCGCGCGGTGGACGGACTATGCCACGCAAGCTGATCCGCGTCAGCGGCATAGCCTTGGCAAGACCCAAGGCCGTGCACGGGACCGAACGGGCTCCGAGTGGAGGAAGCACCTCTGCTCCGCTGCGCCTACACGGTCATGCTGCATTCCATCGGCCACCACCCATCGGTACACGCATTTACCTGCCACACCCACCCCCGAGCCGCATCCGTCTTTGTACAGACTTTCCAGCCAGATCACGGAAACCACCCGTACTGTCTGCCCCCGCTAGTCCGCAAGCCCACCACTTAGCCTGGGCAGGACAATGGCGCTGCGCGTGGCCTCCGCCGGCAGTACGCCACGTTGCAGAGAGAGCGCCGGACTTCGGCGCCATCACCGGAGGAGAAGGCAATGTCATTCGCTTGGATCAAGGGCAACGACGGCACCGAGTACTACGTCAACGCCGCCAACGGCGCGGTGGCCGGCATGATGAAGGATGCCGGCAACGGTCAACAGATATTCAAGGTGGGCTTCGGCACGGATTTCACCAAGCTCTACCACACGGCCGGGCACGCGAAGAGCGCGGTCGAAAAGCTCGCGCCCGCCGTAACGGAGCGCACGCAGAAGCACACCACAAACACCAAGCAACCCGTGAAGTGAGCGAGTAGCGTAGTCCGGGAAGCCAAAGGCCGCACCCGGGGATCGGGCAGGTCCCGTGCAAGGCGCCCCGGGTGCACTGCGCTTACCGGGCTATGCTGGCTAGGAAATCCATGTCATACGGCAACCTTCCACCACCCAGCCATCGCCTAACCGGCGCAATTCGCAAACAGAACCGCTCCCGCCGAGGATATAGCCTGGACTACGGCCGATTGAAACAGTAGCCCTGGTGAGAGACGTACGTTGCCAGTCATGCAGGAAGAGCAGAAGCACCTGCGTGTCATCGGGCGTGCGATAGCCCGTCAGGTCGGTACGCGTGCATTGGCTGGCGGGAACGATTCGCTCGTCGATCGATTGCACTCGCACGAGCAGTGCAGGTGTCGGGTCTTGGCCCTCGATCATCAAGCATGTGTACTGGTGCGACCAGCTACGCTCCATCAAGGCGACCACTGCGTCATCGGGCAAGGCATTGCAGGACGCGCATACGGTGCCGATCGCGCGAAAGACAAAGGCGTATTCCACCTGCGGCCTCCAGGTGGGGACCCAGTACAGGAACAGGAGCAGCAAGCCCGCCACCGCGCCCCGCCTCACGATCCGCATCCATCGAATGGTCATTGCACCGGCCCCTGTCTGGCGTCGGTCGCATGCTAGTGATGGGATTCCCGGCCCTCAACCCCGTGGGGGCACGGCGTCAGTCGGCAATGGTGGCGGCGATGCGGTCGGCGGCGTCGGCCAGATGGTTGAAGCAGTGGGCCAGGCCGGCACGGGGCAGGACCAGCGCGTCGGGGTTCTCGTGTTCGGGGGCGCTGAGCTGGGCCAGCAGGTGCAGGTGGTCGCGCAGGGCGTGCAGTTCGGCGCGGGCATCTAGGAGCAGGTGGCAACCGGGGTCACCAGGCGCTTCATGCTTCATGGCGGCGTCCTTACTCGTGCGGTGCAAGGCGTGCCTGTGAGCGCATTTGCGTCCACAGGGTGTCAGGAGGTTTGATGCCGATAAGCCCGTAGCCCGGGTAAGCGCAGCGCACCCGGGAAACGCCCCCTCACCGCTCGCCGAATCCCCCCACCCATCTCCGGTGACGCCGCCCAATCCACCGGCAACTCGCCCCTCGCCACATACCAGTGGAAACTGGAGTGCGGCCACACCACCACCCTGTCCACCAGCCCGTGCTTCACCGGGTTGATATGGACGTAGTCCACGAGCGCCTGTAACTCCACCTCGTCGCACACCGTGCGTTCCCAATAGCGCGACTGCCAGGCCGACGGCGCGCCGGGCGCACCGGTACGCCGCGTGAACCCCTTCTTGATCTCCTGCCAGAGCCGCGGGTAATCGGCCGTGTCGTCCGTCATGCGGATGACGGCATACAAGTGGTCCGGCAACACGACCGCCGCGATCACGACATGCGGCACGCGACGCGCAGCCGCGCGCCATGATGCGCGCAGCGCATCGATCTCCCGCACCAGCAGATCACTCCTGCGGTCGCGCAACGTGACGGTGAAGAAGTACGTCGCGCCTGCAATCCGATTGCGGCGATACCTGACCATGCCGCGAGGTTAGCCGAAACCCCGGGATGCGGTGTAGCCCGGGTAAGGCCGAAGGCCGCACCCGGGGATCGGACGGGCTCCGTGCGAGGCACCCCGGGTGCGCTTCGCTTACCCGGGCTACGCTGGCTAAGTGGATGACTTCGACTTCTCTCGCGAAGCGGCGAACCTTTGGTCGGCCAGCTTGCGCAGCAGCGCCTTAACGATGGCATCCGCCTGCTTCTCGAGATCCCCTCCCTTCTCCCATGCAATGTGCCCAACCCTGGCGGCGTCATCAAACGCACCCAAAGGCGCGGAGTCCAAGACAATTGGCACAACCGAGCCAGATTTGAATCGCTGCTTGAACTGCTGGGACTCAAACTTGGTCCAAATCTTCTTCGGATAGTCCGGACCTAGAACACAAACCACCATCTGCGCTTCAGACGCGTAAATAGGAGCTAAGTACTCTTCAACATCTTCTGCCAGTATTCGGTGTTGCTCATTGAGGTCATAGAAAACCTCAACTTCCGCATCCTCAAGCTTCTTGAAGATCGTTTCAGCAATCTCCCGATCCGAACCAGCGAATGACAACGCAAAGTCATATCTTGAAGGGAATTCAAGCGACAGAAAACCAACCTCTTCAGCCAGCGCCTGCCACGATATGTTGCGAAGGTAAAAGACAAACTGAGGGTCTTGCGCTACGAGCGTCGAGTTCCTTGCATCGAAGTGCAGTACCTTCTGAATATCCTCTGACGACCCAATCAGATCCGCCAGAAAGCCCTTAGAGACAACCTGAGAAACGCTACCCTTTTGTTCGGAGTGTCGATCCGCTTCGCGCTCGGTGTTGATGGACCAATTCTCACTTTGACTCAGCCAATGCAGGAGATGCAGATAAGGCGCCCGCCCCTCTCTCCGCAGCTTGGTGCCGCGAGCAAACGCAATGGTCGTATCGTGAAACGTGCGAGCAAGCCTGCTCATAACAACCGTCTTGACTGCCTCAAAGCTGTCTTCGGTCGTCACAAGATCAGCGCTTGACGAAAGAATCTTTCCTCTGATGCACGTGTCATAGGCCAGCATCTGCGCAATGTAGAAACTACCCTGCGCCGCGCTAACAATTTCTTGCTTGATGTTTAGTTTGATATTGAGCGCAGCTTCACCTTTTGCGAGAAGCTCCTCAACCTTGTGCTCCGGGTTCGCCTCAAACGGAACAATTTCAATGCGGTTTGCAAGATCCTTGCCGAACGCAATCAAAGATTGCCCCACATTTGGGATCCCCAGCACGATGATCTTGCTATGTGACGTACCTTCATCCGCCAGCGTCTTCATGAGGTCGGCGACAAGCTTTTTCGCCTCATCACTCAATCGATGAAAATCGTCGATGAGTACCGTACCCAAAGGCACGTGTGCGCCAATCTCATTTATGAAGGCCACATCCTCCGGCTTTCTGGCGGAAAGCTTGAGAACTTTGTCCTGCAAGCCCGCCTGTGCGATCGCCTTCTCGATAGAAGTTGTCTTACCGATACCAGACGGGCCTTCGATGACAATACTGCGCCCCGCAGTCTGCAAGGCAACAAGTAGCCTCGTGTACTCGACGGGCTCGACAAATGTATGGTCAGGAGGTCCAGCAAGGACAAAAACCTCTTGAAGCTTCAGCTCCGTTGCCATGATGAAAACCTCCTTGTCTATTGATTGGTTTGGTATTCGTTACCCACACTTCGAATAACCACAGTTCAAACACGTCGCGCACCCGTCCATGATGACGAGCGCCTTGGTACTGCACTTGTGGCAAAGGGTCGCGGAGGGCGGGAAGCTGGCGCCGTCGCCGGTGACGGCGATGTCCTCGGCGGTGCCTTGGGCGGGCGCAGCCGGCGCGGCGGCGGGGGCCGCGCTTACGTCAGAGTTTTTTTTTGCGCGGTCTTCGTACTGCTTGCGCTTCTCGGCCAGGATGGCGCGCTGGTGGGCGCTCATCTCGGGGTCGTGGATCATGCCGATGGACTTGAGGTGTTCCTCGACGACGCTGCCCAGCTCGGCCACCAGCGAGGGCATGTAGACGCCGCCGGCCTTGAAGTAGCCGCCGCGGGGGTCGAACACGGCCTTCATCTCCTCCACCAGGAAGGTCACGTCGCCGCCCTTGCGGAACACGGCGCTCATGATGCGCGTGAGCGCGACGATCCACTGGAAATGCTCCATCGACTTGCTGTTGACGAAGATCTCGAAGGGGCGGCGGTGCTCGTGCTCGGTGCCGGCGTTGAGCACGATGTCGTTGATGGTCACGTACATGGCGTGCTCCACCAGCGGCGACTTGATCTTGTAGGTGCTGCCGATCAGGACTTCCGGGCGCTCGATGCGCTCGTGCATCTGGATGATGTTGTCCTGCGGGGTTTCCTGTTCCACCGTCTCGCGCGCCACCGACGCCGCGGGGACCGGCTGCGCCGCTTCGCGCGCCTTGTCTTCCGGGGTGAGCACGCTGTAGCCCTTGATTTTCTTGTCGATCTTGACGGCCATGACGGGGGAATCCTGTTCTTGTCTTGTGTGTTGTCGTGAACGGGCGGGGCGATGGCCTTCCGGGCCGGCTCCCGCCCCAACCCTCCCCCGTCGCCGGGGGAGGTGGGGTGAAGCATCAGGTCTTACTTACGGGCCGCTTTCTTGGCGGCTTTCTTCGGGGCCTTGCGGACGGCCTTCTTGGCCGCTTTCTTCGGGGCGGCTTTCTTCGCCGCCTTCTTCACGGGCGCCTTGCGGGCGACCTTCTTCACTGCTTTCTTGGCCGCTTTCCTGGCCGGAGCCTTCTTGGCGGCTTTCTTCACGGCCTTCTTGGCGGCCGTCTTCTTGGTGGCTTTCTTCGCCGCTTTCTTGGCGGGCTTCTTCTTGCCGGTCACCTTCTTCTGCAGGCTGGCGGCTTCGGCCTTGGCGGCGGTGCTGGCGGCGGCCAGCTTCTTCTTGGCCTTGGCGACGGTCTTCTTGACCGCCTTGGCCGCCTTGCCGGTGCGCTTGGCCACGGCCTTCTTCGCCTTGGCGATGTCGGCCTCCACGGTCTTCCTGGCCTTCTTGGCGGCCTTCCTGGCCTTGGCGACGGTCTCGCTGGCGGTGGCGGCCACCGCCTCGCCGATCTCGACCGCCTTTTCCTTCACGCTTTCGGCGGCGCCGGAGAGCGTCGCCGTGACACCATTACCGTTGCTCATGTTGCCCTCCTGATGGGCGGGGTTCGTGACGCTGCCGATGCTATACCCGTTTGCACGGGGTGGAACGGTGGAGCCGGTGGACTGCGGTTGCCTGGCCTGCTCCTTCCCCCGCTTGCGGGGGAAGGCCGGGATGGGGGCGCTCTGCGCGGAGAGCGGAAGCCGCTCGCTGCGCTCGCTCCTCCTCCCGTCCTTCGGGCATCCTCCCCTGCAGGCGGAGGGAGGCGGGGACTGCGCATCCTTGCTTTATCTGCACGTTCCCTTAGTCCGCTCCCTGCCCTTGCGGGCGGGGAGCGGACCGTTCAGAACTTGCCGTAATAGCCTTCCTTCAAGGCGTCGAACAGGTTGGCGGCGGTGTGCATTTCGCCGTCGTATTCGATCTGCTCGTTGCCCTTCACCTCCACCACACTGCCGTCCTCCAGCTCGAAGCGGTAGGTGGTGTTCTCCAGGTCGGCTTCCTTCACCAGCACGCCCTGGAAGGCGGCCGGGTTGAAGCGGAACGTGGTGCAGCCCTTCAGGCCCTGCTGGTGGGCGTAGCGGTAGATGTCCTTGAACTGCTCGTAGGGGTAGTCGGTGGGGACGTTGGCGGTCTTGGAGATGGAGCTGTCCACCCACTTCTGCGCGGCGGCCTGCACGTCCACGTGTTCCTTGGGCGTGATGTCGTCGGCGGCGATGAAGTACTCGGGCAGCCTGGCCTCGGCGTCCTCGGAGAACGGCATCGCCTTCGGGTTGACCAGTTCGCGGTAGGCCAGCAGCTCGTAGGAGTAGACGTCCACCTTCTCCT
>CALJUL010000119.1 GCA_937975725.1 uncultured Pseudoxanthomonas sp. | reverse complement strand
GCGGAGCGGTGAGGCGGGACCGGACCTTTCCCGAATCCCGAATCCCGAATCCCCAATCCCGGCTCCAACGAGGACATGGACATGGCACATTTCGAACTGGTGGAAAAGATGGCCCCGAACGCCGTCATCAAGGTGGTGGGCGTGGGCGGCGGCGGTGGCAACGCGGTCGCGCACATGGTCGGCAGCAGCGTGGACGGGGTGGAGTTCATCACCGCCAACACCGACGCGCAGGCGATCAAGAACTGCGGCGCCAAGCTGCAGCTGCAGCTGGGCACCAACGTCACCAAGGGCCTGGGCGCAGGCGCCAACCCGGAAGTCGGCCGCCAGGCCGCGCTGGAGGACCGCGAGATCATCATGGACGCGCTGCAGGGCGCGGACATGGTGTTCATCACCGCCGGCATGGGCGGCGGCACCGGCACCGGCGCCGCGCCGGTGGTGGCGCAGCTCGCCAAGGAGATGGGCATCCTGACCGTGGCGGTGGTGACCAAGCCGTTCCCGTTCGAAGGCCGCCGCCGCATGCAGGTGGCGCTGAAGGGCATCGAGGAACTGAGCCACCACTGCGACTCGCTGATCACCATTCCCAACGAGAAGCTGATCACCGTGCTCGGCCGCAACGCCACCATGATCCAGGCCTTCCGCGCCGCCAACGACGTGCTGCTGGGCGCGGTGCAGGGCATCGCCGACCTGATCGTGCGCCCGGGCCTGATCAACGTCGACTTCGCCGACGTGCGCACGGTGATGAGCGAGATGGGCCTGGCGATGATGGGCACCGGCAGCGCCCGCGGCGACGACCGCGCGCAGGCCGCCGCCGAGGCCGCCATCCAGAACCCGCTACTGGACGACGTCAACCTCAACGGCGCCAACGGCATCCTGGTCAACATCACCGCCGGCCCGGACTTCACCATGGCCGAGTTCGACGAAGTGGGCCGCACCGTGGAAGGCTTCGCTTCGGAAGACGCCACCGTGGTGGTCGGCACCGTGCTGGACCCGGACATGCAGGACGAAGTGCGCGTGACCGTGGTCGCCACCGGCCTGAACCGCAGCGCCGCCCGCCAGCCGGTCGGCCGCGGCCTGGACCGCGAGCCGATGCGCGCGCCGATCAAGCTGGTCCGCGACGCCACCACCGGCATGGCGATCGACGACGGCTTCGCGCCGGTCGATCCGGTCAGCGCCGCGACCGCGGGCCTGGGCCTGCGCCGCGGTGCCGCCTCGTCGTCCGCGGCTCCGGCCGCGCCGGCGCCGGCCGCCGCCGACCTGCCCAGCGACTACCTGGACATCCCGGCGTTCCTGCGCCGCCAGGCGGACTGATGCCGCAGTAGTGGAACCCTCCCTCGCGTGCGGGGGAGGGCGGGGTGGCGCGAACGGAGCCGACCGGCTCCGGCCGCGCCGCGCCGGAGCGGACGCTCCGTCTCCGGTGCGCTTCACCCCGGCTCTTCCCGCGTGAACGGGGGAGAGTGCAGATGGTTGTGGTTGCAACGCCATGTCCCTTCGCTGCCGGGCCTTTGCCGGCCCGGCAGCCCTTTCGCGGCAACCCCCTGGCACAGGATTGTTGCAGGCATGGGACAGACCGGTTCTTTCGTTAAGATTCAGCAAATCACATGATATTCTCGCTGCCCGCTCAGGTTCCCCCTACCTGCGACCCTTCATCGATGGCCCAGCAACGCACCCTCAAGAACGTGATCCGCGCGACGGGCGTGGGGCTGCACAGCGGCGAGAAGGTCTACATGACCTTGCGCCCGGCGCCGGTGGATACGGGCATCGTGTTCCGCCGCATCGACCTGGAGCCGGTGGTGGAAATGCCGGCCAGCGCGGAACTGGTCACCGAGACCACCCTGTGCACGGGCCTGTCCTGCCAGGGCGCCAAGGTGCAGACGGTCGAACACCTGATGTCGGCCATGGCCGGCCTGGGCGTGGACAACGCTTACGTGGAACTGTCCTCGGCCGAGCTGCCGATCATGGACGGCTCCGCCGGCCCGTTCGTGTTCTTGTTGCAGTCCGCCGGCATCGCCGAGCAGGACGCGCCCAAGCGCTTCATCCGCATCAAGCGCACGGTGGAAGTCACCGACGGCGACAAGGTGGCGCGTTTCGAGCCCTACGACGGCTTCAGGCTGGGCTTCACGGTCAAGTTCGACCACCCGATGATCCCGGCCTCGCAGTCGCGCGCGGAAGTGGAGTTCTCCACCGGCGCCTACATCAAGGAAGTGGCGCGCGCGCGCACTTTCGGTTTCATGCGCGACCTGGAATACATGCGCGAGCGCAACCTCGGCCTGGGCGGCTCGATGGACAACGCCATCGTGCTGGACGAGTTCCGCGTGCTCAACGAGGACGGCCTGCGCTACACGGATGAATTCGTCCGCCACAAGATCCTGGACGCCATCGGCGACCTGTACCTGGCCGGGCATCCCATCCTGGGCGCCTACGAGGGTTACAAGTCCGGGCACGCCCTCAACAACAAGCTGGTCCGCGCCCTGCTGGCCGACGCCTCGGCCTGGGAAGAAGTGACCTTCGGCCAAGGCCAGGCACCTTCCCCGGTCGCCTACGCGGCGCCGGCCCTCGCGGTCTGAGGCTGCCCCTCGGGCGGGTCATCCCACCGCTCTCCTGCGGACGCCACACCTGCCCGGGCATGGGCGCGTGAAGATTACGTCTTCGCGAAAGTGTGAGCCACGTCGGATTCCAGGCTGGAATCTAACGGAATTTTAACTTTCTGATAACGACCCGGGGGCTCCCGGCCGTTACCATGCCCCGTCCCTCGTGGTGGCCGGTGTCATTTCTTCCGGCCTCCGCGGTGCCCGCCTTCCGGGGGCGGCGAGCCGGCGGAGTCCGGGCGGGACAGGAGGTCGAGGGCATTCTTCAACCCTCTGCGGGAGGCCTCCGATACAGGTCTTGCCGGTGACGGCGCCGCCTCCGCGGGAGCGTGCGGTGCGAATCCGGTCTTGGCGGTGACTTCGGTGACCGCCAGTCCGATGGATTGGGCCACGTGGATGAGCTCGGGAGCAGCCAGGCGCAGCTTGGCGTGCCAGACCGGCGAATCGACGATGAAAACGAGCCGCTTGCCCGCCACGTTCGCCAACCGGCAATGCGGCGCCAGGGCGGGCGGAAGGCAGGGGCGAAGCTGCTGTTCCAAGGCGTCCAGCCACATGGCGCGGCGCACCGGGTCGGCGGCGGCATCCGTCAGCGCAGCCTGCAGGGCGGGTTGCGCGGTGCCGGTGCGGCGCAGCTTGGACTTCGAATCAGACATCGGTATCTATGAGCTTTAAGACCATCGTAAACAATTCGCGCGTCTGGTGGGCCCACGCATCGGCCCATGGCGCGTACCGCATCCGTCTCGCCTTCCACGCCCGTCCGCTCGCCAGCGCCGCCGTGCTCGTCGCCGCCGGTCTGCTGGTCGGCGCGGCCGGCCGCAGCGCCGTCGGCATGGCGCAGGTGTCGGTGCTGCAGGCCGGCGCCGAGGCGCGCGAGGCCGAGCTGGAGCAGGTGCGTCGCGGCGCCCAGCAGGAAATCAACGCCATGGCCGCGCGCCTGGGCGAACTGCAGGCGCAGGCCAACCGGCTCAACGCGCTGGGCGAGCGCCTGACCCGCGTGGGCCAGTTGCAGGACGGCGAGTTCGACTTCAACGAGCCGGTCGGCGTGGGCGGCAACGATGCCTCCTACGACATGAAGCCGGCCGAGCTGGCCGCCGGCGTGGACCGGCTGGAGCAGCAGTTCGCCGAATCGGGCCGGCAACTGTCGGTGCTGGAAGCGCTGCTGTTCAACCGCGAACTGGACAGGAACGCCACCCCGGGCCGCATGCCGATCGTCAACAGCTACATCACCTCGGGCTTCGGCGGCCGTGCCGATCCGTTCGGCGGCGGCGGCCAGTACCACAAGGGCATCGACTTCAAGGCCAGCATCGGCGACCCGGTGCTGGCGGTGGCCGACGGCGTGGTCAGCTTCGCCGGCGTGAAGGGCGGCTACGGCAACGTGGTGGACGTGGATCACGGCAACGGCTACGTCACCCGCTACGCGCATAACTCGCGACTGGTGGTGAAGGCCGGCGATCTGGTGCGCGTGGGCCAGGAAGTGGCCCGGGCCGGTTCCAGCGGCCGCTCGACCGGCGCGCACGTGCATTTCGAAGTGTGGGAGGACGGGCGCGTGGTCAATCCGCGCAAGTTCCTGGGCGAAGGTCCGACGCCGGTGGGGCAGGTCAAGCACGGCTGAGATCGGGCTGCGCTTCTGGCGCAGCCGAGGGTCAGTCGCCCGCTGCGCGGGCTGTGAGGCGGCGGCTTCGCCGCCTGTGAGGCGTCAGGTTCGCTGGCTGACGGCGCCCGCAGGCGCACTGACCCTCTTGCAGCGCCGAAGGCGCGACTCACCCGATCCCCAGGGAACCCACAGGCGCCCGCGCTGTCAGACCGACCGGCCTTGATTCCCCCGGCGGCGCCCCAAGCTACAATACGGTGTTGCCAGACAGGGCGCCTTGCGCCCTGTTTCGTTTTGGGCCCGCGCCGCGCGCGGCCCCGGCGTTCCTTTCCCATCCGGTTCCCTACATGATCAACAACCTGCTCACCCGTGTCTTCGGCAGCCGCAACGAGCGCCTGCTCAAGCAACTGCATCGCATCGTCGACAAGATCAACGCGCTGGAACCGGAGCTGCAGAAGCTGTCCGACGAGGAACTGAAGGCCAAGACGCCGGAGTTCCAGCAGCGCATCGCCGGCGGGGAGGCACTGGACAAGATCCTGCCCGAGGCTTTCGCCGTCTGCCGCGAGGCCAGCCGCCGCGTGCTGGGCATGCGCCACTACGACGTGCAGTTGATCGGCGGCATGGTGCTGCACCTGGGCAAGATCGCCGAGATGCGCACCGGCGAAGGCAAGACGCTGGTCGCCACCCTGCCGACCTACCTCAACGCCCTGGAAGGCAAGGGCGTGCACGTGGTCACCGTGAACGACTACCTGGCCCGCCGCGACTCGGCCTGGATGGGCCGCCTGTACAACTGGCTGGGCCTGTCGGTGGGCGTGGTCTACCCGGGCATGCCGCACGGCGACAAGCACGCCGCCTATGCCGCCGATATCACCTACGGCACCAACAACGAGTTCGGCTTCGACTACCTGCGCGACAACATG
>CALJUL010000118.1 GCA_937975725.1 uncultured Pseudoxanthomonas sp. | reverse complement strand
CGGCACCGCCGCGCCGATCAACTTCAACGGCCTGGTGCGCCAGTACGACCTGCGCCAGGGCGCCAACGTTGGCGATCTTCAGGTCAACCTGGTAGACCGCCACGACCGCCACCGCAAGAGCCACGACATCGCCGCGGCGCTGCGCCCGCAGGTGGCCGAGGTCGGCCGCCGCTACGGCGCCTCGGTGAAGGTGGTCGAAGTGCCGCCCGGCCCGCCGGTGCTGTCGCCCATCGTGGCCGAACTGTACGGCCCGGACTATGCGCGCCTGCGCGACGTCGGCCGTGCGCTGGAGCGGCGCTTCCTCGCCACCGAAGGCGTCGTCGACGTGGACAGCAGCGTCGAGGCCGATTCCACGCGCGAAGTGCTGGCCGTCGACCGCGTGCGTGCGGCGCGGCTGGGCGTGCCGCAGTCGGCCATCGCCGAGGCCATCGCCACCGGCCTGGCCGGCATGGACGCGACCTGGATCGTCGACGACGGATCCAGGTATCCGCGCCCGGTGCGCCTGCGCCTGCCGGTGGCCGACCAGGCCACGCTGGACGGCGTGCTGTCGTTGCGCGTGCGCGGCGGCGAGGGCCAACTGGTGCCGCTGTCGGAACTGGTGCAGGCGCAGCGGTTGCCCTGGGACGGCGCCATCCACCACAAGGACCTGCTGCCGGTGGTGTACGTGACCGGCGACGAGGGCGGCGCCGTGGACAGCCCGCTGTACGGCATGTTCGGCCTGGTCGGGCAGGTGTCGCGCCAGGCCATCGACGGCCAGGCGCTGTCGCAGTTCTTCGTCCGCCAGCCGCCTGACACCGCCGGCTTCGGCATCAAGTGGGACGGCGAATGGCAGATCACCTACGAGACCTTCCGCGACATGGGTATCGCCTACGCGGTGGGCATGGTGCTGATCTACCTGCTGGTAGTGGCGCACTTCCGCGATTACGCGGTGCCGCTGGTGATCATGGCGCCGATCCCGCTGACCGTGATCGGGGTGATGCCCGGGCATGCGCTGCTGGGCGCGCAGTTCACCGCCACCAGCATGATCGGCATGATCGCGCTGGCAGGCATCATCGTGCGCAATTCGATCCTGCTGGTGGATTTCGTCAACCACCTGCTGGTGCGCGGGCATTCGCCCGAGCGGGCGGTGGTGGAAGCCTGCGCGGTGCGCGCGCAGCCGATCGCGCTGACCGCGCTGGCGGCGATGGCCGGCGCGTTCTTCATCCTCGACGATCCGATCTTCAACGGCTTGGCCATCGCGCTGATCTCCGGCATCCTGGTCTCCACCGTGCTGACTCTGGTCGTCATTCCGCTGCTGTACTACGCGCTGCTCGCGCGCCGTCGTTCCAGGGAGGCCCTGCCATGACCTGTCGTTCCCTTCTGCGTGTCCTGTTGCCGGGCGTAATGCTCGTCCTGGGCGGTTGCGCGCGGCAGCCGGAAGGCGGCATCGCCGCTGCATCCTCCGCCGCCGACCGCGCAGCGGCCGCTTCCGCCGAAGCGCATGCACATTCCGATGCCGATCTGGAACGCGCCAAGACCGCCGCGCAAGCTTTCAGCGGACGGCTGCGCGGCCGCTTGCAGGCGGCGATGGCCGAGGGCGGTCCCGTCGCCGCGGTCGAGGTCTGCCACGCTGAAGCGCCGGCCATCGGCGAAGCGGTGATGGCCGAGCACGGCGTGCGCCTGGGCCGGGTCGCGCTGCCGGGGCGCAACCGCCATCCGGCGCAGGCCGCGGACGACTGGCGGCTGGCGCCGTTGCTGGCGTTCCAGCAGGCGGTCGAAGGCGGTGCGGCGGCCGGCGAACAGGTCTTCGTGCAGCGCGACGGGCTGCCGCCGGGCGTTTCGCTGCGGATGATGCGCGGCATCGCCACCGAGCCGGGCTGCCTGGCCTGCCATGGCGCGAACGTGGCGGCGGACGTGCGCGCGGCGATCGCCCGGCATTATCCCGGCGACGCGGCCACCGGCTTCGCGCCCGGCGACCTGCGCGGTGCGCTGTGGGTGGAAGTGCCGCGCGACGATGCGACACTCTCCGGACGACAGGAGAACGCCCCGTGAGCGAAGAGACCCCGATCCGCCTGACCCTTGAACAGGACGGCGACTACGCCTTCCGCATCCGCTTCGACGAGACCTCGCTGGCGCCACTGCTGACCGACGAGCCCTCGCCGCTGGGCCACGACCAGGGGCCCAATCCCTCGCGCCTGCTGGCCGCGGCGGTCGCCAACTGCCTGTCCGCCAGCCTGCTGTTCGCGCTGCGCAAGTACCGCAACGCGCCCGGGAAGCTGGTCACCCATGCCACCGCCGACCTGGTGCGCAACGAGCAGGGCCGGCTGCGGGTGGGGCATATCCACGCCGACATCCACTTGGCGGAGCCGGGCGCGGCGCACCAGTCGCTGGAGCGCATCCTGGCCCAGTTCGAGAACTTCTGCGTGGTGACCGAGAGCGTGCGCCACGGCGTGGACGTCACCGTCAGCGTGACCGACGCCGACGGCGTGCGGTTGCACGGCGCCGCGCGGGCCGGCTGAACGGCGCGCGCGGTCGTCGCCGCGGGGCCGGCGTGGCATCATCCGGTTCCCGCCGTCCGCTGCGTCCGCCGCCCGTGATCGCGCCCATCAAAGGCAAAGCCACTTCGCTGGACATCGCCCACCTGGCCGGCGTGTCCCAGCCCACGGTCTCGCGCGCGCTGCGCGGCAGCCCGATGGTCAGCGAGGAGACGCGCAAGCGCATCCTGGCCATCGCCGAGCAGCTCAACTACAAGGTCGACAAGAACGCCTCCAACCTGCGCCGGCAGCACTCCGGGACGCTGGCGCTGCTGTTCTTCGAGGACCCGACGCCGGACGAATCGGCGATCAACCCGTTCTTCCTGTCCATGCTGGGCAGCATCACCCGCGCCTGCGCGCTGCGCGGCTACGACCTGCTGATTTCGTTCCAGCAACTGTCCAACGACTGGCAGGCCGACTACGAGGACAGCATGAAGGCCGACGGCATCATCCTGCTGGGCTACGGCGACTACCTGGAGTCGCGCGGGCGGCTGGAACGGCTGGTGGAGCAGGGTACCCACTTCGTGCGCTGGGGCGCGGTGCAGCCGGACACGCCGGGCGTTTCCATCGGCTGCGACAACGCCCAGGGCGGACACGACATCACCGCGCATCTGCTGGCGCAAGGGCGGCGGCGCATCGCCTTCCTCGGGCATGCTTCCAACCACTATCCGGAATTCCTCGAACGCTACCTCGGCCACCGCCGTGCGCTGGAAGCCGCCGGGTTGGCCGCCGATCCGGCACTGCAGGTGGACGCCATCACCACCGAGCAGTCCGGCCACGAGGCGGTGACGCACCTGCTGTCCGGCGGGGCGGAGTTCGACGCGGTGTTCGCCGCCAGCGACCTGATCGCGGTGGGGGCGATGAAGGCGCTGCACGAACGTGGCCTGCGCGTGCCCGACGACGTGGCCGTGGCCGGCTTCGACGACATCCCGCTGGCCAGCTTCGTCAATCCCGGGCTGTCCACCGTGCAGCAGGACACCAAGCAGGCCGGGGCGTTGCTGGTGGAGACGTTGCTGGCCCTGATCCACGGCGAGGCGGCGGAGAGCCGGACCATCCCCGTGAAACTGGCGCTGCGGGGCTCGACCGGCGCCTGACGGCCATTGCCGGCCGGCCGCGCCCTCCCTAGAATAAGAATTATTCTTATTTGCCGCTGGCGGCGGGCCTGGCCTGCCGGCTCGCTGCGCCGATGGGCGGCGCGGGGGCGGCCAGCCATTCCACGGTCCCTCCCCATGCCTTCCGTTCCCCCGCGCCGCCCGCGCTCTCCGCGTCCCCTGAGCCTGGCCATCGGCCTCCTGCTGGCCGTTCCCCCGGCAGTCTTCGCGCAGTCCGCCGCGTCGGCGCAGCCCGATGCCGTCACCCTGGACGCCGTGCAGGTGCAGGCGCCGATCCCGCGCAGCTCCGGCACCGCCACCAAGACCGCCACGCCGCTGAAGGAGATCCCGCAGTCTATCTCGGTGGTGACCGAGCGGCAGATGCGCGACCGCGGTATCCACGGCATAGAGGAGGCGGTGTGGTTCACCGCCGGCGCGCAGGGCGGCGGCTACGGCAGCGACAGCCGCAGCGACTGGCTGCTGGTGCGCGGCTTCACCCCGGCGCGCTACCTGGACGGCCTGGCCCTGCCGGAAGGCTCCGGCACCGGCATCACCCGCATCGAGCCTTACGGCCTGGAGCAGGTGGAAGTGCTGAAGGGGCCGGCCTCGGTCAACTACGGCGCGATGCCGCCGGGCGGCCTGGTCAACTACGTCAGCAAGCGCCCGCGCGAGGACGCGCCGCGCGAAGTGGAAGTGCAGGTCGGCAGCGACGCCATGAAGCAGATCGCCTTCGACGTCGGCGGCAGGCTCAACGAGAGCGGCACCCTGCTGTACCGCCTCACCGGCCTGGGCCGCAACGGCGACACGCCGGTGGACTACATCCACGACGACCGCTACTACTTCGCCCCCGCCGTCACCTGGAAGCCGGACGAGGTCAACGAACTGACCGTGCTGGCGCGCTGGCAGAAGGCCGACACCAAGGGCGGTGCCGGCTTCCTACCGGCCGAGGGCACGCTGCTGCCCAACCCCAACGGCAGGATCCGCGCCAGCCTGTACACCGGCGAGCCCAACGCCAACGACTACGTGAAGACGATGAAATCGCTGGGCTACGAATTCGGCCACGACTTCGGCGGCGGCGTGCGCTTCCAGCAGAGCGCGCGGATCATGGACTCGGAAGTCGAGCCCGGCGTGTCGGTCGGCGCGTTCGGCCTGATCGGCGACCAGCGCACCCTGTTCCGCTACCTGTGGTCCACGCGCGAGGACGAGCGCACCTTCGGCCTGGACAACAACCTGCAATGGCGCTTCGCCACCGGCCGCGCCGAACACGCGCTGCTGGCCGGCCTGGACTACCGCCGCGCGCGCTACGCCTACGATTCCAACTTCGTGTTCGCGGCCACCGGCCTGGACGTGTTCGAGCCGGTGTACGGATCGATGCCGGACCTGCGTCCGGACTTCAACCCGGCCACCACCGCCAGCACGCGCCAGACACAGTCGCAACTGGGCCTGTACGTGCAGGACCAGATCAAGCTGGATCGCTGGGTGTTCACCCTGGGCGGGCGCCAGGACTGGGTGGGCACCGACAGCAACGGTGGTCACCAGAGCGACGACCGGTTCTCCGCGCGCGTGGGCGTGAACTACGTGTTCGACAACGGCCTGGCGCCCTACGCGGGCTGGTCGCAGTCGTTCCAGCCCACCGTCGGCGCCGACTTCGCCGGCCGCGCGTTCGTGCCGACCACCGGCGAGCAGGTCGAGGCCGGCCTGAAGTACCAGCCGGCCAACGGCAAGGTGCTGGCCACGCTGGCGCTGTACGAGATCACCCAGCAGAACACGCTGACCGTGGACCCGGACCACACCCTGTTCTCGATCCAGCAGGGCGAGACCAAGGTGCGCGGCGTGGAACTGGAAGGCCGCTGGAACCTGGGTCGCGGCCTGAGCGTGTACGGCGCCTACGCCTACATCGATTCGGAAGTGACCAAGAGCAACGACGCCGCCACGCTGGGCAAGCGGATCGCGTTGCAGCCCGAGCACGCCGCGTCGCTGGGCGCGGACTACACGGTCACCGGCGGCGCGCTGGCGGGGCTGGGCTTCGGCGCCGGCGCGCGCTATACCGGCGCGCATTTCGGCGACGCGCGCAACGAGTGGGAAACGCCCTCGTACACGCTGTTCGACGCGGCCGTGCACTACGACGTCTCCGCCTGGCGCTTCCAGTTGAACGTGCAGAACCTGGCCGACAAGCAATACATCAGTGCCTGCAACGCGATCTACTGGTGCTACTACGGCTACGAGCGCACGGTGACCGCCACGGCGCGCTACCAGTGGTGAGCCGCTGACGCACGCCCGGCCCGCCATCGCCATGCCGTCCTTGACCGTGTTCGCCGCCTGCCTCGCCGCCCTGCTGTCGGCGGCGGGGCTGTACGCCGGTTCGCGCCATTGCCGCTGGCCGTCCTGGCGCCGGCTGGGGCGTGCCGGTACCTGGGCCGGGCTGGGGCTGGCCGCCGTGTCGCTGGCGCTGTGGATCGCCGTGCTCGGCGCGGGTGCGGGAAGCTGCGCGATGCTGGGCACGTGGATGCTGGGGATGATGGCACTGCCGTATATGGCGGCGCTGTCGGCGGCGCCGGCCGACGGGCAGGGCGGCGGCAACGGCAACGGGGGCGGCGGCTGATGTGGGGCCGCGCGACCGCCGGCATCGTGCCCGGCTTCTTCCTGGCCGCCGCGCTGGTGGGCCTGATCGGCTGGGCCTTGCCGGGGCCATGGCAGTCCACGCTGGTGGGCGGCCTGGTGGCGTTCTTCCCGGTGTGGGTGGGACTGGCCTGCCTGGCCTTCGCCTTCCGCGACGGCGCGCGCGCCTGGCTGGCCTATGCGGGGCTGGCGGCCGCGGGCCTGCTGGCGCTGTGGTGGCTGCGCCATCTGCAATGGGTGCAATGAGGCATGGTGATCAGGTTCTCCTCCGGCACGCTGCGTACCTTCACCACGCTGCATACGTGGGTGGGGCTGTGCGCGGGCTTCGCGCTGTTCGTCGCCTTCTACGCCGGCGCGATCACCATCTTCCACCACGACCTGATGGTGTGGCAGTCGCCGCATGCGGCGGAGCAGCCGGTCGGCACGCTGGACGACGCGCAACGCCTGCTCGACGGCACGCTGGCGCGCCACCCGGAGGCGCGCGCGTGGGTGGGCATGATGTTCCCCGGCGAAGAGACCGCCCAGCCGGTGGTGTACTGGCCCGACGCCGCCGGCACCTGGCACTACGCCACTCCTGACGATCCCGAAGGCGCCGAGCATCCGCCCGCGGCCGCGCTGTCGGAACTGGTCAACGCGCTGCACTATTCGCTCGGCATCCCGGTGGCGGGCACCTACCTGATGGGCATCGTCAGCCTGCTGTACGGCGTGGCACTGGTGTCGGGCCTGGTGATCCATCTGCCGAAGCTGGCCGAAGACCTGTTCGCGCTGCGGCCGGGGCGCAACTTCAAGCGCTTCTGGCAGGACGCGCACAACGTCATCGGCGTGCTCAGCCTGCCCCTGCACGTGATGTTCGCGGTCACCGGCGCGCTGCTGTGCCTGGTGATGGTGGTGGCGCTGGCGCTCGATCCGCTGGTCTACGGCGGCAAGCTGGCCGAAACGATGCCGGCCGCGCTGGACACCGCCCCGCAGGTGCAGCCGGCCGGCAGGCCGCAGGCGCCGGGCAGCGTGGCGATGTGGCATGCGCGCGCGCAGGAAGCGGCGAAGGCGCAGGGGCTGGAAGCGTTCGAGCCGGTTTACCTCAAGCTCACCCACGTCGGCGACGCCAACGCCATCGTCGAGATCACCGGTGAAGCGCCGCGCAGGCTAGGTGCGCTCGGCGCGGTGGCGCTGAACGCCGCCACCGGCGAGCTGGTCGCCAGCCAGTTGCCCGGCCGTCGCGACGCCAACCACGCCACGTTGTCGATCGCCTATCTGCTGCACTTCGGCGAGTACGGCAACGCCTGGGTGCAGTGGTTGTATTTCCTGCTCGGTCTGGGCGGCGCTTTCCTGTTCTATTCCGGCAACCTGCTGTGGATCGAATCGCGCCGCAAGCGGCGGCAGGCGACGCAGGGCAAGGCGCAGGTATGGATGGCGAAGGCGACGGTGGGCGTCTGCATCGGCGTGTGCGTGGCAATCTCGGCCGCGTTCGTCGCCGCGCAGGTATTCGAAGCCCGCGCTGCCGCCTGGGACGTGCCGGTCGCGGCCGGGGTGACCTGGACCTGCTTCACTACCTGGGCGCTGTGTCTGCTGTGGGCGGCCCTGCGCGCCCCGGCCCGCGCGGCGCGCGAACTGCTGTGGGCCGCCGCCATCGTCACCGCGCTGGTGCCGCTGGCGCATGGCGCGGCGACCGGCGAATGGTTGTGGAAGAGCGCGGCGGTCGGCCACACGGCCCTGTTCGCCATCGACGCCGGCGCCCTGGCGATGGCCATCGCCTTCGCCTGGTTGGCACGCACCACGGCCCGTCGCGCCAGGACCGGCGAACCCAACAGCGTCTGGGCCGAACCGCACAGCCCCTAGAACGGGCCGCCGGCTGCGCATCCACTTGTAGGAGCGGCGTCAGTCGCAACCGCACGGCTTGGAAAGCGGGGGACACGGATCAACGCGGATGAGCGCGGATGGCGCTGATAAAGCTTTTGCTCTGATCCGCTTTATCCGCGCTCATCCGTGTCATCCGCGGCTGAAGGTTTCTTTGGAGCCGCGGTCGCGGCTGAAGCCGCTCCTACAGTGCACAGGTCGGGCGCAGGCGATCAATCCGCCTTCGGGCTCTTGCGGGCCATCAGGTCGGCCAGGCGGGCGCGGGTGTCCTGGCGGGTGATGGGGGCGTCGAGCAGGAATACGCGCACGCCGTGCGCGGGCACGTCGGCCTGCAGGCGGTTGCGCACGCGCTGGACGCGGCCGGTGAAGGCGTCGCGCCACTGGCCGGCTTGCAGGTAGTCGGTCACCGCCAGCCTGGCCGGCGCGTCGCCCTTGTTGAGCATCACCAGTGCGGTCTGGTTCGTGCCCTCATGCTGCAACACGCGGTAGAAGACGGCGTGGTCGCCCTTGAGCCGCACGTTGAGTTGCAGGCCGCGTTGCAGCGCCGGAGTGTCGCGGCGCAGCCGGGCGATGCGCTGCAAGGGGGCGAAGATCGGGCTCTGCGGCGCGGCGTCGATGCGCGCCTGGCCGAAGTAGTTGCGGTTGCCGGCGTGCTCGGCGCGGCCGCGCATGAAGCCGGTTTCCGAGCCGTAATAGACCACCGGGATGCCGCGCGCGGTGAACAGCCAGTGGTGCGCATCGATGAAGCCTTGGTCGGACGCGTCCATCCGCGCCATGTCGTGGTTGTCGTAGAAGGTCATCAACTCGTATGGATTCGCGTACGGGCCGTCTTCCAGGTACAGCGCCTTGCCCAGTTCGGCGAAGTCGCTGCCGGGCTTCTCGAACACCTCGGTCAGCTTCCCCTTCAGCGGGAAGTCCAGCACGCTGTAGCTGCCGTTGCGCGCCCAGGTGTGGCCGGCGATGCGGGCGGCGTCGTAGTCGAAGTTCTCGCCGAACATGAAGAAGCCCGGCTGCTTCTCGCGGATGCGGTCGGCGAACTTCTTCCAGAACGCATGCGGCATCCAGGCGATGGTGTCCACGCGGAACGCCGCCGCGCCCTGGTCGATCCACTGCGCGTAGGCGCCGGCCAGGTAGTCCAGCACGGCAGGATTGTTCTCGTCGAAGTCGGACAATTGCGCCAGCCCGCCGCCGGTGTTGTAGAAGGCGTGCAGCAGCTTGCGGCGCGGGTCCAGTCTTTCCGGGGCCAGGTTCTGGTGGTCGGCGACCAGCCGGCCGTCCTTGTCCCAGACCTTGCCGTACTGCGGCTGCATCTTCGGCATCGAATACGCCGGCGAGCCGTGGTTGGCGACGATGTCCAGTACCACGTCCAGCTTCCGCTCCTTCATCGCCCGGGTGAAACCGGCGAAGTCCAGCCCGTCGCTGGGCAGGTGCTCGTCCAGCTTGTAGAAATTGATGCCCCAGTAGCCGTGGTAGCCGGTCTTGCCGCGGTCGGTGAAGGCGCCGCCCCAGGTCACCGCTTCGCCGCCGGTGAAGGCTTCGTCGGGGTTGTCCACGATGGGCGTGATCCATACCGAGGTGAAGCCCAGGCCGCGGATGTAGCCGGCGTTGTCCAGGATGCCCTTGAAGTCGCCGCCCAGGTAGCCGACGTTGTCCGACTCGCCCTCCGGCGCGCCCGGGGTGGGACGGTCGAAGGTGGGATGCGCACCGCCCTGGTCGCGGTGGTCGTTGGACGGATCGCCGTTGACGAAACGGTCGGTCAGCACGAAGTACACCGCTTCCTTCGCGAATGGTTCGGTGGTGCCGTAGAAATCGTCGGCGGACAGCGCGGGCGCGCAGGACAGCAGCAGCGCCAACGCGGTGGCGAGGGGAATGCAGTGCATTAGGCGGCCTCCGGACCGGGGCGCGGTTCTTTCACCCACAGGACGCACAGGCCCGCCACCAGCAGGCTGGCGCCGCCGATGGCCAGCGCGTAGATCGGCTGGCCGCCGGCGAAGAGCTTGAGCAGGAAGCCCAGGATGCTGACCGCCACCAATTGCGGGATGACGATGAAGAAATTGAAGATGCCCATGTATACGCCCATCTTCTCCGCCGGCAGGCTGTCGGACAGCAGCGCGTAGGGCAGCGATAGGATCGACGCCCAGGCAAAGCCCACGCCGACCATCGACAGCAGCAGCCATTGCGGATCGCGGACCAGCAGGAACGATAGCAGCCCCAGGCCGCCCAGCGACACGTTGACCAGGTGGCTCATGCGCAGGCCGAATGCGCGTACCATCCACGGGATCAGGATCGCCGCCAGCGCGGCGAAGCCGTTGTAAGCGGCGAACAGCACGCCCACCCAGTTGGCGCCCTCGTTGTAGTCGGCCGAGGCGGTGTCGGTGGCGCCGTAGTGCACGCCGGTCACCGCCGCCGTGGCGTAGATCCACATGGCGAACAGCGCGAACCACGAGAAGAACTGCACCACCGCCAGCCGCCGCATCGTGTCCGGCATCGCCTGCAGGTCGGCCATGATGGAGGTGAACATGTTGCGCGCGCGCCAGGCGCTGGCAAGCAGCAGCGCCAGGCCGTAGGCAGCGACACCGCCGGCCAGCACGTAGAGCAGGCGGTCGAGCCTCCACCACGCAATGGCGGCGACGCCGGCCAGCCCGGCCACCAGCCACACCATCGACTGCGCGCGTGCGCGGTCGCGGTCCACGTGTGCGTCCGATGCCACGCCGGCGGGCGATGCGTCGTCGAATGCGGCCAGTTGCTCCGGCGGATATTCGCGCGTGCGCAGCACTGTCCAGGCGACGGCGAGGAACAGCACCGCGCCGCCGAAGTAGAACGCGTAGGTCACCGTGTCGGGCACGAGGCCCGGGGCGGCCGTGTTCGACACGCCGGCCTTCGCCAGCAGCCACGGCAGCATGCTCGCCACCACCGATCCCACGCCGATGAAGAAGCTCTGCATGGCGTAGCCTGCGGGGCGCTGCTTCGGCGGCAACTGGTCGCCGACGAAGGCGCGGAATGGCTCCATCGACACGTTGAGCGACGCATCCAGGATCCACAGCGTGCCGGCCGCGATCCAAAGCGCCGGCGAATTGGGCATGACGAACAGCGCGGCGGTGGAGAAGATCGCGCCCCAGAGGAAGTAGGGGCGGCGCCGGCCCAGGCGGGTCCAGGTGCGGTCGGACAGGTGGCCGATGATGGGCTGCACGATCAGGCCCGTCAGCGGCGCGGCGATCCACAGGCCCGGCACGTCGTCCATGTCCGCGCCCAGCGTCTGGAAGATGCGGCTGACGTTGGCGTTCTGCAGGGCGAACCCGAACTGGATGCCGAGGAAGCCGAAGCACATGTTCCAGATCTGCCAGAAGGACAGGCGCGGCTTCGGAGTCATTCGGTGTTTCCGGTCGTGTGGCGAAGAAGAGGCGCGCGTCGCCGCGCGGCGTGGCGGCATCTTGCAGGCAAGCGCGGGCGATTCCATGCTGCACTGCAAGGAGGTCGCGCCCCGCCATCCGCATCGCGCGATGCGCCGTTCCGGCCGGCGATGCGCGCGCAACTCCTTGTCGGCATTGGATTTGGCGGAAGGCGCGGCGTGGCGCTTTTGTCTTCAGCGTTGCGAATGGGCGCGGCGGCGGCCGTTCGCCTGCATACGTATTCATGCGCAGGCGCGCCGGCCTGCTCTCACGTTCGCGGGCGAGTCGTGGAATAGTGGCGCCCGCCGAGCGCGCCGAGGGCGCGCCATGCGTGCAGCCTGGTGCAGCGATGACGAAGAACAACTGGTGGCGCGGCGCGGTGATCTACCAGATCTACCCCCGCAGCTTCCTGGATACCAACGGGGATGGCGTGGGCGACCTGCCGGGCATCGTCGAGAAGCTCGACTACATCGCCGGGCTGGGCGTGGACGCCATCTGGATCTCGCCGTTCTTCAAGTCGCCGATGGCCGACTTCGGCTACGACATCGCCGACTACCGCGACGTGGACCCGCTGTTCGGCACGCTGGACGACTTCGACCGGCTGCTGGCCAAGGCGCATTCGCTGGGCATCAAGGTGATGATCGACCAGGTGCTGAGCCATTGCTCGGTGGAGCATCCCTGGTTCAAGGAGAGCCGCGAGAGCCGCGACAACCCGAAGGCCGACTGGTACGTCTGGGCCGATCCGAAGGAAGACGGCACGCCGCCCAACAACTGGATGTCGCTGTTCGGCGGCGTGGCCTGGCGCTGGGAACCGCGGCGCGAGCAGTACTACCTGCACAACTTCCTCGCCAGCCAGCCCGACCTGAACTTCCACAATCCGCAGGTGCAGCAGGCCACGCTGGACAACGTGCGGTTCTGGCTGGACCGCGGCGTGGACGGCCTGCGCCTGGACGCGATCAACTTCTGCTTCCACGACGCGCGGCTGCGCGACAATCCGCCCAAGCCGAAGGACAAGCGCTTCGGCCGCGGCTTCAGCCCGGACAATCCCTACGCCTACCAGTACCACTGGTACAACAACACGCAGCCGGAGAACATCCCGTTCCTGGAGCGCCTGCGCGCGCTGCTGGACCGCTATCCGGACGCGGCCGCGCTGGGCGAGATCTCGTCGGAGGATTCGCTGGCGACCACCGCAGAGTACGTCACCGACCAGCGCCTGCACATGGGCTACAGCTTCGAGCTGCTGACCGAGGACGGCAGCGCCGCCTACATCCGCGCCACGGTCGAGCGGCTGGAGGCGGCGATGGCCGAGGGCTGGCCGTGCTGGGCGGTGTCCAACCACGATGTGCAGCGCGCGGTGACGCGCTGGGGCAATGGCGATGCTTCGCCGGCTTTGGCGGCGCAACTGGTGGCGCTGGTGTGCTCGCTGCGCGGCTCGGTCTGCCTGTACCAGGGCGAGGAACTTGGGCTGCCCGAAGCCGACGTGCCCTACGATGCATTGCAGGATCCCTACGGCAAGACGTTCTGGCCCAACTTCAAGGGCCGCGACGGTTGCCGCACGCCGATGCCGTGGGACGGCCAAGAGCAGGCGGGCTTCAGCCATGCCGCGCCGTGGCTGCCGATCCCGCCGGAGCATCGCGCCATCAGCGTGGCGGCGCAGGAAGCCGATCCCGCTTCCGTGCTCAACCAGGTGCGCCGCTTCCTGGCCTGGCGCAACGGCCAGCCCGCCTTGCGCACCGGCAGCATCCGTTTCCACGACGCGCCGGAACCCGTCCTCGCGTTCACTCGTCGGGCCGGCGACCAGGCGTTGCTGGCGGTGTTCAACCTCTCCGCTGCGCCGGTGGAATGGCAGTTGCCACCCGGGACGGGCGCGGCGCTCGACGGCCACGGCTTCGCCGCCGCCGCGCGCTATGGTCAGCGCCTGTTGCTGCCGCCGCGCGGCGTGCACTACGCCGTCATCGGCTGATCCGGCCGGAAAACGTTTACGCCGCGCCGGGCCTTCGCATCGGGCGCACCGCAACGTCGTGCACGCTGCCGGCAGGGCGCGCGGATGCGTGCGCGCAGGCGTATGCGGCGCGTGTCCGCACGTGCACGGAGCGCGTGTCGTGTGAATGCGATGCACGGCGATGAATACGTATGCAGGGCCGTTTGTGCGCCTGCGCGCGCCACTACCATTGCCGCACGTTCCGGAGCGCCATCGCTCCGGCGCAGCAGAGCCGGGCGATCGTCCCGCACGACGCACCCGGCTCATCGCATACAACGTCCTTGGAGAGGGGAACATGCAATTCAAGCGCAACCTGCTTAGTGCGGCGTTGGCGTCCGCCATCACGCTGACCGCGACCGGCGTGCACGCCCAGACGGCGGAAACGGCCGCACAGGACCCGCAGACCGACGCCACCGAACTGGACACCGTGGTGGTCACCGGCATCCGCCGCGGCATCGAGAGCGCGATCTCGGTCAAGCGCGATTCCACCTCCATCGTCGAGGCGGTCTCCGCCGAAGACATCGGCAAGTTGCCGGACGTCAGCATCGGCGAATCCATCGGCCGCCTGCCGGGCCTGGCCGCGCAGCGCGTCGCCGGCCGTGCGCAGGTGATCAGCGTGCGCGGTCTGTCGCCGGACTTCTCCACCACGCTGCTCAACGGCCGCGAGATGGTCAGCACCGGCGACAACCGCAGTGTCGAGTTCGACCAGTACCCGTCGGAACTGGTCAGCGGCGTGACGGTGTACAAGACGCCCGACTCCGGCCTGATCGGCCAGGGCCTGTCGGGCACGATCGACATGCAGACGGTGCGCCCGCTGAGCTTCGATGCGCCGGTGGGCGCCCTGGGCGTGCGCGGCCAGCGCAACTCGCTTGGCGCCGCGGCCGACGCCTCCGCCTACGGCGAGCGCATCAACGCCAGCTACATCACCCAGAACCAGGCGCGCACCTTCGGCTTCTCGATCGGCTATTCGCATACGACCACGCCGATCCAGGAGAACCAGGTGGGCCTGTACGAGCCCTGGCAGGCCATCGGCGACAACTGGCGCCCGGGCGTGCCGGCCGGCACGTTCTACTCCGACGGCATCAAGGCGCTGCGCCGCACCGGCGAAACCAAGCGCGACGGCGTGATGGCCACCCTGCAGTTCCGCCCGTCGAACGCCTGGACCAGCACGCTGGACCTGTTCCATTCGGAAGCCGAGCAGGTCGACACGGCCAACCAGTTCGAAGTCCACATCGGCGACTACAACGGCGGCTACGGCCGGCTGGACGTCACCAATCCCGCCATCAACGGCGACAACACCTTCACCGGCGGCACGGTCGGCAACGTGTATCCGCTGGTGCGCGGCATGTACAACC
Organism: uncultured Pseudoxanthomonas sp.; assembly: GCA_937975725.1. GTDB lineage: Bacteria > Pseudomonadota > Gammaproteobacteria > Xanthomonadales > Xanthomonadaceae > Pseudoxanthomonas_A. The sequence continues at coordinate 17,857 of CALJUL010000118.1, read as the reverse complement.
ATCGGGAAGACGAGATCAACGCCTTCGGATGGAACAACGAGTTCACGGCCGGCCAGGCGCGCATCGTCGCCGACCTCGGCTGGTCGCGCGCCAAGCGCGACGAACTCAACCTCGAGAACAACACGCAGATGCTGCCGGCGCCCCAGTTGGATACGCTGCAGCTCCAGATCAGGAACAACGGCTTCTCGCAGTTGAATCCCGGCCGCGACTATTCGGACCCGGATTCGCTGTACCTGACCGGCACCATCTACGGATCGGGCTACGGCAAGGTGCCGAACGTCGTCGATGAGCTGAGGACCGCCAAGCTGGCGCTCTCGCTGCCGGCGCCGGCGTTCCTCAAGGGATTCTCGGACGTCGATTTCGGCCTGAACTACGCCGACCGCGAGAAGAACAAGCGCCAGCCCGAGGGCAACATCAACCTCGGCGCCCAGGGCATCACGGCGATCGCCTCTGACCTGCAGTACCGGCCGGTCGACCTCGGCTTCGCCGGCATCGGCTACATCCCGTCCTGGAACGTCCCCGCCGCCGTGGCGCGCTACATGACCTTCGAGCCGAGCGCCACGGCGTTCCCGTACCTCGTCGCCAAGGCCTGGGACGTCAGGGAGAAGACCACCACCGCCTACATCCGCGGCAACATCGATACCGAATGGGGCAGCGTCAGCGTGCGCGGCAACGCCGGCGTGCAGGTCCAGCACGTCGACCAGTCCTCCGACGCGATCCGGCTCACGGGCGGCAGCGATCCCCGGCCGATCCACCTCGGCAAGACCTTCACCGACGTGCTGCCGAGCATGAACCTGGCGTTCGGATTCGAGAACGACCAGACCCTGCGCGTCGCCCTGGCCAGGCAGGTGGCGCGCCCGCGCGTCGACCAGTTGCGCGCTTCGCTGGAAGTGAGCGCGTCCGACGGTCCCGACCCGGAGAACGGCACCGGCCTGCGCAACAGCTACGCCAACGGCGGCGACCCCACGCTGGATCCGTGGCGTGCCAACGCGTTCGACATCTCCTACGAGAAGTACTTCGGCACCCGCGCCTACGTCGCGGCGGCCTATTTCTACAAGGACCTGAAGTCGTACATCTACACCCAGACCGATCCGTTCTACGATCTGTCCGAGTACACCGCCGACATCCCGCCGCACCCGAACTTCCCGGGCGTCGGCGTCAATCCGACCGGCAGCTTCGCCAAGCCGGAGAACGGCAAGGGTGGCAGCTTGCAGGGCCTGGAACTCACCGCGTCGCTGCCGCTGGAGATGATCAGCGAGGCGTTGCAGGGTTTCGGCGTGGTCGCCAGCGCCACGTTCAACGACAGCAACATCAAGATCCGCGACCCGGAAAGCGCCTCCAGCGTGGGTGGCGGCGACATCGACCTGCCGGGCCTGTCCAAGCGCGTCTACAACCTGACGGTCTACTACGAGCGGAACGGGTTCGAGGCGCGCGTCAACCAGCGCCGGCGTTCGGACTTCATCGGCGAGATCGGCAACTTCAACGGCAACCGCACGCTGCGCTACGTGGTCGGCGAGAACATCACCGACGCGCAGGTCAGCTACTCGTTCCCCGAGGGCCACGCCCTGGGCGGCCTGAGCATCCTGTTCCAGGTCGGCAACCTGACCGACGAAGCCTACCGCACCTACGCCGGCACCAAGGACCGCCCGCTGGAATACGTGGAGTGGGGCCGCAGCTACCTGCTGGGCGTGAACTACAGGTTCTGACCTCCCTCCTCGTCAGGACTTGCCTTGGCCCGCCGGCATTGCGCCGGCGGGCTTTTTTTCGTGCCGCGTACAAGCGGGCAGGGGATGGGCATGGGATGCACGGCCATTCGCCGCGGCGCCATCCTTCAAGAGGCGTGTGCATAACGCCTGTTTTGCGAGAGGGAATCACGCGAATTTTGCGTGGACATTAGTCCTTGGAGAGAGGAACCCGCGAAGCCGTCTCTGAGCAAAAAGTCCAGGTAAATGCACTTACCTGGTCGTGCCGACAAGCGGCAGTCCTCCCAAACCAACTCTCGTCGTTGGCCTCAACATGCCGTCCAGGTTCGGACAGGGACGTTTCGTTGACGTCGTATGGCGGCTGACGCGGAGGGGGTATGGCGGAGACACAAATGAGCAGGTGGCAGGGGCTTCGGCAAATGCTCGCCCGTAGTTGGAGTGAGGCGCTCAAATCAGAGCTTGTTCGAGCGCTTGCAGTTCTATTGCTTCTAACAGTTGTTCTTGCACTTGCCCTGGTCGCAGCATTTGCCATCGACGAGCATCTTCTGGAGAAGAAGTCGCAGAAGAACATCGGATATGTGTGGGCTACTTTGGCGGTCGCGGTTGGTGTCGCTGTCAAGTGCATGGGCGATCTGTTCGCGCTCACCGAGATAGCCGATGACTGGATTCAGAAGAGGTCGGACATCTTCTTGAAGCCCAGGACAATCGGGAATTTTTGGGTTCTATGCATGACGGTCGCACTTGGTTGTCTCTCATGGAGTGAGATCGTCGTTCGCGGAGAGGAGAGTCAGGCGGCGGAGGAGAAGGCAGCGGCCCAGCTAATAGTGCTTCGGACATCGCCTGCAACGACGTACGTAGCTGCTCCGGCAATCTTGTTTCCACGAGGCAGGCTCGCGTCCAACCGAATGGCCGAAGTGAGCGGCGAGCGGCCTGTTCCGTCTGGATTATTCGAGCCGGCGGTACTTGCATTCGATACGAAGAGCAGAGGTCGGATCAGGGATGTCGTGGAGGCTATCTCGAAGTACTGCTACACCAGCGGCGGTGTTAAGAGTTTTACGGTGCTTGGTTTCGCCAGTGCAGCCCCTTTTCTTGATGCGGCAGGCGGGGAGAGAAAGGATAGTCGTCAGATAAACTGGCATCTGGCGAATGATCGGGCTTTAGCTATGGCAGAAGCACTTGGCCAAATAGCGGATGAGGGGGGCTACGACCTATCGTTCGATGCGCACAAGTGGGGAAGTCCGGATGCGATGGAGGAGGCAAGATCGCGCACATTCAGTGCTGTGCAACTTACGTTCGCAACGGACTTCGATCATCGATCGGCTCTAATAGTCAACGCTAACGGACTGGATTGTGGATATCTTCCCCGATCGGAGCAGGAATATGCCCAAAATTAGATATCTTCCGATTATCCATGTCCGCGGTTTCGCTATGTCTGATCGCGAAAAGGACCAAACCACCACGGACTCATTCTGTGGTTTCAATCTCGGCTCAACTGTTTACAGGGCTGTAACCCACAAGCGTTCAACACCTTGGCGTTGATGTCCTTTAGGGGCATCGGCAGCAGATCTGACGTTTGTTCGATACGCCGCAGCGTGTCGTCTGCCTGCTTCAGTTCCGTCCTGCCCCACGGTGCGTAGGTCCGTCCAGAAATGCCCGAAGCGTGATCTTGGGCGGTTTACGCATGTCTGGGGTTCTTTCCGTAAGTTCGGCTTAAGCCAAAACATAGGAAGGGCCGCGTATCGGTGTTTGGACAAGGACTAGCCGCATCCACTGTCGGATCGGTCAGGTCCTTGAAACAGAAAGCCCCGCGTGAGCGGGGCTTCGTGTAAGTGGTGGAGCCAGGGAGGATCGAACTCCCGACCTCGTCATTGCGAACGACGCGCTCTCCCAGCTGAGCTATGGCCCCACAAGAGCGGCGCTATTCTAGCCTGCGCCGCCGACGGTGCCAAGCCGGGGCCGTGTGGTTGTTGCGGGCAGGGTACGGATGGAGGAGGCCGTCATCGTGGGGAAGACGGCCTCTTCCGGGTTCACGCTGGAAATACCATGCATGGGGGGCGGCAAGGGGGAAGAAGCCGCATCGCAAGGGACCGACCAGCGCGTGCGCACGAATATTCCCGCGGGAAGCGGGTGGCGCCGGCCGGCCGTCGTGACGCACCTGAACGGCGACACCCTTGCCGGCTTTCCGCTCTCCCGACGCTCAGCCGGCGGAAGGCAGCAGCGGCGCGAGCAGGGGTTCCAGTTGGGTGCGGCGCCAGCCGGAGAGGGCGCCGGGCCAGCGGCCGGATTCCAGCAGGGCTTCCAGGTAGCGGCGCGAGGCCAGTACGCCGTCGGGCAGGCCGAGGGTTTCGCTGTGCCGGGAGACGGCGTCCTGCAGGCGCTTCAGCAGGGCCTTGTCGCCGTCGCTGGCGGTGCGCGCCAGCGGCAGTCCGGCTTCGTCCTCCACCGGGGTGGTGAGCGCGTGCCAGACCGCGTCGGCCAGCTTGCGCGGGGCCTTGGGCTGGCCGTCGAACAGCCGCAGCAGGGCGTCGCGGTCGGTGGGCGGCGTGCGGGCCAAGGTGGCGGCCAGTTCGTTGTCCAGGATCCAGCTCCGCGGCTTGTCGCTGCTGCGGGCCTGCGCTTCGCGCCAGCGCAGCAGCCGGACCAGGCGCTGCTGCGCCGGGGCGTCGAGGAACTGGGCGCTGCGCACGGCCAGGTGCGGCCAGCGCTCGGGTTCGTCCTGCGCGGCGTTCTCGACGAAGCGCGCGCAGTCCTCCTCCAGCCAGGACAGGCGGCCGGTTTCCTGGAGTTGCGCGCGCAGGGCGTCGTGCAGGGCGAACAGGTAGCGCACGTCGTCGGCGGCGTAGTGCAACTGGGCTTCGCTGAGCGGGCGGCGCAGCCAGTCCGAGCGCGTCTCTCCCTTCGGCAGCGACACGCCGGTGATGCGCTCGACCAGCTTCTGGTAGCCGATGCCTGCGGCGATGCCCGCCAGCGCGGCGGCCATCTGGGTGTCGAACAGCGGGGTGGGCAGCACGCCGCAACTCACCTTGAACGCCACCAGGTCCTCGCTGGCGCTGTGCATCACCTTGGTCACGGCCGGGTCGGCCAGCACCGGCGCCAGCGCCTGCGCCATGCCGGGCACCAGCGCGTCCACCAGCAGGATCTCGTCCTCCACGGCGATCTGCACCAGGGCCAGTTGCGGCCAGAAGGTCCGCTCCCGCACGAATTCGGTATCCAGGCCGATGCGGGCCGGGCGGTGCTGGAGCCGCGCTTCCAGCGCGGCCGGTGTGTCGATCCAATGGGGCACGAATTCTCCGCGAGGTGCGTGGTTTGCTCAGGCAGGGGACAATAGCCTAACGTCCCGTCCATGGCCTGTCCCCTCCATGGACACGCCCGGGACTGCATGGCGGATGCACGGAGGTCGTTTGCGCACCATCGCTTTCCTGCTGCTGGCGCTGCCGTTGCTGGCCGCCTGCTCGCGCGGGGCGCCGCCGGCGGAGCGGGGGCAGGACACCGAAGCGCCCGTGCGCATGCCGCGGGTGACGGTCAGCGGCGACGACAGCGGCATGAACGAACTGAACTGGCAGCCGCCGGCCGTTGCCATCGCGCCGGAGCAGGCCGCTCAGGCGCGCCGGCGGGCCGAACGCGCGCTGGCCGAGGGTCGCCTGTTCGAGGCCGCCGACGATGCGATCCCGCTGTTCCTGGCCCTGCAACGGCGCGATCCGGCCGACGCCGTGGCGCGGCGCGGCCTGGAGCGCAGCCTGGACCGCCTGCTCGTGCAGGGGCGGCAGGCGCTGGAGGAGGCTGAGGACAGCGACGAAGCGCTGCGCCGGGCGCGGCTGGTCGCCGCTGTCGCGCGCACCTTGGCGCCCGCCGACGCGGGCGTGGCCGCCTACCTGGCGAAGGTGGACGAGGCCGACCAGCTCACCCGACTTAACCTGGCCAGCGAACGCGCCCTCCAAGAAGGCCGGCTGGGCGAGGAAGGGGGCGGCGCGCTGGCCGGCTTCCGCGAGATCCTGAAGTGGAAGCCCGGGCAGGCGCGTGCCTCGCAGGGCGTGGCGGCGGTGGAGAGCGCGATGATCCGGCGCGCCGAGACCGCGGCCGAAGCGGCCGACTTCGCCACCGCACGGCGCTGGCTGGACCATGCCGCCGGCGTGCGCGGCGAGGACGTCGGCACGGTGGAGGACGCCCGCCGGCGGGTGGAGGCCATCCGCCTGGCGCACATCCTCGAACTGCGCGACGCAGGGGTGAAGGACCTGACCACTCTCCAGGGTCTGAAGGAGGCGCGCAACAAGCTGGCCGAAGTCCTGCGCATCGCCGAGCCGGGCAACGCGGTGGCGGCGGAGTTCCGCCAGCGCATCGACCTGGCCACCCACTACGGCCTGTTCCGCCCGGGCCAGGCGTTCACCGACGCGCTCCAACACGGCGGGCGCGGGCCGGAAATGGTGGTGGTGCCGCACGGCGGTTTCCTGATGGGCGCGGCCGACGACGAGGCGGACGCTCCGGACGCCGAGAAGCCCGCGCACTACGTGCGCTTCGACCGCGGCTTCGCGATGTCGCGCAACCAGGTGACGGTGGGCGAGTTCCGCCGCTTCGTGCAGGCCACCCAGTACCGCCCGCGCGCCACCCGCCGCGGCCATTCCATCGTCTACGACGAGCGCAGCGGCAATTTCGTCCGCCGCAGCGGCGTGGACTGGCAGTCCGACCATGCCGGCGACCCGGCCGCCGACGACATGCCGGTGGTGCACGTCAGCGTCTACGACGCCGAAGCCTACGCCGAATGGCTGTCCGGCCAGACCGGGCACGGCTATCGCCTGCCCAGCGAGGCGGAGTACGAATACGCCCTGCGCGCCGGCGTGCAGGGGCGCTATCCCTGGGGCGGCGGACCGCCGCCGCGCGGCTTCGGCAACCTCACCGGGAGCGACGACGTTTCGCCCAGCGGGCGGCACTGGAACAACGCCTTCGCCGGCTACGGCGATGGCTACTGGGGCGCGGCGCCGGTCGGCCGCTTCCGCGCCAACGCCTGGGGGCTGAAGGACATGGGAGGCAACACCAGCGAATGGGTGGCCGACTGCTGGCACGCCAGCTACCGGCGCGCGCCGGCCGACGGTGCGCCGTGGTTCAATCCCGGCTGCCGCTCGCGGGTGGTCCGGGGTGCGGGCTGGTCCAGTTCGCCCGTCCAGGCGCGGGCGGCATGGCGTTCGTCGTCGGATTCGGATATGACTAGCGCGCGGGTCGGTTTCCGCGTGGTGCGCGGCATCTAGCCGCAGGGAGAAGGACGATGAGGCAGGATCCCTACGGCCAGGGACAGTACGGCCAGCGCGGCGGCGGCCAGCGCCGCGGCGTGTTCGGCAACATCCGCTGGCTGATCCTGCTGGGCTTCCTGGTCTACGGCGGCTGTTACTACTTCTCCAACCGGGTGGTGGACCCCTATACCGGCGAGAAGGTGCTGATCGACAACTCCATCGGCGTGGAGGAGGAGAAGGCCCTGGGCCTGCAGGCGTACCAGGAGATCCTCTCCCAGGAGCGCCCGGTCGACCCGGATTCGCAGATCGCCCGGCAGGTGCGCGCCATCGCCCAGCGGCTGATCGACAAGGTGCCGGAAGTGGAGGCGGCGATCGCGCAGGAGCACGGCACCCAGCCCAGCGGCAACTGGAAGACCTTCGACTGGGACGTCAACGTCATCCAGTCCGACCAGGCCAACGCCTTCTGCCTGCCCGGCGGCAAGATGGCCGTCTACACCGGGCTGATCCCGGTGGCGCAGAACGCCGACGCGGTGGCGGTGGTGATGGGCCACGAGATCGCCCATGCGCTGCTGCGCCACGGCGCCCAGCGCATGTCGCAGCAGAAGCTCACCCAGATCGGCCAGATGGCTGGCGCCATGAGCGGCATGGACGCGCAACAGCAGCAGATGGTGATGGCGGCGATGGGCTACGGCTACCTGCTGCCTTACGCGCGCGGGCACGAGACCCAGGCCGACGAAGTGGGCCTGATGCTGGCCGCCGCCGCCTGCTTCAACCCGCAGGAAGCCGTGCCGCTGTGGCAGCGCATGAGCGAGGCCAGCGGCGGCCAGGCGCCGCCGGAATTCTCCTCCACCCACCCCAATCCCGGCACGCGCATCCAGAACCTCACCGCGCTGATGCCCCGGGCGATGGAATACCGCCAGCGCTTCTGCACCACGCCGGGCGCGAAGTGAGGCCGGGCACGCGGCTGGCCGGTCCTGTCGCCTGACCTGACTAGTGGGGCGGGCCGGTGGGATTGACGGTGCGGCCGCTGCCGGTGGCCGTCAGGCAGCACTGAAGCTCGTCTTGCGCACGCACACGCGTGGTGATGACCGCTCGCGGCGCAGCGCCGCGTTGTCGAGAGCATGTGGCCATGCGGCGGAGAGTTCGTCCGTATCCGCGATTCCCTTCCCCCAGCGAGAACGCACATGCCGGTCCAGCGCGACAAGCCCTATGCGGGCATGAATTTCCTCGTCGACATCGGCACCGGCCAGGACGGGCCGGATGCGGGCGTGGCCGAGGTCGTGTTCCCCGAGGCCCGCCTACAGGTCGACGAATACCGTACGGGCAACGGCAGGACCCACGAACCGGGCAAGCTCGCGTCGTTGACGCATTACGGCAACCTGGTCCTGCGGCGCGGGGTGATCGGTTCGCTGTCCTGGTACCACTGGTGGAACGACGCCCGCAACGGCGGACGCGACCTGCGCACGGTCACCGTGCAGTTGCTGGATGAGCGGCACGAGCCGGTGCTGGCCTGGCGCTTCCTGCGCGCGCAGCCGGTGGCCTATCTGACGTCGCCGATGAACGCGGCCGCGGCGGCCACGCTGTTCGAAACGCTGGAGATCGCGTTCGACCGGTTCGAGATGGAGTAGGGCGGCCGGGTTGCACGGATGCAGGCGGCGTACCGTCGCGCGTGCGGCCGGGTGCCTGCCGCGCGGATCTGTGTGCGCACCGCCGCAAGGCGATGCGCCGGGCGCTCAGAGCTTGCTGAAGACCGTCGCCAGCACCAGCAGGCCGAAGCCGGCCACGACCAGCCAGAACGCATGCGGCGCCAGCACCGGCACGTAGCCAAACCGGGCGGCGATGCCGCCGCTGCCGAGCAGCAGCGCGATCAGCCAGACGCCGAAGGTGGGAGGAGTCAGTTTCATGGACGGTCTCGGTTGCGTCGTTGCAGGATGTGTCGGCCGCGCGCTGCGGCCGCTCAGAAGCTCATGAACAGTCCGCCGTTCACCGGCAGGTTGACGCCGGTGAGGTAGCCGGCGTCGTCGGCGGTGAGGAAGGCCACTGCGCGGGCGATGTCCTCCGGCAGACCGATGCGGCCGACCGGGATGCCGGCGACGGTACGCTCCAGCACGTCGGCCGGCATCGCCTTGGTCATCGGCGTCTCGATGTAGCCCGGCGACAGGCTGTTGACGGTGATGCCCTTGCGTGCGACTTCGCGCGCCAGCGACATGGTGAAGCCGTGCAGGCCGGCCTTGGCGGCGGCGTAGTTGGTCTGGCCGAAATTGCCGGTCTGGCCGCTGACCGAGCTGATGTTGACGATGCGGCCGAATCCGCGCGCCTGCATGCCGTCCAGCGCGTGCCGGCAGAGGTGGAAGGCGCCGTCCAGGTGCACGCCCAGCACCGCGTCCCATTGCGGCTTGTCCATCTTGCGCAGGGTGGCGTCGCGGGTGATGCCGGCGTTGTTGACCAGGATGTCGAGCGCGCCGTGCTTCTCCTGCACCGAGCGCACCAGCGCGCCGCAGGCGTCGAAGTCGCTGACGTCCACCGGCGCGGCCTCGATCTCCAGGCCGTCGGTGCGCGCCTGGAATTCGGCCAGGCGTTCGGCGGAAGCGGGGAGGTCGGCGGCGACCACGCGCCGGCCGGCGCGGGCCAGCGCCCGGCAGATGGCCAGGCCCAGGCCGCCCATGCCGCCGGTGACCACGGCGATGCGTTGCGTCATGCGGATGTCCTTCGTTCGGCTCAAAAAAAGGCCCGCGCAGGCACGCGCGGGCCGGGTTTCGCTACGGAGCGGGTCAGCGTGCGCGCGGCTTGGGCGTCTCGCGCGGGGCTTCCTTCGGCTTGACCGTCGTCGGACGGCCCATGCCGCCGGTGAGGTTGCGCTGGAACTCCTGCCACAGCTCCATGTTGCGCTCGGTCAACTGGTTCATCATGGTCCAGGGCGTCTGCCCCAGCAGGTTGCCCATCTGGCTGCGGAACTGCTGCTGCTGCTCCATGAACACCTGCATGCTGCGCTCCAGGTAGTTGCCCATGAAGCCCTGCAGCGAGTCGCCGTAGAAGCGGATGATCTGGCTCAGCAACTGCGTGGACAGCACCGGCTCGCCGTCCTGTTCCTGCTCGGCGATGATCTGCAGCAGCACGCTGCGGGTCAGGTCGTCCCCGGTCTTGGCGTCGCGGACCTCGAAGTCCTCGCCGTCGACGATGAGCTGGCGCACGTCCTCGATGGTGATGTAGCTGGAAATCTCGGTGTCGTACAACCGGCGGTTGGGGTACTTCTTGATGATGCGGATCGCAGCCATTGAGCATTCACTCTAAACGCGTATGCACCAGCATGACGCAGCGCAACAGCCCTTGCAACTGGTCGCAGGGCAGGGATGCCCTGTTCAGGAAAGCGGGGGCGGGGAATGGGGAGCGGAAACGGGGAATTCCGAAGACGGGAAATCCGCGTTCCCCTGTTTCCCCATTCTCTATTCCCCGTTCCCGCTCCTGCTTTCCTCACCAGCCCATGTGGTGGCCGCCGTTGATGTCCAGGTTGGAGCCGGTGATCCAGGCGGCCTGCTCGTCCACCAGGAAGCCGACCGCGTAGGCGATCTCCTCCGGCTTGCCGAGGCGGCCGGTGGGGATGTCGGCGGCGATCTTGGCGCGCACTTCCTCCGGCACCGCCATCACCATGTCGGTGGCCACGTAGCCGGGCGAGACCGTGTTGACGGTGATGCCGAGCTTGGCGTTCTCGCGCGCCAGCGAAATGGTGAAGCCGTGCATGCCGGCCTTGGCGGCTGCGTAGTTGGCCTGGCCGTACTGGCCCTTCAGGCCGTTGATCGAGCTGATCTGGATGATCCGGCCCCACTTGCGGTCGCGCATGCCCTCGATCACCGGGCGGGTGACGTTGAATACCGAGTTGAGGTTGGTGTTGATGACGTCGCCCCATTGCGCGGCGGTCATCTTGTGGAAGGTGCCGTCGCGGGTGATGCCGGCGTTGTTGATCAGGATCTCGACCGGGCCGAGCGTCTGTTCGACTTCCTTGACCATCGCCTGCGCCTCGTCGGGCGAAGTGACATCGCCCTTGACCAGCGCGAAGTCGTAGCCCTCGGCCTTCATCTGCGCCTGCCAGGCCCGGGCCTTCTCTTCGTTGCGGTAGTTGGTGGCGACCTTGTGGCCCATGTCGGCCAGTTTCTTGCAGATGGCGGTACCGATACCTCCGGTGCCGCCCGTGACCAGGGCGACGCGCGATGTCATGTCGTGTTTCTCCGTTCCTCCGCCAATCCGGCGGTCGTCCCGATTCTAGACAGCGTTCGCGGCAGGCGCGTTGTGCGACGCGGCAAGCGTCACGGCGGACGTGTGAGGCAATGCGGCGGGCACGAAATGCCGTGCGGCGGCGGCCATCCAGGCCGGCACCGAAGCCAGCGCCGCCAGCGGTTGCGCCGACTGCCCCAGCACTATCCAGGCGGCGCGCAGCGCGGGCAGCGGCGAGGCATCGTCCAGCGGCAGCGCTGCCAGTGACTTGGACAGTTTCTGCCCGGCGTCGTCCACGATCAGCGGCAGGTGCAGGTAGTGCGGCGTGGGCAGGCCCAGCGCGCGTTGCAGCAGGATCTGCCGCGGCGTGGAGTCCAGCAGGTCCGCGCCGCGCACCACGTGAGTGATGCCCTGTGCGGCATCGTCCACCACCACCGCGAGCTGGTAGGCCCAGAAGCCGTCGGCGCGCCGCAGCACGAAATCGCCGACCTCGCGGTCCACGGCTTGTTCGCAGCGTCCTTGCAGTCCGTCGTCGAAGGCGACCCGGCTCGCGTCCGCCACGCGCAGCCGGATCGCCGGCGTGCGCGCCCGGCCGCCGGCGATGCACTGCCGGTGGATGCCGCCCACCGCCGCCAGGTCGCTGCGGCTGCAATGGCAGGGGAAGGCCGCGCCGGACGCGAGCAGGCGTGCCAGCGCTTCCTCGTACAGCGCATGGCGCCGGCTCTGCCACGCCACCGGGCCGTCCGATTCCATGCCGAATGCGGCCAGCGTCGCCAGTTGCGCCTGCGCCGCGCCGGGGACTTCGCGCGGCGGGTCCAGGTCCTCCACCCGTACCAGCCATTCGCCGCCGTGATGGCGCGCCAGCAGCCAACTGCCCAGCGCGGCGACGAGTGAGCCGAAATGCAGCGGGCCGGTGGGCGAGGGCGCGAATCGCCCGCGATAGGGAAGGGAAGCGGTCATTCGTCGTAGTGAAGAAGTGAAGCTGAACCGTGCAGTCAGCCACGCGCTTGAATTCTAGCCGCCGCAGCCGCACGTTCGCCGCGTATCCCCTCGTTCACGCCCCGGAGATGGCCGCCCGTGTTCAACCGCATCGCCCTGTTCCTCGCCACCAACCTGGCCGTGCTGGTGCTGGCCGGCATCGTCATGTCGCTGCTGGGCGTCGATCCGCGCCAGATGAGCGGGCTGCTGGTGATGGCGGCGATCTTCGGCTTCGGCGGCTCGCTGGTGTCGCTGCTGACGTCCAAGTGGATGGCCAAGCGCGCCACCGGCGCGCAGGTCGTCACCCAGCCGCGCAACGACGCCGAGCGCTGGCTGCTGGCCACGGTGCAGCGGCAGGCGCAGGCCGCCGGCATCGGCATGCCGGAAGTGGCCGTCTACGACGCGCCGGAAATCAACGCCTTCGCCACCGGCGCCAACCGCAACAACGCGCTGGTCGCCGTGTCCACCGGCCTGTTGCGCGGCATGAGCCGCGACGAGGCCGAGGCCGTGCTGGGCCACGAGGTCAGCCACGTCGCCAACGGCGACATGGTGACGATGGCGCTGCTGCAGGGCGTGCTGAACACCTTCGTCATCGTGCTGGCGCGCGTGGTGGGCGGCATCGTGGACAGCGCCCTGTCAGGCAACCGCGACAACGGCGGCCGCGGCTTCGCCTACTACCTGATCGTGATGGTGTTGGAAGTCGTGTTCGGCCTGTTCGCCACCATGATCGCGATGTGGTTCTCGCGCCGCCGCGAATTCCGCGCCGACCACGGCGGCGCCTCGCTCGCCGGCCGGCAGAAGATGATCGCCGCGCTGGAGCGCCTGCAACAGCAACACCGCCCCAGCACGCTGCCGGCGCAGGTGGAGGCGTTCGGCATCGCCGGCGGCATCGGCCAAGGCCTGAAGAAGCTGTTCCTGAGCCACCCGCCGCTGGAAGAGCGCATCGCCGCCCTGCGCGCCGCGTAGACGCGTCCCGGCGCACCGCGCACGGGCCCCGACCCGAAGAACCCGCCGCAAGGCGGGTTCTTCGTTTCCCCTGCAGGAGCGGCTTCAGCCGCGACCGGAGACCGGCAGGTAAAGCATTCGCCACGGATCACGCGGATTACGCGGATCAAAGCAAAAAGCTTTATCCGTGTTGATCCGCGCAATCCGTGGCCAAAGGCTTGTTCGGGGGCCGCGGTCTCGGCTGAAGCCGCTCCTGCAGGTGAGTGCGGGCGGTCAGCCGAAGTCGTAGTTCATCGCCGGGCCGGACGAGGCGAGGAAGTGGCCTTCCACGTAATCCACGCCGGTGGTGAACAGGAAGGCCATGGTCGCCGCGTCCTGCACGTGTTCGGCGACGGTCAGGATGCCCAGCGTCTGCGCGCGGGCGGCGATCTCGCGGATCTTCTCCTGGTGCTCCGGGGTCTTGCCCAGGTCGGCGGAGAACACGCGGTCGATCTTGAGGAAGGTCGGCTTGAAGTGCGACAGCAACTGGAACGAATCCAGCCCCGCGCCGAAATGCTCCAGGCCCACCCGGCAGCCCAGCCGCGCCGCGCCGGCCTGGAAGGCCTGGGCTTGGCGCAGGTGGGTGAACACCTTGGACTCGGGCGTCTGCAGCCACAGGCGGTCGCCGGGCACGTCGTGCGCGGCCAGCTCGCGCGCCAGCAATTGCAGCAGGCGGTCGTCGGCGAACGAGGCCGGGCTGACCTTCACTACCAGGCGGGTGTCGTGGCCGCCGCGCCGGCGCTCGGCCAGCACTTCGATGGCGCGGCCCACCACCCAGCGGTCGATGTCGCCGAGCAGGCCGTGTTCCTCGGCGATGCCGATGAAGGACTGCGGCGACACCAGTTCGCCGCCGGATTCCAGACGCAGCAGCGCTTCGTACACTTCGCCGGACTCGCCCTGCAGGCTGACCACCGGCTGGTAGTGCAGGTGGAAGCTGCCGTCCTGCAGCGCGGCCATCAATCGGTTGATCCAGTTCTGCACGCGCTCTTCCTCGGCGCGGTCCACCGCGCCGGGGTCGAAGATCTCGACGCGGTTGCCGCCCAGGTTGCTGGCGGTCTGCAGGCTGTCGGTGGCGCGCGTCAGCACCGGGCCGACGCTGGCGATCTTCTCGCCGATCTGCACGCCGCCGATGCTGGCGGTCACCGCGGCCGAGCGTTCGCCGACGTTGAACACGTGCGAGGCGAACGAGGCCCGCAGCTTCTCGGCCAGTTCGGTGGTGCGCGCGTGGTTGCCGCGCAGCAGCACGGCGAAGGTGCGCTCGCCGAAGCGGGCGGCGGTGCAGCCTTCGTCCAGCTTCTCCGACAGGCGCGCGGCCAGGGCGGCCACCAGGTCGTCGGCCGAGCCGATACCGATCTCCGACAGCAGGCGCTGGTAGTGGTCGGGCTCGATCAGCAGCAGGCCGAACGGATGCTCGCCGCGCGCGACCTGCGCCACCGCGGTTTCCAATTCGCGCAGGAAGGTGGGGCGGTTCATTAGCCCGGTGCCCTGGTCGCGCTGGCGAAGCTCTTCCACCTCGCGGGCCAGTTCGGGATCGAACTCCTCGCGGCGGCGGAACACCACCTGCACGCAGGCTTCGCCCTCGTAGGTGGCGGTAGCGAATTCCAGCGTGGCCGGGAAACTGTCGCCGTCCAGGCTGCGCGCTTCCAGCTCGAAGCGCGGCGGCGGCGGTTCGCCCTTGCCCAGCTTCTTCAGCAGGGCCTTGAAGTCGGAAACGTACTGCGGCGCCACCAGGTCCAGCAGCGACAGTCCCTCCACGTCTTCGAACGACTCGAACCCGAACATCTCCAGGTAGGCGTCGTTGGCGCGGATGTGCATGCCTTCGTGGATGTAGGCGATGGGGTCGCGCGAGGACGAGATCAGCGCATCGCAGCGGCGCTCGGTCTCGCGGAGCTGGCTTTCCAGCAGGCGCTGCGAGCGCCGCGCGGCCAGGTCGGCCCATTCCCGGCGCAGCACGGTCAGCACGTGGTCGGTACGTCCGCGCAGGGCGACGGCGCGCGCGCCGGCGGTCTGGTCGGCCAGCAGGTCGGCTTCGCTGAGGGCATCGGCCAGCACGATGACCGGGATGTCCTTGCCGCTGGCGTCCACCTGCGCCAGCACCGTGGCCAGCGGGATGCCGGTGGCCGAGCGCGAGGCCAGCAGCAGGTCCATCGGCTGGGAGGCGACCATCTGCTGCAGTTCGGCCGGGTCCAGCGGACGCAGCGGGCGCACCGCGATGCCGCCGTTGCGCAGGGCCGAGACGACGGCTTCCGCGTCCTCGCCGCTGTCGTCGACGAGGGTGAGCCTGAGCGTGGTGTCTTTGCCGATCTGCATGCAGCGTGTCCGCCGGAGGTGCGGGCTTTAATACACGAAGGCGGCAGGGGCGTCCAATGCAGCCGTCGCAGAAGAGCAGGAAAGTTGCAGGCTTCGTGCATCGGCAGGGGAGTCGCCCACCGCCTGCCAACAAGAGAAACGCTCCCGCTCACAGGCCGCGCAGCGGCCGACTCACTTCTCGCCGCCTTCTATTGCGCCACCGGCACGATCCCCCCCGGCCTGCAACCATCGTTTTGCCCATGCCGCCCGCCACTTCCCGCCCCATCTGCGACACAAGGTCGCAGCATCACGAAGCCGCATTGCTCCTACACCGATAGGGAAAACCCGGCGGCTGCGCAGCCTGCGTCAGCAGGAAAGCACTCTTTCGACTGGCAGGCCGCGAAGCGGCCGACTCACCCTTGCCCGCGCCACCGGCGCGGCTCCCCACCGCCTACAGCGGCCGCTTGCCGGTGTCCCCCGGCACTTCCCGCACCAGCTTCGGTACCAGGTAGCCGGACAGGCGCGCGGCGAGGGTCGTGTGCAGGGCTTTGGCACGCGCGTCGTCCACTTCGAAATGGGCCACGCCGGCCACCCGGTCCAGTTGGTGCAGGTAGTAGGGCAGGACGCCGGCGGCGAAGCCGCGTTCGCACAGGGCGGCCAGTGCGTCCACGCTGTCGTTCACGCCGCGCAGCAGCACCGCCTGGTTGAGCAGGTGCGCGCCGACGCCGCGCAGGCGCGCCAGCGCCGCGTCCACATCGGCGTCGAACTCGTTGGCATGGTTGGCGTGGACGACCAGCGCCACCGGCCAGGGCAGTGCGGACAGCCAGGCCAGCAGGCCATCGTCCACGCGCTCGGGCAGCACGATGGGCAGGCGGCTGTGGATGCGCAGGCGCTTGATGTGGGGGATACCCGCCAGCGCGCCGGTCAGTTCGGCCAGCTTGGACGTGGCCAGTGACAGCGGGTCGCCGCCGGACAGCAGCACTTCCTCGATGCCGGGGTCGGCGCGGATCAGCTCCACGGCCTCGCGCCAGCCGTCGCGGGCGGCGGTCTCGTCCGGATAGGGAAAGTGCCGGCGGAAGCAGTAGCGGCAGTTCACCGCGCAACTGCCGGTGGCCACCAGCAGGGCGCGGCCGCGGTACTTCTGGATCACCCCGGTCCCGGTGCGGGCGGCGGCGTCGCCCACTGCGTCCAGCCCGAAGCCGGCGGCCGGGCGCATTTCCTCGTCCAGCGGCAGCACCTGCCGCAGCAGGGGGTCGTGCGGATCGCCCGGGCGCATGCGCGCCACGAAGCTCCGCGGCACCCGCAGCGGGAACTGCTCCGCGGCCGCGTCGGACACGCGGCCGGCCAGCGCCTCCAGTCCCAGCAGGCGCAACAGCTCGCGCGGGTCGCGCACGCTGGCGCGCCAGGCCTGCTGCCAGCGGGGCGGCTGCAGGGGTGCGGGCTGTCGGGGGTCGGGGGCTGCGGTTATCATAGACGGCCAGAAACAAGCACCCGCCGGGTCCGGTGGGTCCCCCATTCTATCCGGCCGGCCGCGCCCCGCGGCGGGTCGGCCATACCCAAGGAGTTTCCGCATGGCCAGTTACGGCATGAACGACGTCAAGAACGGGATGAAGATCCTGGTCAACAACGAACCGGCGATCATCAGCGACACCGAATACGTCAAGCCGGGCAAGGGCCAGGCCTTCACCCGCGTGAAGTATCGCCAGATCCGCACCGGCCGCGTGCAGGAAATCACCATGAAGTCGACCGACTCGGTCGAGGCGGCGGACGTGGTGGACACCGACATGCAGTATCTGTATTCCGACGGCGAGTACTGGCACTTCATGCAGCAGGAGACCTTCGAGCAGGTGCAGGCCGACAAGGCCGGCATGGGCGGCGCCGAGAAGTGGCTGAAGGGCGAGGAGGAATGCGTGGTGACGCTGTGGAACGGCACCCCGATCATGGTCACCCCGCCCAACTTCGTCGAGCTGAAGATCGTCGAGACCGACCCGGGCGTGCGCGGCGACACCTCCGGCGGCGGCGGCAAGCCGGCCACGCTGGAAACCGGCGCCGTGGTGCGCGTGCCGCTGTTCGTGGGCCAGGAAGAGATCATCAAAGTCGACACCCGTTCCGGCGAATACGTCAGCCGCGTGAAGTGATGGAGCAGCTCGCCTTCTACCTGGGCGTCTGGGCGGTCGGCGTGCTGCTCGCCGGGCTGGGCGTGATGCTGTGCTGGAACGCCACCCTGCCGCGGCTGTTCCCGGCCGTGCCGCGGCTGGGCTACGGCCGCGCGCTGGCGCTGATGCTGCTGTGCTGGCTGCTGTTCGGCGCAGGCGCCATCGGCCTGACCTATACCCTGGGATTCTGAGAACCGACACGCGATGAGCGAACGCGCCCCCGAAGCCTGCGACCTGTTGATCGAAGCCGGTTTCGTGGTGCCGGTCGTCCCGCACGGCGTGGTGCTGGAAGACCACGCGGTCGCCATCGGCGGCG
>CALJUL010000117.1 GCA_937975725.1 uncultured Pseudoxanthomonas sp. | reverse complement strand
GGCCCCTGGCCCCTGGCCCCTATGACCGAACGCCTCATCACCCCCACCGCCACCCGCGAGGACGAGGCCATCGAGGCCAGCATCCGTCCGCGGCGGCTGGACGAATACCTGGGCCAGAAGCCGGTCCGCGAGCAACTGGACATCTACATCCAGGCGGCGAAGGGGCGGGGCGAGGCGCTGGACCACGTGCTGATCTTCGGCCCGCCGGGGTTGGGCAAGACCACGCTGAGCCACGTCATCGCCAACGAGCTGGGGGTCAACCTGCGGGTCACCTCCGGCCCGGTGATCGAGAAGGCCGGCGACCTGGCCGCGCTGCTGACCAATCTGCAGCCGCACGACGTGCTGTTCGTCGACGAGATTCACCGCCTGTCGCCGGTGGTCGAGGAAGTGCTGTACCCGGCGATGGAGGACTTCCAGATCGACATCATGATCGGCGAGGGCCCGGCCGCGCGCTCGATCAAGCTGGACCTGCCGCCGTTCACCCTGATCGGCGCCACCACCCGCGCCGGCCTGCTGACCGCGCCGCTGCGCGACCGCTTCGGCATCGTGCAGCGGCTGGAGTTCTACACGCCGGACGAGCTGACCCGCATCGTGCAGCGCTCGGCGCGCATCCTGGGCATGGACTGCGAGCCGGAAGGCGCGGGCGAAGTCGCCCGCCGCGCGCGCGGCACCCCGCGCATCGCCAACCGGCTGCTGCGGCGCGTGCGCGACTATGCGCAGGTGAAGGCGAGCGGCCACATCGACGTGGACGTGGCGCGTGCGGCGATGCAGATGCTGAAGGTGGACCCGGAAGGCTTCGACGAACTCGACCGCCGCATGCTGCGGACCATCGTCGACAGCTTCGACGGCGGCCCGGTGGGCGTGGAATCGCTGGCGGCCGCCCTGAGCGAGGAGCGCGGGACCCTGGAGGACGTGATCGAACCCTATCTGATCCAGCAGGGCTTCCTGATCCGCACCGCGCGCGGCCGCATGGCCACCCGCAAGGCGTACCTGCACCTGGGGCTGACGCCGAAAGGCCGGGTGCCCGAGCCGGGTGAAGCCGCCGGCGACCTGTTCTGAGCGCGCACCGGTTTCCTTTTGGTATGCACGTATTCCTGCCGGAGCGCACGCCTTGACCACCCCTTCCCCGACGCCCGACGCCGGCATGGCGCCGTTCATCTTTCCGACACGGGTCTACTGGGAAGATACCGACGCCGGTGGCGTGGTCTACCACGCGCAATACGTCGCCTTCCTGGAGCGGGCGCGCACCGAATGGCTGCGCGCCGGCGGCTATTCCCAGGAACGACTGCGCCAGACCCACGACCTGGTGTTCGCCGTGCGCGCCATGACGCTGGATTTCCTGCGTCCGGCGCGGCTGGACGACCTGTTGCAGGTCCACGCCGAGATCCGCCAGTGCCGGCGGGCCAGCGTGGTCTTCGCGCAGTCCATCGTCCGCGACGGCGAACGGCTGCTGACGGCCGAAGTGAAGGTGGCTTCGCTCAGCGCGTCCGGGTTCAGACCCGTTCCGCTGCCCGAGCCGTTGTACCAGGCATTCCGCCGGATCGAAGTCCCCGCGCCGGCCTGACACACGCAACACGAACCCGAGAATCGAGGAACGACGGATGATCGCAACGCTGCTGGCCTTCCAGGACACCGTGGTCGAGGCGCTGCCGCCGGACACCGCCGCCGCCGCCGCGCAGGCCACCGCCGCCACCGTTCACAGCGGGATCAACTACATCGACCTGATGCTGAAGGCCAGCCTGCCGGTCAAGCTGATCGTGCTGCTGCTGCTGGCCGGCTCGCTGATCAGTTGGGTGATCATCTTCCGCAAGGCGCGCGTGTTCAAGAACGCCAACCGCGACGCCGACGAGTTCGAGGGCCGCTTCTGGTCCGGCGCCGACCTGCACAAGCTCTACGCCGGCGCCACCGACCGCAACCGCCTGGTGACCGGCCTGGAGGCCATCTTCGAAGCCGGCTTCCGTGAGTTCACCCGCCTGCGCGACAAGCGCGGCCTGGACGGGCGCGCGCAACTGGAAGGCGCCCAGCGCGCCATGCGCGTGACGTACACGCGCGAGGTCGACCAGTTGGAGCGCAACCTGGAACTGCTGGCCAACATCGGCTCCACCGCGCCCTACGTGGGCCTGGTGGGCACGGTGTTCGGCATCATGGTGACCATGCACGACATGCTCAACAGCGGCGAGCAGGCCGGCATCGCCTCGGTGGCGCCGGGCATCTCCGAAGCGCTGTTCGCTACCGCCATCGGCCTGTTCGTGGCCATCCCCGCCGTGTGGGCCTACAACCGCTTCACCACCCGCGTGGAGCGCCTGTCGGTGCGCTACGAGAGCTTCGCCGAGGAATTCAGCTCGATCCTGCAGCGCCAGAGCTCCGGCGAGTAACCGGGAACGACCATGGCCGGAAGCATCTTCCACCGCAAGCGGCGCAAGCTGAAATCCGAGATCAACGTCGTCCCCTACATCGACGTGATGCTGGTGCTGCTGATCATCTTCATGGTGACCGCGCCGCTGCTGACGCTGAGCGTGGATGTCAAGCTGCCGTCGTCCAACGCCAAGGCGGTGGAGACGCGCAACGAGCCGATCATCGTCATCGCCTATCCGGACGGCCGCTACGGGCTGAAACTGCCCGAGGCCAAGCATCCGGAGGTGCTGGACGCCGCCGCGCTGGAGGCCAAGGTCGCCGCGATCCGCGCCGAGCAAGGCAGCGAGCTGCGCATCATGGTGGCCGCCGAGGGCCAGGCGCCGTACCAGAAGGTGCTGGATGCGATGGACGTGCTGCGCCGCGCCAAGGTCGGCAACGTCAGCCTGATGACCAACGCGGGCGGCAATGCACGCTGAAGTCCTCCAGCGCCAGCGCCCCCCGCAGGAAGAGGGGCTGGGGCGGGCGGTGGCGTGGGCCGTCGGCCTGCACCTGCTGCTGCTCGTGCTGCTGCTGGTCTCGCCCTTCCTCAAGTGGGACCGCGAGCGCCTGAATGCGGCCGGCTCGCAGGCGATGGAGGCCACGCTGGACGTCTCCGCCGCCGACCAGCGCGCGGTGCAGCAGGCGCTGGCCTACGAGCCCGCGCCGCTGCCCGAGCCCGTGCCGGAACCGGAGCCGGTCCCGGAAGACACCATGCCGCCGCCGCAGCCCATCCCCGTGCCCGCGCCGCAGGACGCGCCGGTGGAGCGCCAGCAGCAGGCGCAGGAACGCATTCCGGTGCCCGACACCATCGACCAGGACGAAGCGCGCCGCGACGCCATCGCCCAGGAAAAGGCCCGCCAGGAACAGGAGGCCAAGCGCCGCCAGGAGCAGATCGACCTGACCGAGCGCAAGCGCCAGGAGCAGGCCGAGCAGCAGCGCCGCCTCGCCGCGCAGCAGGAAGAAGAACGGCAGAAGCGCATCGCCGCCGAAGCCCAGCAGAAGGCCGAGGCCGACAAGAAGCGCCTGGAGGAGATCCGCCGCCAGCGCGCCCAGGCCGCGCGCGAAGCGCAACTGGCCGAACAGAAGCTGCGCCAGTTGGCCGATGCGCGGGCGCGCCCGGGCCCCAGCACCCCGGCGCCCGCGTCCTCGCCGGGTCCGGCGGGCGCCGGCGGCACCGACGAAGACCTGCGCGGCCGCTACGCCGCCGCCATCCAGGAGGCCGTGCTGCGCCAGTGGACGCGCCCGGAATCGGTGCCGGTGGGCACCCGCTGCCGGGTCGTGATCCGCCAGTTGCCGGGCGGCGAAGTGGTCAGCGCCGAGGTCCAGCCGGGCTGCGCGATGGACGCGGCCGGGCAGGATTCGGTGGAGCGCGCGGTGCTGAAGGCGCAGCCGTTGCCGTACCGGGGCTTCGAATCCGTGTTCGCGCGCACCCTGACCCTCAACTTCGAAGCCAGGGACCGCTGACGCCCCTGCATTTCGTCGGAATGCGTTCACGATTGTTAAAACGTTCACGCGGGGACTGGTATCCCTTTGCCGCCCCGCCCAACCGCCGAGTCCTTGCTCCCATGAAGAAACCGTTGCGCTGGTTCGCCCTGTTCCTCTTCGCCCTGGTGCCCGTGCTGGCTTCCGCACAGCAGCAGGGCCTGGAGATCGACATCATCGGCGGCAACGCCTCGGCCCTGCCGATCACCGTGGTGCCGATGCCCTACCAGGGCAGCGCCGGCGCACCGCCGACCGACGTGTCCGCGGTGGTGCGCTCGGACCTGGAGCGCTCGGGCTCGTTCCGCACGCTGCCCGAGGCCAGCATCGTCGAGCGCCCGACCCGCGGCGGCGAGATCCAGTACCCGACCTGGCGCCAGTTGCGGCAGGACTACATCGTGGTCGGCCGCGTGGTCGACGGCGGCGACGGCGCCTACCGGGTGGAGTACGAACTGTTCGACGTGGCCAAGCAGGAGCGCATGCTGGGCCTGGCGATGACCGCGCGCGCCAACGCCCTGCGCGACGTCGCCCACCAGATGGCCGACGCCATCTACGAGAAGATCCTCGGCGTGCGCGGCGCGTTCTGGACCCGCATCGCCTACATCACCGCCACCGGCACCGGCAAGGCCGCGCGCTACGCGCTGATGGTGGCCGATTCGGACGGCTACAACCCGCAGACCGTGGTGCGCTCGGCCGAGCCGCTGCTGTCGCCGTCGTGGAGCCCGGACGGGCGCAAGCTGGCCTACGTCAGCTTCGAGAGCGGCAACTCGGCCATCTACATCCAGGACATCTCCACCGGCGCCCGCGAGAAGATCGCCAGCTTCCGCGGCATCAACGGCGCACCGTCGTTCTCGCCGGACGGCCGGCAACTGGCGCTGACCCTGTCGCGCACCGGCAATCCCGAGATCTACGTGATGGACCTGGGCAGCCGCTCGCTGCGCCAGCTCACCACCAGTTCGTCGATCGACACCGAGCCGGTGTGGAGCCCGGACGGGGCCAGCCTCTACTTCACCTCCGACCGCGGCGGCCGCCCGCAGATCTACCGCGTGCCGGCCGGCGGCGGCAGCGCCAGCCGGGTGACCTTCGAAGGCAACTACAACGCCACCCCCACCGTCTCCTACGACGGCAAGAAGATCGCGGTGGTGCAGGGCAGCGGCAACAACTACCGCATCGCGCTGATGGACAGCAGCCTGGGCAGCGCGCGCTGGTCGTCGCTGTCGCCCGGCTCGCTGGACGAATCCCCCAGTTTCGCCCCCAACGCCAGCATGGTGCTGTACGCCGCGCGCGAGGGCGGGCGGGGCGTGCTGTACGCGGTTTCGGCCGACGCCCGGGTCCGCCAGCGCCTGGTCGTGGCGAACGCCGACGTACGGGAGCCGGCCTGGTCGCCGTACCGTAGCATTCGTTAAGTTTATGTCTACAATATCGCTCCCCAACCCCTGTATTAACTCCGTTCCAACGACCAAGGAATGACCATGAACACCACTCGCGTGCTGCTGCTGTCCCTGATGTCCGTGGCCGTGCTGGCCGGCTGCAAGACCAAGAGCACCAAGCCGGAAGGCCCGACCGACACCACCACCACCGTGCCGTCCGGCCCGACCGGTCCGACCACCTCGGGCCTGTACGGTCCCGACGATCTGGACCGCGATGCCTGCCTGCGCCAGCGCGTGGTCTACTTCGACCTGGACCAGGACGCCCTGAAGCCGGAGTTCCAGGCCATCATGGGCTGCCACGCCAAGTACCTGCGCGACCGTCCGTCCTCGCGCATCTCGCTGGAAGGCCACGCCGACGAGCGCGGCAGCCGCGAGTACAACCTGGGCCTGGGCGAGCGCCGCGGCAACGCCGTGTCCTCCGCGCTGCAGGCGGCCGGCGGCTCGGCCAGCCAGTTGACCGTGGTCAGCTACGGCGAAGAGCGCCCGGTCTGCACCGACTCCAACGAGTCCTGCTGGTCGCAGAACCGCCGCGTCGAGATCGTGTACACGGCGAAGTAAGCCGTCTCGCCACGATGATCGCGAAGAAGTACATGCTGGTCCTGGCGGCGGCCCTTGTGGCCGCCGCTCCCGCGCACGCGCAGCGCCAGAGCCTGGCCGACCGCGTGGCCGCGCTGGAGGCGAAGGCCAACGATCCCCAGCAGAACCTGGACCTGCTCAACCGGCTCACCCAGCAGGAAGCGGAACTGCGCGAACTGCGGGCCCAGTTGGAGCAGTTGCAGAACGAGAACGCACAGCTCAAGCAGCGTGCGCGCGACCAGTACCTGGACCTGGACGGCCGCATCGAGCGGCTGGAAAGCGGCGCACTTCCGTCCGCACCGGCCCCGGTCGGCGCGGCCCCGGTCGCACCTCCCGCCGGCCCCGCCGCGACGAAGGCGCCGGCCGCCGCAGCGGCATCGGCCACCACCGCCGAGCGCCCGCCCAGCGTGCACGGCGACACCGGCGCACTGTCGGCCGCCGGCGACGAACGCACCGCCTACAACGTCGCCTTCGACCGCCTCAAGGCCGGCCAGTACGCCGACGCGGCGCAGTTGTTCACCAGCTTCCTGGAGCTCTACCCCGGCGGCGTGTACGCGCCCAACGCGCTGTACTGGCTGGGTGAGAGCTACTACGTCACCCAGAACTACGCGCTGGCCGCGGACCAGTTCCGCGCGCTGCTCGCGCAATACCCCACCCACGACAAGGCCCCCGGCGCGCTGCTGAAGCTGGGCCTGTGCGACTACGGCCTGGGCAAGCTGCCCGAAGCCGAGCGCACCCTGTCCGACGTCATCGCCCGGTACCCGGGCACCGACGTGGCCCGCACGGCCGACGACCGCCTCAAGGCCATCCAGTTCGGCCGCCTGCGCTGAGCGGGCGCCCCGCGCCGGCCGGCCTGATGCAGGCGCCGGCAGGGCGTATCATCCGCACCCCATGAACGACGCCGCCCGTCCCAGCGAGATCGTCCAGTCGCCGCTGGAACGGCTCCGGATCACCGAGATCTTCCTCTCCCTGCAGGGAGAGGCGAACACGGTCGGCTGGCCGACCGTGTTCGTGCGCCTGACCGGCTGCCCGCTGCGCTGCCAGTACTGCGACACCGCCTACGCCTTCCACGGCGGTGAATGGCGCGACATCGACGACATCGTCGCCGAGGTCGCCGGCCACGGCGTGCGCCACGTCTGCGTGACCGGCGGCGAGCCGCTGGCGCAGAAGCGCTGCCTGCTGCTGCTGCGCCGGCTGTGCGACGCCGGCTTCGACGTGTCGCTGGAAACCTCCGGCGCCCTCGACGTCGCCGAGGTCGATCCGCGCGTCTCGCGCGTGCTCGACCTGAAGACGCCCGGCTCCGGCGAAATGGCGCGCAACCGGCTGGAGAACCTGCCGCTGCTCACCGCACGCGACCAGGTCAAGTTCGTCCTGTGCGGCCGCGCCGACTACGAGTGGGCGCGCGGCATGGTGGCCGAGCACCGGCTGGCCGAACGCTGCGACGTGCTGTTCTCGCCCAGCAAGAGTGAACTCGAGCCGCGCGAGCTGGCCGACTGGATCGTCGCCGACCGCTTGCCGGTACGCTTCCAGATGCAGTTGCACAAGCTGCTGTGGAACGACGAGCCGGGGCGGTGAGTCTTTTTTCTTCCTCCCGGTAGGAGTGGGGGGGCAACGGGGCGGTTGTTTCGGGTTGCGGGTGATTCCGCTGCGCACTTGTCGATTGAGCATGTGGGCTTGCCGGGGCCCATGAGCGCTGGTTCGCGCGATCCAAGCCCCTCTCCCTTCGGGAGAGGGGTTGGGGTGAGGGGCAACGAAGTCGGCAAGGCTGGACTGGCCGCGAAATGCCAGCGTCCGCATTGAGCCGTGGATGCGTATCCGCGAATGATCTGCTGGGGCCAATACGTTGGTTTGGGCTGCTTTTGCTTACCCGCAACCGCAATGGCCTGCCGGAAGGGTTTGTTTTTGCGCTGGCATGGCGCCGCTCGCCGCGGGGCCCTACTTTTCTTTGCTTGTGCAAAGAAAAGTAGGCAAAAGAAACACCCCCCCGG
>CALJUL010000116.1 GCA_937975725.1 uncultured Pseudoxanthomonas sp. | reverse complement strand
GCGGCGGGCGGACCGCCGGGGGTGTGCTTTCTTTGGTTACTTTCTTTGCACAAGCAAAGAAAGTAACGCCCCCGCGGCGAGCGGCCCCATGCCAGCGCAAAGCAGACCCTTCCGGCAGGCCATGGCGGGCAAGCCAAAGCAGCCCACGCACCAACGCATTGGGCTCAGCAAGTCATTCGTGAGTGAGCATCCACAGCTCAATGCGGACGCTGACACTTCGCGGCCAGTCCAGCCTTGTAGGCTTCGTTCGCCCTCACCCCAACCCCTCTCCCGCAGGGAGAGGGGCTTCAGAACTCTTACATCCGAAGCAGCACCACGCGTCGAGCAGCAACCCAACCCACTGCAAAGCAAAACCGGGAAGGTCGAACCCGCCATGTTCATTGAACATGCGTAGCAGTTCTCGCCATGACGCCCATGGCCGGTCCAAGGACAGCAAGGCTCATCGACTTCGCTGCCCCGCCCTCCTTGCCCACAGGCAAAAGAGCCTGGACCGCACACCGTCGAAGCGACAGCCAAATCGCCGACGCGCACCTACTTCTTGCAACTCTCCAGCTTCAGCGTCTGCCCCGGCCGCACGCTGTACGCCGGCGCCTTGATGCCGTTGGCGCGCGCCAGTTGCTTGATGTCGCACTGGAAGCGCTGCGCGATGCGGCCCAGCGTGTCGCCCTTGGCGACGCGGTAGTCGCGGGCCTGCCTGGCCTTGGGCGCGGCGGGCTTGGGCTCGCCGGTCGCCACGGTGGTGGGCACGCCGGCCACCGGCGTCACGTCGCCGACCGCCACGCTGCCGGTCGGCGACGCGCGGCGGATCGCCGCGGCCGGATCGGCGGAAACCAGGGTGCGGGCCAGTTCGGCGCGTGGGCCGCTCACGCAGTTGCGCGCGTACAACGCGGCCATGCGGGCGTTGGCCTTGAGCACGGTGCCGGCAGGAATCCATGCCTCGGGCCGGTAGCGTGGATTGAGGTTGCGCAGGGTGCGCATGTAGCCCTCGCGGGTGTCGCCGTTGCCCAGGCAGATGGTGAGCTCGTAGAGGGAAGCGTCGCGGGCCAGCTTCAGCGGCGCCGGCTGCACGTTCACCTTGGGGAATTCCAGGCCGTACTGGCGCGGGTGCAGGAACAGCCAGGCCGCGGCGATCACCATCGGCACGTAGTCGCGCGTCTCGCCGGGGAACTGGCTGTAGACCACGTCGTCCCAGAAGCCCAGCCCGCTGTATTGCCGGTACACGCGCGCCGCCCTGCCCTCGCCGCCGTTGTAGGCGGCCAGCGCCAGTTCGATGTTGTTGTTGAGTTCGCGCATGCGCTCGTTCATGTAGGCGGCGCTGGCCTGCCCCGAGGCATACGGGTCGTAGCGGGTGTCGAAGCCGGTGCCGTCCTGGCCCAGGCCGAAGCGGCTGCCGGTGGCGTACATGAACTGCATCGGGCCGGCCGCGCCGGCGCGCGAGGTGGAATGCACGCGGCCGTTGGATTCCTTGGCCATGATGCCGAACAGCAGCGCCTCGGGCAGGCCGTTGCGTTCCCAGCCGGGGTACAGCTCGGCGCGCATGTTCTGGTAGTTCTCATAGCTGTCGATCAGCGCCGGGCGCATGTCGGTCAGCCAGCGGCGGATGCCGGCCTGGATCGCGGGGTTGAACTCCACCATGCGGTCGAACGCGTGGCGCTGGTCGTTCAGCAGCGCGGCGGTGCGCGCGGTCTCGGGGATGCCGGCCGCCGGCGTGGTGTGGTCGCTGCCGTCGTCCAGCGGATCGACCGCCAGGTCGTCCTCGGCCGCTTCGTCCTTGCCGCTGTCGGCGTTGGACTTGAGCAGGCGCTTGTACGCCGCCAGCAGGGTATGCACCTGGCAGCCGCGCTGGTTGAGGCAGGCGTCCAGCACGTCCTCCATGTCCTCCAGCGCGGCATCGCTTTCGGCCGCGCCCTTCGGGTCGCTGTTGGCGATCAGGGTCAGGCCGTCGCGGTAGCGCTTCTCGGCCGCGGCCATGCGCTGTTCCAGCGCTTCCACCGCGGCCTTGTCGCGGGCGGAGACGCGCTGGGCGGCGGCGGGATGTGAGACCAGCAGCAGGGACAGGCCGACCAGCAGGGGCCAGCAACGCGACAGCAGGGCAAGCGGCATCAGGGAGCACTTTCAGGATTGCGAGGCGCGAGGGTAGCCCCGCGCCGGCACGAGGGGCAAGGACGCGCGTCATGGCCCGTTGTGCCCGCCGACAGGTCCAGCCGCTAGAATCCCGGCACCACCACGCGAGGTAGCACATGGAACCCATCCTGCTGGGCAAGGGCGTCACGGACGACATCGCCGTCACGCTGCAGCCGAAGTTCGGCAACCGCCACGGCCTGGTCGCCGGCGCCACCGGCACCGGCAAGACGGTCACCCTGATGACCCTGGCCGAAGGCTTCTCGCGGATCGGCGTGCCCGTGTTCATGGCCGACGTGAAGGGCGACGTGGCCGGCCTGGCCGTGGCCGGCGACGGCAGCGAGAAGGTACTGCAGCGGGCGAAGGACATCGGCATCGCCGACTACGCGCCGGGCGCCAGCCCGGTGGTGTTCTGGGACCTGTACGGCAAGCTCGGCCATCCGGTCCGCACCACGGTCAGCGAGATGGGCCCCACCCTGCTGGCGCGCATCCTGGAACTCAACGACACCCAGGCCGGCGTGCTCGACATCGTGTTCAAGCTGGCCGACGACCGCGGCCTGCTGCTGCTCGACCTGGAAGACCTGCGCGCCCTGCTGGGCCTGGTCGCCGACGAGCGCAAGGACATCTCCACCAGCTACGGCCTGGTCAGCACCCAGTCCATCGGCGCCATCCAGCGCGCGCTGCTGCGGCTGGAGCAGGAAGGCGGGGAGATGTTCTTCGGCGAGCCGGCGCTGGAGCTGGCCGACATCATGCGCATCAACCACGACGGCCGCGGCGTGATCGGCATCCTGGCCGCCGACCAGTTGATCCTCAAGCCGCGCCTGTATTCCAGCTTCCTGCTGTGGCTGCTGTCGGAGCTGTTCGAGACGCTGCCGGAAGTCGGCGACCTGGACAAGCCCAAGCTGGTGTTCGTGTTCGACGAGGCGCACCTGCTGTTCAACGACGCGCCGCCGGCCTTGCAGCAGCGCATCGAGCAGGTGGTGCGGCTGATCCGCTCCAAGGGCGTGGGCGTGTACTTCTGCTCGCAGTTCCCCGACGACGTGCCGGCCAACGTGCTGGGCCAGTTGGGCAACCGCGTGCAGCACGCGCTGCGCGCCTTCACCCCGCGCGACCAGAAGGCGGTGAAGACCGCCGCGCAGACCTTCGTGCCGAACCCGAAGCTGGACGTGGCGCAGGCCATCTCCACCCTGGGCACCGGCGAAGCGCTGGTCTCCACCTTGCAGGACAAGGGCATCCCCTCGCCGGTGCAGCAGACGCTCGTCTCGCCGCCGCGCTGCCGGATGGGCGCCATCAGCGATGCCGAACGCAGTCAGGTCCGCGCCGGCAGCCCGGTCGGCACCCGCTACGACACCCGCATCGACCGCGAATCCGCCGCGGAAATGCTGGCCAAGCGCGCGGAAACCACGTTGGAGACGGCCAAGGCCCCGCCCGCCCGGCAGGAACGCGACGATCCCGACGCCGGCGGCTTCGGCCAGGCGGTCAAGGACGCCGTGTTCGGCACCAAGCGCCGCCAGGGCATGATCGAGACCATGGCCAAGCAGACCACCCGCACCATCGGCACCAAGCTGGGCAACCAGATCGTGCGCGGCATCCTGGGCAGCATCTTCGGCGGCAAGCGGTAACGGCACCATGCTGCGGCGGTGTCTTGCGGCGATGGCGATCGTCACGCCGCTGCTGTACGCCTGTGGCTGGCTCTTCCGCTTGGGCTACCTCAACAAACTCGGAATATCCTTCCACTCGTTCTCGATATCGGCGCTCGACGCCGCCGGCCTGAGTTTCTATTTCATCGCTTTCATGGTGAACGGCCTGGCCGAGCGCATCGACCTGAACATGGCCGGGCTGGCGATCCTGGTCAGTGTCGCGGTCATCATCGTTCTCTTTCTCCTCGCCGAGGTCTTCCCCCTGTTCTCCGCGGTCTTGCAGAAGACAAGGAAAGTGGCAAGAGTCCGACTCTATCGGTTCGCGTTCTCCCTCGACTTGAACCACAAGACACCGGGGCGCATAGGGAAAACGGGACTGCTGGGTTATCTCGCCCTGATTGCCATGGTGTTGCCCTTCTATCTTTTCCTGATTCCATATCTTGCCTACGCTGCCGGCGCCAGGAATGCGGAAGACGTGCTCGAGCATGCCGGGCATAAATGCCGCGCAAAGAATCCTCCCGTCGTGGCGATGCATGGCAGGCTCATCGGCAATGCCGTGCTTCTCGAATGCAGCACCTCCCGATGCATGGTCGTCCGCTTCAATGCCGCATGCTTGCGGCCCCGGGTGATGATCTATGATGAGTCGTTGATTTCGGCCTATTCGAGCGACACATAGCATCATGTCCCGCTGGCGCCCTCCGGGCGAAAAAAGCACCGCCCTGATCACCCGCGAAGGCCACGACCGGCTGAAGGCCGAACTGGACGACCTGTGGCGCGTGCGGCGTCCCGAAGTGGTCAAGGCACTGGCCGCCGCGGCGGCCGAAGGCGACCGCTCGGAGAACGCCGAGTACACCTACCGCAAGAAGCAGCTCGGCGAGATCGACCGCCGCGTGCGCTACCTCAGCAAGCGGCTGGAAGTGCTGCGGGTGGTGGACACCGCGCCGGGCGACCCGGAGGCCGTGTTCTTCGGCGCCAGCGTCGAACTGGAGAACCTCGCCAGCGGCGAGGTGTCGCGCTACCGCATCGTCGGGCCGGACGAGACCGATGCCGCGCGCGGCTGGATCAGCATCGACTCCCCGCTGGCCCGCGCACTGCTGAAGAAGCGCATCGACGACGAGTTCGAGGTCGACCTGCCCGGCGGCCGCACCGCCTTCGCGATCCTCGACGTCACCTACGCGCCCTTGCAGGAGGGGCTTCAGCCCCGACCGTGACCGCGACAAAAGCGGAGACACGGATCAAGGCGGATGACCGCGGATAAAGCATCGGCTTTGATCCGCGCCATCCGCCTTGATCCGTGTCCAACGGCTTTGTTTTGCCGGGGTCGCGACTTACGTCGCTCCTACAGGAGAGACAGGGTCGGCTCAGAGCACCGGCAGGGCGCCGGCCTTGACCACGGCGTCGCCGAACAGGTCGTGTTCGTCGCTCTCGGTGATCTCCACGTCGACGAACTGGCCCACGCGCAGGCCGGCTTCCTCGCCGTTCTGGATGTGCACCAGGCCGTCGATCTCCGGGGCGTCGGCCTTGGAGCGGGCGACGGCGATGCCGTCCTCGATCAGGTCCACCAGGCACTGCTGCACGGTGCCGATCTTCGCTTCCAGGCGTGCGGCGGAGATTTCCGCCTGCTTCTCCATGAACCGCGCCAGGCGTTCCTGCTTCACTTCCTCCGGCACCGGGTCCGGCAGCAGGTTCGCCGCCGCGCCCTCGACCGGCGAATAGGCGAAGGCGCCCACGCGGTCCAGTTGCGCTTCCTCCAGGAATTCCAGCAGTTCCTCGAACTCCCGCTCGGTCTCGCCAGGAAAACCGACGATGAAGGTCGAACGCAGGGTGATGTCCGGGCAGATCGAACGCCAGCGCTTCACCCGCTCCAGCGTCTTGTCCACCGCGCCCGGCCGCTTCATCAGCTTGAGGATGCGCGGGCTGGCGTGCTGGAACGGGATGTCCAGGTACGGCAGCACCCTGCCTTCGGCCATCAGCGGCACCACGTCGTCGACGTGCGGATACGGATAAACGTAGTGCAGGCGCACCCAGGCATCCAGTTCGCCCAGCCCTTCGCACAGCGCCTTCATGCGGGTCTGGTACGCCTTGCCGCGCCAGTCGCGCTCGGCGTACTTCACATCCACGCCGTAGGCGGAGGTGTCCTGCGACACCACCAGCAGTTCCTTCACCCCACCGCGCACCAGGCGCTCGGCTTCGCGCAGCACGTCGTCGACCGGGCGCGAAACCAAGTCGCCGCGCATCGAGGGGATGATGCAGAAGCTGCAGCGGTGATTGCAGCCCTCGGAAATCTTGAGATAGGCGTAGTGGCGTGGGGTCAGCTTGATGCCGTAGTCCGGCACGAGATCGACGAACGGATCGTGCTTCGGCGGCAGCGCCGCGTGCAGCGCTTCCATCACGCTCTGGTAGTCCTGCGGGCCACTGATCGCCAGCACGTCGGGATACTGCTCGCGGATCTGCTCGGGGCGCTTGCCCAGGCAGCCGGTGACGATGACCTTGCCGTTCTCGTTCATCGCCTCGCCGATGGCGTCCAGCGACTCGGCCACGGCGGAATCGATGAAGCCGCAGGTGTTCACCACCACCACGTCCGCCGCGTCGTAGGTCGGCACGATGTCGTATCCCTCCACGCGGAGCTGGGTAAGGATGCGTTCGGAATCGACCAGGGCCTTCGGGCAGCCGAGGCTGACGAAGCCCACCTTGGGGTTCTGCAGGGACATGGAGGAAACGGCCTGGGCACTGCCTGGGGAAGCGGCGGATTATACCGGCCCCGCGCCGGCGCTCCGGTCCGTCGCGCCGGCGACGGCCAGCGGCGACAATGGCGGCCTTCGAGGACACGGGAGGCCGCCATGGGCCAATGGATCACGCTGGACACGCCGCACGGGCCGGTCGCGGCCTGGCAGGCGCTGCCGGACGGCCGTCCGCGCGCAGGGCTGGTGGTGGTGCAGGAGATCTTCGGCGTGAACGCGCACATCCGCGACGTCGCCGAACGCTATGCGGGCCAAGGCTACGCGGTGCTGGCGCCGGCCTTCTTCGATCCGGTCGAGCGCGGCGTGGAACTGGCGTACGACCCCGGCGATTTCGCCCACGGCCGCGACCTGGTCGGGCGCCTGGGGCTGGATGCGGCGGTGGACATCGCCCGCGCCGCGGCCGCGCGGTTGCAGGCCGATCACGGCGTCGCCCGCGTCGGCGTGGTCGGCTACTGCTGGGGCGGCACGGTCGCCCTGCTCGCGGCGCAGCGGCTGGGACTGCCCGCCGCCAGCTATTACGGCGCCCGCAATGTGCCGTTCCTGGACGAGCCGCTGGCGGCGCCGGTCATCTTCCACTTCGGCGAAGACGACCCTTCGATCCCGCCGGACGTGGTGCGGCTGCACCGCGAGAAGCTGCCGGCGATGGCCGTGCATGCCTATCCGGCCGGCCATGCCTTCAACCGCGACGTGGACGCTTCGGCCTACCACGCGCCCAGCGCCGCGCTGGCCTGGGAGCGTACACTGGCCTTCTTCGCCAGGGAACTGGCATGAACGGTTTCGCGCTCGACCCGCGCCTGGCCGCCGACACCGCCTTCGTCGCCGACGGCCCGCTGTCGCAGGTCCGCCTGATGGACGACACCCGCTTCTCCTGGCTGGTGCTGGTGCCGCGCGTGGCCGGCGCGAGCGAATGGCTGGAACTGGACGGCAGCCAGCAGCGCCTGCTGCTGGCCGAGATCAACCGGGCCGGCCAGCTCGTCCGCGCGCAGGCGGGCGTGCAGAAACTCAACATCGGCGCACTGGGCAACATCGTGCGCCAGTTGCACATCCACCTGGTGGGCCGCCACGAAGGCGATGCCGCCTGGCCGGGGCCGGTCTGGGACAGCGGCAGCGCCGTCCGGCATTCGGCCGACGCGCTGGCGGTGCAGGTGGAGGCGTGGCGGCAGCGCCTGGCCTGAGTGCGCATGCCTGGTTCACCTGCCGCATGCGCGCGGCGGCGATCGGGCGCTATCCGCGGCGCTGAAGCCGCGGCTCTGTTCTTCTCTTCGCCCGAATGCGCCGGCTCACGGACCGGCGGCGGACGACCGGCCCCGGAAGTGCGCGACTACCACGATGGCCCGCCCGGCAACAGAACCGCGCCGCGAACCGTGCGGCGCCCGGAGGTGCGTGCTCAGGTCCGCGGCAGGGTCACGCCGGTCTGGCCCTGGTACTTGCCGCCGCGGTCCTTGTAGCTGGTCTCGCATACATCGTCGGCATCGGACTGGAAGAACAGCATCTGCGCGACGCCCTCGTTGGCGTAGATGCGCGCCGGCAGCGGCGTGGTGTTGCTGAATTCCAGGGTCACATGGCCCTCCCACTCCGGCTCCAGCGGGGTGACGTTGACGATGATGCCGCAGCGCGCATAGGTGCTCTTGCCCAGGCACACCACCAGCGTGTCGCGCGGGATGCGGAAGAACTCCACCGTGCGCGCCAGCGCAAAGCTGTTGGGCGGGATGATGCATTCGTCCGCCACCACATCGACGAAGCTCTTGGGGTCGAAGCGCTTGGGATCGACGATGGTCGAGTTGATGTTGGTGAACACCTTGAATTCGCGCGAGCAGCGCACGTCGTAGCCGTAGCTGGAGGTGCCGTAGCTGACGATGCGCTCGCCGTTGGCTTGCTTCACCTGGCCGGGCTCGAACGGTTCGATCATGCCCTGCTGCTCGGCCATGCGGCGGATCCAGCGGTCGCTCTTGATGCTCATGCAAGTCCTGTCGTCGTGAAAACGGAAACGGCCGGGAATGGCCGGCGGATCGTCGCATTGTAGGGCGGGCCCCGACCCGCCGTCTGCCGGCTAGACCAGCGACGCGGCGATGGGCAACGCCGCCCGCGGCCGTTGCGCCAGCGTGGCCGCCATCACCCGCGCGGTCCGCCGGTAGGCCTGCGCCACGGCCGATTCCGGCGCGGCCACCACCACCGGCCGGCCGGCGTCGCCCTGCTCGCGGATGGCGATGTCCAGCGGCAGCGAGCCCAGCAGCGGCACGCCGTACTGGGCCGCCATGCGCTCGCCGCCACCCTGGCCGAACAGGTGCTCGACGTGGCCGCAGTTGGAACAGGTGTGCACGGCCATGTTCTCGACGATGCCCAGCACCGGCACCTCGACCTTCTCGAACATCTTCAGCGCCTTCTTCGCGTCCAGCGTGGCGATGTCCTGCGGCGTGGTGACGATGATCGCCCCGGCCACCGGGATCTTCTGCGCCAGCGTCAACTGGATGTCGCCGGTGCCCGGCGGCAGGTCCACCACCAGATAGTCCAGGTCGCCCCACAGGGTGTCATTGAACAACTGGGTCAGCGCCGAGGTAGCCATCGGTCCGCGCCAGATCATCGGCGTGTCCTGGTCCACCAGCAGGCCGATGGACATGGCCTCCACCCCGAACGCGCGCATCGGCTCGATCGACTTGTTGTCCGGGCTCTCCGGCCGGCCCGACAGGCCCAGCATGGCCGGCACGCTGGGGCCGTACACGGCGGCGTCGAGCAGGCCCACCCGCGCGCCTTCGGCGGCCAGGGCCAGGGCCAGGTTCACCGCCGTGGTCGATTTCCCCACGCCGCCCTTGCCCGAGCCGACGGCGATGACGTTGCGGACCCGCGGGTGCGGCGAGAGTGCGCCCTGGACGGCATGCGCCGCGATCCGCGCACGGATCGAGAACGAAGCCAGCCTGCCCCCCTCCTCCGCCACCTTGGCGGCGACCAGCGGCTCCACGGTCCCGGCCAGCCCCGCGACCGGAAAACCCGCATGAAGCGTAACGTTTGTTCCGTTCGGCCCCTCGACAGCCTCCCAGCGAAGACCCCTGTTCAGGTTCCCGGGCACCCCGGGGAGCTCGATTTGCGACAGCGATTGCATTTCCACGCCTATTCGACCGAATTTTGTGAATCAGTTCACACTTTTGACAGTAACGCCTGTAACATTTTCATGTGCTATGGGCAACGGCGTTAATCGCATGTTAACGTCAAGTCACGAGGACGTTTACGTGCGGCTGGACCGAGGGATCGGGCCACCGGGGGCCGCATCCATTGACAGTTTAGGGGATTCACCACATGTCAGTACGCAACACGAATGCGCCCAAGCGCAGCCGCCTGAGCGCGGCGTTGATCGCCGCAATGGTCGTGCCGTTCGCGGGTACCGCGTTCGCGCAGGAAGCCGATACCACGACGCAACAATCCTCGCGGGCGACTTCCACGCTGGACAAGGTCACCGTGACTGGCTCCCGTATCAAGAAGGCCGAGGTCGAAGGTCCCGCTCCTGTGGTCGTGCTGACCGCCGAGGAAATCGAGAAGGAAGGCTTCAGCACCGTTTACGAAGCTCTGAACACGCTCAATCAGTTCACTGGCAGCGTCCAGAACGAAATGACGCAGAGCGGCTTCACTCCGAACGCCCAATTCATCAATCTCCGCGGCCTCGGCCCCGGCTATACGCTGATCCTGATCAACGGCAAGCGTATGGCGGACTACCCGGTCCCCTACAACAGTCAGTCCAACGCCGTCAGTCTGGGCTCGATTCCTGCCGCCGCGGTTTCGCGCATTGAAGTGCTGACCGGCGGCGCCTCGTCGATCTATGGCTCCGACGCCGTGGCCGGCGTGCTCAACATCATCACCAAGGACAATTACGAAGGCGACAGCATCCGTCTTCGTGGCGGCACCACCACCATGGGCGGCGGCGACACCGGCCTTGTGCAATGGACCGGCGGCAAGACCGGCGACAAGTGGAGCCTGACCTACTCGCTGGAATACCTGAACCGCGAAGGCATTCTCGGCTCGCAGCGCGAGGACCGCGATTCCTATTACGACAACCCGGCGTTCAAGGGCCGTCAGGAATTCGCGACCGCCACGTCCGGCGTCTACCTGTATCGCAATACCGGCGCAGCCTATAACTGGCTGACCCCACAGGGCACCCTGTCGACGTCGACCGACGCGCTGCGCTACGCCTGCTCGCGCACCTCTTCCGAGTTCGAGCCGTACAACTCCTCGGCTGCGGTTTCCAACACGACACCGAATCGCTGCGGTTACTTCGGCTATCCGGCGACAGCCGCACTGCAGAACAGCTACGACAAGACGTCCGCGTACGTCTCGGGTACTTACGACTTCGACGGCGGCGTGCAGCTGTACGGCCAGTTCCTGGGCACGGAATCCCACAACACCGGCGTCAGCGCGACCCAGTTCTGGCAGACTCCCGGCTACGTCTACACGCCCGCCTACGGCTACATCCAGGCCCAGCGCATCATCACGCCCGAAGAGATCGGCGGTGCACAGAAGACCGAGTACAACGAGAAGTCGTACAACTTCTTCGGCGGCGTCCGCGGCAGCATCTTCGACAATCGTTTCGATTGGGATTTCGGCCTGTCCTATTCGCGCTTCGAGTTCGAATCGGTCCGCCCCCGCTTCCTGCAGAACAAGGTCAACGAGTATTTCCTGGGCCCGCAGACCGGCACGGTCAGCGTGTATCCGCGCTTCGATGGCTACAACGTCACCTACCTCAACCGCCTGTTCGGCCCGATGACACCGGACGTCTACCGGTCGCTGTCCACCACCGTGCGCAGCACCGGCGAATCCGAGAACACCACGGGTTCGTTCTCGCTGAGCGGCGACCTGTTCGACATGCCGGCCGGCCCGCTGGGCGCGGCGCTGGTGGTCGAGGCCGGCCATCAGGAATACACCCTGACGCCCGACCCGCGCACCCGTCCGGACTACACCGGTGCTGACAAGATCTACAACCTGACCAGCACCGGCGGCGGCGGCGAGCGCGACCGCTACGCTTTGGGCGTGGAGTTCAGCGTGCCGATCTTCGATTCGCTGAAGGCCCAACTGGCGGGTCGCTATGACAAGTACGACGACGTGACCAATGTCGACGGCGCCTTCACCTGGTCGGCCGGCCTGGAATACCGTCCGGTGGATTCGCTGCTGCTGCGCGGCAGCTACGCCACCAGCTTCCGGGCTCCGGACATGCACTACGTGTTCGCTGGCTACTCGGGTGCCTACACCTACATCACCGACGCCTACCTGTGCCGGATCAACGGCATCAATCCGACTTCGCCCAGCTGCGAAAACAACAGCAGCTACTACTATCAGGTCTTCCGTACCTACCAGGGCCGCACTGATCTGAAGGAAGAAACCAGCAAGTCGTGGACCGCCGGCCTCGTGTGGGACATCCTCGACCGCATGTCGTTGACCGTCGACTACTACAACATGAAGCTGGAAAACCAGGTCGCCGAGTTGGACAGCGACTTCCTGATGCGCCAGTACGCCGACTGCCGCCTGGGCGCTGACATCAACGGCAACCCGGTCGACAGCACGTCGCCTTCGTGCCAGGCGTTCCTGGCACAGGTCACGCGCGCCGGCGGCGAACTGTCCAACGGCCAGGTTTCCCAGTACAGCTCGTACCCCATCAACCAGGCCAGCCTGGAGACGCAAGGTATCGACGCGAACTGGAAGTACTCGCTGGATACCGATCGTCTGGGCACGTTCGGCTTCGAGGTCGGCTATACCCACGTGCTGAAACTGGATCTGGTGCGTTTCGCGGGTGACGATGTCCTGAACATCCGCGACCACATGCAGTACTTCAACTACCGTAGCCGCGCCAATGTACGCATGAGCTGGACGAACGACGACTGGTTCATCACGACCTATGCCACCCGTATGGGCTCGCTGCCGAACTGGGGCGAAACCGACCGCATCGCGCCGTACATCCGCTACAACCTGGACGTGCAGAAGAAGGTCACCGACAAGCTGACGCTGGGCTTCTCCGTGGTCAACCTTCTCAACAACCGGCAACCCAACGATGACACCTACACCAGTTGGCCTTACACGTGGCGCTCGCACGACGTGATCGGCCGCCAGGTGTATGCCGACATCCGTTACACCTTCTGAGGTCCATCCGGCCTCGAAAAAAGCCCGACGCAAGTCGGGCTTTTTTTTCCCGGCCTTTCCCGGCAGACTCGATATCCGGGTCCACGTGCCAAGCCGTCCGCTGCCGTCAGGAATATTACAGGCAGGACAACGGAAGCAGCCCGGCCGGGCCGCCAGTCAACGCTCTGCGCACCGCGCGCAGAACTCCAAGGACATCGCCCTCAACAAAGGGCCATATAGGGGAAGACACAGATGAAACCGACCGCGATCGCTACGTCATGGCTGATGGCCATCGCCTGCGCCCTACCAGCTACCGGGGCCTATGCACAATCCATCGCCGATTTCGTTAAACACCCTACCTATAGCAGCGCACGCATATCGCCGGATGGCAAGTACTTGGCCATGCGCGTCGACCGTGGCGAACAGGACGTGCTCACCGTCCTCCGCACCAATGACCTGCAAATCGTCAAGGTCAATCAGTTGCCGGAAAAGAAAAGCGTCGGCGCCTTCTACTGGACCAGTCCCGACCGGCTGATGTTCAACGCCGTACGAAAGATCGGCTCCTTCGAACGCCCCGTCGGTACTGGCGAGTGGTTTGCGGTGAACGCCGACGGCTCGCAACCACGCACACTGATCGAATACGGCACGCAGAACGTCACCCAGCGCTCCAAGCAAGCCGACGGGCAGTCCTTCTCGCTGCTGGATTCGCTTCCGGACGACGACGTCAACGTGATGATGACCGCCCGCTACGAGCGGTCGAACACCGGCGTCGGCGCAGAGGTGGTGATGGTGGACACCGTCAGCGGAAGACGCAAATCGTTGGGCCGCGCACCGAAGGAGAATTGCTCCATGGTGCTCAACCATGAGAAGCAACCCGCTTTCGCTGTTTGCTACAGCGACAAGGACGACGAAGCCGGCTACGACATGCATAACGAAGTCTACGCCCGCGGCGCAGACGGCAAGTGGAGCCAGATCAGTTCCTCCAAGAACGACGGCGCACGCCTGCGCGTGCTGGGCTCCGCAACGAATGGCGACATCTATGCCCTGCGCGACGACGGCAAGGCGCCTGCCGCATTCGGAACCCTCGACGCACGAACCGGCGAGTTCAAGCAACTGTTCAAGGATCCCGTGTCCGACGTCTCCAGCTACGTCCAGTCGGTGGACGGCTCGGAACGGATCCTGGGCGTCGTCACGGAGGCCGGCGAACCCGAGGTCACGCTGGTCGAATCCGCACATGCCGATGCACAGCTCTATGCTTCGCTGGCGGATGCCTTCCCGGGACAGTTCGTCGACTTCAGCAGCGCCACGCGTGATGGCCAGTTGATCGTGGTCAGCACCTACAGCGACCGCAATCCGGGCGAGCTCTATCTCTACGATCGCAAGACCAACAAGGCTCGCTTCCTGATGAAGAGCCGTCCTTGGATCGATGCCAAGAAAATGGGCACGATGCAGTCGATCTCGTTCACCGCGCGCGACGGCCGCAAGATCCACGGCTACCTGACCATCCCCAACGGTTCCGACGGCAAGAATCTTCCGCTCATCGTGAACGTGCACGGCGGCCCGATGGGCCCGCGCGACAACTGGGGCTACAGCACGGAACCGCAGATGTTCGCCAGCCGCGGCTATGCAACGCTGCAGATCAACTATCGCGGCTCCGGCGGCTTCGGCAAGGAGTTCCAGGACCAGGCCTACGGGCAGTGGGCGCAGGGCATCATGAACGACATCATCGATGGAACCCGCCATGTCATCGCCCAAGGGTACGCTGACAAGAACCGGGTTTGCATCTATGGCGGCAGCTTCGGCGGCTATGCCTCACTGATGGCGCCCGCGCGGGACGCCGAACTGTTCAAGTGCGCGTTCGGCTATGTCGGTCTCTACGATGCCCAGATCCAGTTGAGCAAGAGCGACACCAGCCGCAGCGAAAGCGGCCGTCGCTATCTGTTGCGCGCCTTCGGGCGTACCCGCGCCGAGCAGGATGCGATG
Organism: uncultured Pseudoxanthomonas sp.; assembly: GCA_937975725.1. Lineage (GTDB taxonomy): Bacteria > Pseudomonadota > Gammaproteobacteria > Xanthomonadales > Xanthomonadaceae > Pseudoxanthomonas_A. Next base: position 24,633 of record CALJUL010000116.1, on the reverse strand, counting down.
TCGCCGATCACCTACACCAATCAGCTCAAGCTGCCGATCTACCTGGCCGCCGGCGCACGCGACGAACGTTGCCCGCCGGAGCATACCGAGGCGATGGCGAAGGCACTGACGGCGGCAGGCAACGCCCCGGAGGGGATGATCATCCAGTCCGGCGAAGCGCACGGCTTCTACAAGGAAGAGAACAACGAACGCCTGTACACCGAGATGCTCTCGTTCTTCGACCGCCATATCGGCAACAAGGCGGCTGCCGGGGGAGCCCGCTAAGTCGCCGACAACCATGGCTTCCAGCACATCCCCTGACAGGGATGTGCTGGTCATGATGGCGATCCTCTCCGTATGAACTCAAGGAATATCGGCGTGTACTCAAGGATCCGGAACGCCTCACTCATGCTGCTGGTCCTCGCCTGCGTGCAGCCGGCAGCGCATGCGCAGCGCAAGAACGGGGCCGTGCCGCCCGACCCTGCCACCGACCCCCAGCTACGCGCCTCGGGCTTTCTGGAGAGCCACCCCGACATCCGTTATCGCCTGCTCGGCCTCGAGGAATATCGCCAGAACAACCTGGCCGACGCGCTGCGCTTCTTCAAGCGTGCAGCGTTCTATTCAGACAAGCCATCCCAGGGCATGGTCGCCGAAATGTACTGGACGGGACAGGGCACGGAGCAGGATCGCACCCTGGCATACGCTTGGATGGATCTGGCTGCCGAGCGTGGATATGAGGGATTTTTGGGTCTGCGAGAACGCTATTGGAAGGCTCTGTCCGAGGAAGAGCGGACACGGGCACTCTCCGAAGGCGAGACCATCTATGCGACCTATGGCGATGCCGCGGCGCAACCTCGCCTGGCCACCGTGCTGCGGCGCGAGCGCAAGAAGCTGACAGGCAGTCGCACGGGCTTTGCCGGCTCGCTGAAGATCTATGTTCCTGGCCCCACCGAATTCGAACAGATCGACGGCAGCAAGTTCTACGACGAGCGTTATTGGGATCCCAAGCAGTACCAAGCTTGGCACGACAGCATCTGGATGAAGCCCAGAATCGGCAAGGTCAGCGTCGGAGAACTGGAGCAAGTCGAGCAGCCACTGCCTTCGCCCGCCTCGCGCATTCCTACGCCGACTCCAACCAAGGACGCCCCGGAACCCGAGACGCCTCAGCGCGACGAAAGCGGGCTCGGCACGCGGAAGGATGACTGAATAGGGCTGCAGCCTCCCTTCCATACGCCAGCGGATGCGGTATAACAGGCGCATCCGCCGGCGGCCGCTGGCGGGACCGAAACGACTCCCTGGGAGGGGAACATGCGCAAGATCCTGCTGGCCTGCCTGGCCACTCCGTTGATGGCCCTGTTGTCGCTGCCGGCCGCCGCCGCCGACCCGGTGGTCGGCCGCTGGAAGACCATCGACCGCGACACCGGCAAGCCCAAGTCCTTCGTCGAGATCAGCCAGGCCGCCGACGGCACCATCCACGGGCGGATCGTCGAGCTGATCAATCCGAGCAAGCCCAATCCGCTCTGCGACAAGTGCAAGGACGACCGCAAGAACAAGCCGATCACCGGCATGGAGATCATCCGCGGCATGAAGGCCGACGGCGGCGGCCAGTACTCCGGCGGCACCATCCTCAAGCCGGACGAGGGCAAGGTCTACAAGTCGAAGATGGAACTGGTCGAGGGCGGCAAGAAGCTGGAAGTCTCCGGCTGCATCTCGTTCTTCTGCAAGTCGCAGACCTGGATCCGCCAGTAATCCCCGGCCATCGTGCGCCACCTGCGGGCCCGGCATCGCCGGGCCCGTTGCTTTCCGGCCGGAGCGGCCGGCGTGCCATGCGATAATCCCCGGTCCCCCGCACCGCCGACAGCGCCATGAGCCGCACCGCCCTCGTCACCAACGCCCTGCCCTACGCCAACGGCCCGCTGCACCTGGGCCACCTGGTGGGCTACATCCAGGGCGACATCTGGGTGCGCGCGCGGCGCATGCGCGGGGACACGGTGTACTACGTCTGCGCCGACGACACCCACGGCACGCCGATCATGCTGGCGGCCGAGAAGGCCGGCGTCACTCCGGAAGCCTTCATCGCCGCCATCCAGGCCGGGCACGAGCGCGACTTCGCCGCCTTCGGCGTGGCCTTCGACCACTACGACTCCACCCACTCGGCCGCCAACCGCGAGCTGACCGGGCTGTTCTACCAGCGGCTGGAAGCCGGCGGCCACATCGCCTGCCGCAACGTGGCGCAGTTCTACGATCCGGCCAAGGGCATGTTCCTGCCCGACCGCTACATCAAGGGCATCTGCCCCAACTGCGGCGCGACCGACCAGTACGGCGACAACTGCGAAGTCTGCGGCGCCACCTACGCGCCGACCGACCTGAAGGAACCCAAGTCCGTGCTGTCCGGCGCCACGCCGGAGATCCGCGATTCGGAGCACTACTTCTTCGAGGTGGGCCGCTTCGACGCCTTCCTGCGCGAATGGCTGGCCGGCGACGTGGCCGTGCCCGGGGTCAAGGCCAAGCTGAAGGAATGGCTGGACGCCGAAGGTGGCCTGCGCGCCTGGGACATCTCGCGCGACGCGCCCTACTTCGGCTTCGAGATCCCCGGCGCGCCGGGCAAGTACTTCTACGTGTGGCTGGACGCGCCGATCGGCTACCTGAGCAGCTTCAGGAACCTGTGCGCCTCGCGCGGACTGGATTTCTGGCCGCACCTGCAGGCCGGCACCGACACCGAACTGCACCACTTCATCGGCAAGGACATCGTCAACTTCCACGGCCTGTTCTGGCCGGCGGTGCTGCACGGCACCGGCCAGCGCGCGCCCACGCGCTTGCACGTCAACGGCTACCTGACCGTGGACGGCGCCAAGATGTCCAAGTCGCGCGGCACCTTCATCATGGCGCGCACCTACCTGGACGTGGGCCTGGAGCCGGAGGCGCTGCGCTACTACTACGCGGCCAAGTCCTCCGGCGGCGTGGACGACCTGGACCTGAACCTGGGCGATTTCATCGCGCGCGTGAACGCGGACCTGGTGGGCAAGTTCGTCAACCTGGCCAGCCGCTGCGCCGGCTTCATCGACAAGCGCTTCGGCGGCAAACTGGCCGACGCCCTGCCCGACCCGGCCATGTACCGCCGCTTCGTCGACGCGCTGGGCCCCATCGCCGACGCCTACGAGCGCAACGAACCCGCCACCGCGCTGCGCCTGACCATGGCGCTGGCCGACGATGCGAACAAGTACATCGACGAAACCAAGCCCTGGGTGATCGCCAAGCAGGAAGGCGCCGACGCCGAACTGCAGGCGGTGTGCACGCAGGGGCTGAACCTGTTCCGCATCCTCGCCGCCGCGCTCAAGCCGGTGCTGCCGCGCACGGCGGCCGAGGCCGAAGCCTTCCTCGGCGCGCCGGTGACGGACTGGAGCGACGTGGCCGCGCCGCTGCTGGCGCACACCATCCAGCCGTATGCACCACTGTTCACCCGTATCGACCCGAAACTGATCGACGCCATGACCGAAGCCTCCAAGGACACCCTGCAAGCCAATACTGCTCCTGCAGGAGCGGCTTCAGCCGCGACCGGGAAGCCCGCAGGCACGAGCGCCACGGCAGACGCAGCTCCTGCAAAAGCCGCCCCCGCGAAGGAAGCCGCCGCCGCGCAGAGCGAATACATCGGCATCGACGACTTCGCCAGGCTCGACCTGCGCATCGGCAAGGTGCTGGAGTGCGGCTTCGTGGACGGCTCGGACAAGCTGCTGCGCTTCCTGCTGGACGCGGGCGAGCTGGGCCAGCGCCAGATATTCTCCGGCATCCGCGCCAGCTACGGCGAGCCGGAAAAGCTGGTGGGGCGCAGCGTGGTGTTCATCGCCAACCTGGCACCGCGCAAGATGCGCTTCGGCGTCAGCGAGGGCATGATCCTGTCGGCCGGCTTCGACGGCGGTGCGCTGGCGCTGCTGGACGCCGATGCTGGCGCGCAGCCCGGCATGCCGGTGCGTTGACGGCGGCGAGCCGGGGTGGGCGATGGGCCGGCGCCTCGATCCGATGACGAACGCCCCGCACGACCTGGCCGAACGCCTGGATCGCCTGCTTCCGCAGACCCAGTGCGGCCAGTGCGGCTATGACGGCTGCCGTCCGTATGCCGAGGCCATGGCGCACGGCGAAGCCGGAGTGGACCATTGCCCGCCGGGCGGCGACGAGGGCGCGCGCGCGCTGGCGCGGTTGCTGGGCGTGGCGCCGCTGCCCTACGACCGCGCGCGCGGCCTGCACAAGCCGGCCGCCGTGGCGGTGGTGGTAGAAGCCGACTGCATCGGCTGCACCAAGTGCATCCAGGCATGCCCGGTTGACGCGATCATCGGCGCGGCCAAGCGCATGCACGTGGTCATCGACCCGCTGTGCACCGGCTGCGAACTGTGCGTGCCGGCCTGCCCGGTGGACTGCATCGTGATGGAGCCGGCGGCCGTCTAGGCCGGCGGCCGCACCGCACCGCGGCGGATCATTCGCCGCCCTTGGCGCAGGCCGAACAGATCCGCTCCACCGCATAGCCGCGCGCGCGCAGCTTCTCCACCACGCCGTCCTCGCCGAGCAGGTGCAGAGCGCCGACCACGAACAGGGTGTTGTCGCCGCCCGGCTGTTCCAGCCGCTGCGCGATCCGCGGCACCCAGGCCTCGTTGCGCTCGGTGTTGACGAGGCGGTAGCTGACCGGTATCTCGGCCTTCATCTTGTGGCGGAACTCGCCGTCCAGGCCGCCCGCGTCGCCGGCGCGCCACATCGTGTGCAGCTTCAGCAGTTCGGTGACGGACTCCTGCGGGTTCTTCAGCAGTTCGCCCAGGCTGTACGCCTGCTCGTCGTGCGGCGCTCCGTCCAGCGCGGCGATCTGGTCGTCGATGGTCTCCAGGCCGGACACCGGCTTGCCGGCCTCGGCGGCGCGACGGATGAAATGCATGTCCATGCCCTGCTCCTGCCGGAAGCCCGCCGCCTGCGCCATGCCGATCATCATGCCCATCGTGATGGCCCAGGGCTCGCTGCCCTCGACCTGGGCGAGCGACCCACCCGAGACCGCCAGCACCTGCTCCAGCTTCTGCTTCACGTCGGCCGGCAGCACCTGGCTCAGCGTCTTGCCGTCCTGGTAACCGGCGGCCCGCTGGAACTTGGCCAGGGTCTCCGGCGAGGTCAGGTCGGCCGGATCGACTTCGAACACGACCGCCTTGGCGTCGGCGAACGCCGCCTCGGCATCCTGCGAGAGCGGATAGTCGCTGGGCTTGAGCAGGTGGAACGAGCCCAGCAGATATACCGCGTTGTCGGCATCGGACACCTTCCACAGCAGCGGCACCGGCGGCGCGCCGGCCGGCGCGTCGGCCAGGGCGTTGCCGGCGGTGGCCAGCGTGGCGGCCAGCAGCAAGGGCTTGAGGAAGGTGCGCAGGGCCATGGTGCCGCTCCGTGGTGGTGTGGGTCAGAGGATCTTGATGGGTTTGGCGTAGGCCTTCTCGCCTGCTTCCACCGCCAGGTCCAGCCGGTTCTCGGCCGGCGGCAGCGGACAGGTCGCATAGGGCGTGAACGCGCACGGCGGGTTGTAGGCGCGGTTGAAGTCCAGCACCACCTTACCGCCTACCGGCGCCTCGGCGTCGAGGAAGCGGCCCGCCGGATAGCTGCCGTGGCCGCTGGTGCGGTCGGCCAACACGAAGAACAGCGGCCCGCCGGGTTCGCCCAGCGCTTCCAGGCGGAACGTCTTGCCGTCGCGTTCGAACTCCACCGCGCCCGGGTTGGGCGATGCGTTCGCCACGCCGATCACGTCGACGATGGTCAGGGTCTTGCCCGGCGGATGCGGCACGAAGCGCCCTTCGATGCGCCAGTCTTCCTGCGCCGGCCAGTAGTCCAGGCCGACGAAGCCGGTGCGCGATTCGGCGTCGGCGTGCTTGACCCTCAGCGCATGCCGCCCGCCACGCTCGATCACCGTCAGCAATCCCTTGCCGTCGTCGAAGCCGACGACGCCCGGCTGGGCGTCGCGGTCGCTGGGAATCTCCACGCGCCCCTTCAGCGGGGCGCCGTTGAACGTCAGCGCCACGCCGGGCTCGGGCGTGAACAGGATCCGCCCGTCCTGCTGCGAGACCATGCCCATCCTGGCCGGTCCCACCGCCAGCCGGATGCCGCTGCCCGGGCTGCTGCCGACGAAGTGCGATTTCAGTTCGATCCAGTGCAGGCCCACCAGGCTGGTCCAGCCGTCGGGCGCCAGCAGGGTGTTGCTGCGCTCGACCTTCCAGGCCGCGTTGTCGGCGAGGAAGCGCGGATCGGACGCCTTGGCGCCTGCGGCGGAAGGCGCGTCGCCTCCGCAGCCGGCCAGCATGGCCACCAGCATGGCCATCCCCCACTTCGCGGCCTTCATCCCCATGTCAGCGTCCTCGCAGGAACCAGCGATCGATCTCGTTCAAGGAAAAGCGCGCCCAGGTCGGGCGCCCGTGGTTGCACTGCCCGGAACGCTCGGTGATCTCCATCTCGCGCAGCAGGGCGTTCATCTCGGGAATCGTCAGGCGCCGGTTGGCGCGCACCGCGCCGTGGCAGGCCATCGTCGCCAGCAGTTCGTCGCGCGCGGCCGCCACGCGCCGCGTCTGCCCGTGCTCGCGCAGGTCCGCCAGCACGTCGCGCAGCAGGGCTTCCGGCTCGGCGCCGGACAGCAGCGCGGGCACGCTGCGCACGTACAACGACTGCGGCCCGCTGCGGGTGACGTCGAAGCCCAGCGCGGCCAGCGTGTCGGCTTCGCGCTCGGCCGCCTCGGCCTCGCGCTCGGACACCGCCATGGCCAGCGGCACCAGCAACGGCTGCGCGCGCAGGCCGATGCCGTCGTGCGCGGCCTTCAGCTTCTCGTAGCCGATGCGCTCGTGCGCGGCGTGCATGTCCACCACGATCAGGCCGTCGGCGTTCTCGGCCAGGATGTAGATGCCGTGCAGTTGCGCGACGGCGAAGCCCAGCGGCGGGATGCCGCTCGGATCATCGGCCGGCATCGCCGGTGCCGTCGCGGGCATCGCGTAACCGCCCGCGGGTGCGGCCTGCGGCGTGACGTCCTGCAGACCGTACAGAGCGGCATACGCGGCCGGTGCATCGGCCACGCTCAGGCCCAGGGCCGTTTGCGTATTGCGCCACGCTGCAGGAGGGGCTTCAGCCCCGACCGGATTTCCCGGCGCGCTTGGCGTCCAGGTCGGGGCTGAAGCCCCTCCTGCGGCGTCGGCGGGACGGCCGGCGCGGGTTTCGGCCAGCGCTTCGTGCAGGGTGCGGTAGACGAAGTCGTGCACCAGCCGGGTGTCGCGGAAGCGCACCTCGTGCTTGGCCGGGTGCACGTTGACGTCCACCCGCGTGGGATCGAGTTCCAGGAACAGCACGTAGGCCGGCTGGCGGCCGTGGAACAGCACGTCCTGGTAGGCCATCTTCACCGCGTGCGCGATGTTGCGGTCGCGCACCGAGCGGCCGTTGACGTAGACGTACTGCTGGTCGGCGCTGGCACGCGAATACGCCGGCTGCGCGATCCAGCCGTGCAGGCGCAGGCCGGCGGCGGCGTGGTCCACGCGCAGCGCGTTGCGCGCGAAGTCCTCGCCCAGCGTTTCGTTGAGGCGCGCCAGCGATTCCAGTTCGTCCGGCTTGTAGCGGCGCGACGGCCGGCCGTTGTGCGACACGCGCAGCTCGATGTCCGGGCGCGCCAGCGCCAGCGAGCGCAGCCATTCCTCGATGTGGCCCAGCTCGGTGCGCTCGGCGCGCAGGAACTTGCGCCGCGCCGGTACGTTGTAGAACAGCTCGCGCACTTCCACCGTGGTGCCCACGCCGTGCGGCTTGGGCGTCACCGTGCCGACCTTGCCGCCCTCCACCGCCAGCGAGGCGCCGTGCTCGTCCTGCGCGCGGCGGGTGGTCATGGCGAAACGGCTGACCGAGGCGATGGACGGCAGCGCTTCGCCGCGGAAGCCCAGCGTGGCCACCGCTTCCAGATCGTCCAGCGAAGCGATCTTGCTGGTGGCGTGGCGCGACACCGCCAGCGGCAGCTCGTTCGGCGCGATGCCGGCGCCGTCGTCGCGGATGCGGATCAGGCGGACGCCGCCTTCCTCCAGGTCGATGTCGATGCGGCGCGCGCCGGCGTCGAGCGCGTTCTCCACCAGTTCCTTGACCACGGACGCGGGGCGCTCGACCACTTCGCCGGCGGCGATCTGGTTGACGAGGGTGTCGGGAAGCTGGCGGATGCTCATCGCGCTTCCCCCTGCTCCGCGGACCCGGCGGCCGGGCGCGCGCCGGCAAGCGGCCCTGCCGGCCGCATTCCGCCGTGGGCGCCAAGGCATGCGTGCAGCGGCGACAGGCCGCTACGCGGACGCGCGGACGTGTCGTCTACGCAGGCGGCGGTCGAAGTGAGAGAAGTGAGTGGGCGGATCGGCACGTGCGGGCGACGCCGTCGGCGCCGTCGTGGGAATCAGCCGTGATGATAGCCGACGGGCCGGCGCGGGGTCAGGGCGACCCGGCCACGCCGGCGCCGGCGGTGGCGCGCTCCATCTCGGCCTGCGCGCGGGCGGCGAACAGGGTGCCCGGCGGCGGCTGGCGGGTGAAGTAGGTCTGCACGCCGTCGAGGACGGCCGCGGCGATCTGGCGCTGGTAGGCCGGGTCCTTCAGCCGCTTTTCCTCGTCCGGGTTGGAGATGAAAGCGGTCTCCACCAGCATCGCCGGCATGTCCGAGGTCCGCAGCACGGCGAAGTTGGCGCGCTCGATGTTGGGCTTGTGGTTGTTGCCGATGCGCTTGAGCCCGGACAGGACGTGCTGGGCGGCGTCCTCGGACGCGCGCATGTGGCCGCTCTGGGCCAGATCCAGCAGCACGTTGGACAGCGTGTCCTTGCCGATGGTCACGCCGCCGATCAGGTCCGAGGCGTTCTCCTTGTCGGCCAGCCAGCGCGCGCGCTGCGAGGACGCGCCTTTCAGCGACAGCACGTAGACCGACGAGCCGCGCGCGCTGCGGTTCTCCGCCGCGTCGGCGTGGATGGAGACGAAAATGTCCGCCTTCGCCGTACGTGCGCGCTGGGCGCGGTACGGCAGCGGGATGAACACGTCGCTGTCGCGCGTCAGGTAGGCCTTCATGCCCGGCGTGGCGTTGACCTGGCGCGCCAGCTCGCGCGCGATGGCCAGCACCACGTTCTTCTCGTAGGTGCCGCCCTGGCCGACCGCGCCCGAATCCTGGCCGCCATGGCCGGCATCGATGGCGACCACCAGCGGGCGCATGCCGGCGCGCATGGCGATGGCACCGGAAGGCGGCGATGCTTCGTCCGTGGCCGCGGTGCCGGCCGGCGCGGCGGTCGCCGGCGGTGCGGTTTCCGCCGTGCGGCCGGGCATCGGCGTCGGCTTGCCGGTCGCGATGGTGTAGGCCGGGCGCTCTGGTGTAGCCGTGGAAGCCGGCGCCGGCGCGATGGCCGCCGTGGACGCGCCTTCCAGGATGGCCTGCGGCGTGGGCGTGGCCGCGGCCTGCGAAGGCGGCGGCGCCGGGGATGGCGCAGTGGCGCCCTGCACGACCTGCGCGGTCAGCAAGGCGGTCGCGCGCGCGGCATCGGCCTGCGGATCCGGTGCGGGCTGCGTGGTCGTGGTCGTGGTTGCCACCTGCGCTGCTGCGGTGCGGACAGGCGTGGATGCGGCGGCGGCGGCGGGCGCGTCGCCCGGCCATTCGATCACCAGCCGCGAGACGCCTTCGGCCTGCTCCATGCGCGGCGACAACGCCGCCACCGGCGTGGCCAGGTCGAAGACGATGCGCAAGGTGTCCGGAGTGGGCTGTCCCGTGCGCACGGACTTGACGATGCCGGCGGCGGCCGGCAGGCGCAGGCCGGCGCGCGCGTGCGAGGCCGGCAGGTCCACCACCAGGCGGTCCGGGCCTTTCAGGCTGAGGGTCTTGTACTGGCCGTTGCCGGCCAGCTCGATCTCGGCGCGGGTGCCGGTCGCGCCCTGGCTGAGGCTGACGGTCCGCACTTCACCGGCCTGCACTCCGCCCGCGAACAGCAGCGCGCCCCACAAAACGAGGCGATGCAAGGCGGTGAAGGAGTTCCCCGGGCTCATGGCGCGGATTCAAACACCATCGGCCCGGGAATGCAAGGCATTTTCCCTTAATAATCCGTGACCTGCCGAATGTTCCTAACTGGATGGGGCAGATGACGGCTGCAACTCGGGGATCTGGCGGAGGCGTTCGATCCAGCCCTGCCCGGCCTGCGATCCCGCATCCAGCCGTACCGACCGCCCGCCGCCCTCCACTGCCAGCGACACCCGCAGGTCGGCCTGCGGCAGCGCGGCGGCGCCCCGCTCCGGCCATTCGACCAGCCACAGCACGGCCGCGCCTTCGTCGAGCCCGAGGAATTCCAGTTCGCCGGCGTCGCCGATGCGGTACAGATCCAGGTGCCAGGCTTCGCCGCCCGGCACCGGGTAGCGCTCCACCAGCGTGTAGGTCGGGCTGCGGATCGCGCCCTGCACGCCCAGTGCACGCAACAGCGCGCGCGCCAGCGTGGACTTGCCGGCGCCCAGGTCGCCTTGCAGGTGGACCACCGCCGGCAGCGGGCGCGTGCACGCCAGTGCACGGCCCAGCGCTTCGGTGGCGTCGGCATCGGGAAGGAAAAGCTGCATGCGCGGATTCTAACGGCGATTTGCAACGGCGATCCCTGCCGGCGATTGCACCGGCGTCGCCGCGACGGCCTCAGGGATTCGCCAGACGGCGCAGGTGCGGCATCAGGTCAGTCGGCAGCAGGCCGCGCTCGCCGTCCCAGGCGGCGGCATCGCCGGCCAGCGAATGCAGCAGCGCACCGGTGCTGGCGGCGTCGAAAGCCTCCAGCCCCTGCGCGCGCAAAGCCGCGATCACGCCGGTCAACACGTCGCCCATGCCGCCGACGGCCATGCCCGGGTTGCCGGCGTCGAGGATCCGCGGCGTCCTGCCTTGCGCCGCGATCACCGTGCCCGCGCCCTTCAGCACCACCACCGCGCCGTGGCGCTCGGCCAGCGCCAGCGCCGCCGCCAGCCGGTCCCCTTGCACGTCGGCGGTCCCGCAGCCGAGCAGCCGCGCCGCTTCGCCCGGATGCGGCGTGAGGATCGCGTCGTGCAGGGAACGCGGCGATGCCGCCAGCAGGTTGAGCGCGTCGGCGTCGATCACCATCGGCTTGCCCGCCCGCAACGCCTGCGCGACCAGCGCCTGCGCCCATTCGCCCTGCCCCAGGCCGGGACCGAGCGCGAGCACGCGTGCGCGCTCGATCATCGGCGCCAGCGCGTCGCTGGATTCCACCGCGCGCGCCATCGCTTCCGGAAGGCGCGCGAGGATCGCCGGCACGTGCACGGCGCGCGTCGCCACCGCGACCAGTCCCGCCCCGCTGCGCAGCGCCGCTTCGGCGCACAGTGCAATGGCGCCGCCGCCGCCCTCTTCCCCGCCCAGGCACAGCACGTGCCCGGATTCGCCCTTGTGCGTGTTGCGCCGGCGCGGCAGCAGCCAGCGCGCGAGCGCCGCATGGCCCACCAGCGTGGCCTGCGGCGGCACGCTCTCCAGCACGCCGGGCGGCACGCCCAGCGTGTCGAGTTCCAGCGCGCCGGTGCATTCCAGCGCTTCGCCGGTGTGCAGGCCCACGTGCCGCGCGATGAACTGCAACGTGCGCGTCGCCGTCACCGCCGGGCCGGGCGCGACGCCGCGGTCGGCGTCCACGCCGCTGGGCACGTCGAGCGCGAACACCGGGCCGGCCTGCGCGTTGATCGCGGCGATCAGCGCCGCCGTGTCCGCGTCCGGCGCGCGCGACAGGCCGATGCCGAACAACGCGTCGACCACCACGTCCGCCTTCGGCAATGCGCCGTCGAACAGCTCCACCCGACCGCCGGCTGCCACGTAATCGGTGCAGGCGCGCTGCGCGCTGTCGCTGGCCGGCACGTGCGCCGGCAGGTGCACGACCTGCACGGGCCGCCCGGAGCGGTGCGCCAGCCGCGCCAGCACGTAGCCGTCGCCGCCGTTGTTGCCGGGGCCGCAGACGACGGCGATCCGTTGCGCTTCCGGCCAGTGTTCCAGCAGGCATTGCCAGGCTGCCTGCCCGGCGCGCTGCATCAGCGCGTAGGCGTCGCCGCCCAGCTCGCGGGTGGCGCGCCGATCGAGCTCGCGCGCGGCCTGGGTCGAATACAGGGGCGAAGTTCCGGGCATGGGCCGGATTCTAGGCCCGGCCCGTGCCGCGGAGAAGTGGATGCGGCAGCGCTCCTATAATCGGCGGCATGCCGTCGATCTCCCCGCTGCCGCAAGTGGATTACGCCGCGCTCGCCGGGCGCGTGCGCGCGCTGGCGCGCGAGATGGGCTTCCAGCGCTGCGGCATCGCCGGCATCGAGCTGGGACAGGACGAAGACCACCTGCGCGACTGGCTGGCGCAGGGCCTGTACGGTTCGATGGCGTGGATGGCGCAGCACGGCGACAAGCGCTCGCGCCCGCAGGAACTGATCCCCGGCACGCTGCGGGTGATCTCGGTCGGCCTGGACTACGGCCGCAACGACGGCAACGACGCCTGGGACACATTGCGCGATGGCGAGCGCGCCTACGTGGCGCGTTATGCGCTGGGCCGCGACTACCACAAGCTGATGCGCAACCGCCTGCAGAAGCTGGCCGAACGCCTGCAACATGAAGTCGGCGCGTTCGGCCACCGCGTGTTCGTCGATTCGGCGCCGGTGCTGGAGCGCGCGCTGGGACGTAATGCTGGCTTGGGCTGGATCGGCAAGCACACCTGCCTGATCGACAAGGATGGCGGCTCGTGGTTCTTCCTCGGCGAAATCTACGTGGACCTGCCGCTGCCCGTCGACGCGCCGGCCAATGCGCATTGCGGCACCTGCACGCGCTGCATCGAGGTCTGCCCCACCCGGGCCATCGTGGCGCCGTACCGGCTGGACGCGCGCCGCTGCATTTCCTACCTGACCATCGAGCACGACGGCGCGATCCCGGAAGACCTGCGCCCGGCCATCGGCAACCGCATCTTCGGCTGCGACGACTGCCAACTGGTCTGCCCCTGGAACAAGTTCGCCAAGCGCAGCGACGAGCCTGACTTCCGCGCGCGCAACGATCTGGATACCGCCACCCTGCCGCAGTTGTTCGCATGGACGGAGGAGGAATTCCTGCGCCGCACCGAGGGCTCGGCGATCCGCCGCAGCGGCCACGAACGCTGGCTGCGCAACATCGCGGTGGCGCTGGGCAACGCGCCGTCCACGCCAGCGGTGCTGGCGGCCCTGGCCACGCGCCGCGACGACCCCTCGCCGCTGGTGCGCGAACACGTCGCCTGGGCCCTGGCAAGGCACCAAGCCTCGCCTCTGTAGGAGCGACGCAAGTCGCGACCGGGAAGACAAAAAACCATTCGCCACGGATCACGCGGATAAACGCGGATGAGCTTCAAACACACTTTATCCGCGTTTATCCGCGTGATCCGTGGCCTGCGTTCGTTCCGTTTCCCGGTCGCGACTCACGTCGCTCCTACAGGGGGCGGGATGGTGCAGGCGCGCCGGGGCGCACCTACCGCGAGCGGATTTCGGCGAGCAGGGCGCGGGTCACCGGGTCCTGCGCTTCGCTTTCGCCCTTCAGCGCCGGCAGCAAGCCGTTGGCCAGTTGCTTGCCCAGTTCCACGCCAAACTGGTCGAAGGCGTTGATGCCCCACAGCACGGACTGCGCATAGGTGCTGTGCTCGTACAGGGCGATCAGCGCGCCCAGCGATTGCGGGGTCAGCGCATCCAGCAGGATCATCGTGCTCGGCCGTCCGCCGGCGTAGCTGCGGTGCGGGTCGTCGCTGGCCTGCCCGTTCGCCAGCGCTTCGCTCTGCGCCAGCAGGTTGGACATCAGGGCCAGGTGGTTCTCCGCGTAGGGATCGTCGTTGCGCACGGTGCCGACGAAGTCCAGCGGCACGATCTGCGTGCCCTGGTGCAGCGCCTGGAAGAAGCTGTGCTGCACGTCGGTGCCGGCGCCGCCCCACCACACCGGCACGGTGTCCACGCCGACCGCGGAGCCGTCCAGCGTCACCGACTTGCCCAGGCTCTCCATCACCAGTTGCTGCAGGTAGGCCGGCAGCAGCGCCAGCCGCTGGTCGTAGGTCATCACGCCGTGCGCGGCATGGCCCAGCGCGTTGCGGTTCCACACCGCGGTCAACGCGTGGCGCACGGCGATGTTCTCCGCCAGCGGCGCGTGCAGCGCGTGCCCGTCGAAGCCGGAAGCGCCGGCCAGCAACTGCTCGAAGCGGTCGAAGCCGATCGCCAGTGCGATGGGGAAGCCCACCGCCGACCACAGCGAATAGCGCCCGCCCACCCAGTCCCACATCGGCAGCACGCGCTCGGGCGCGATGTCGAACGCCGCGGCGGCGCGCGCCGGGTTGGCGCTGACCGCGTAGAGGCGCTCGCTGCCGCCCAGCCAGTCGCGCAGGATGGTGCCGTTGAGCAGGGTTTCCTGGGTGCCGAAGGTCTTGGAGATCAGGATCGCGGCGGTGCGCGCCGGGTCCAGCGGCGCCAACGTGCGCTGCGCCGCGGCGCCATCCACGTTGGAGAGGAAATGCACGCGGAAGCGCCCCGCCGACGGCGCGCGCAGCGCGTCGGCGACCAGCCGCGGGCCCAGGTCGGAACCGCCGATGCCGACGCTGACGATGTCGGTGACGCCGGAGGCTTCAAGCGCCGCGACCAGCGCGGCCATCCGCACGCGCACCTCGCACGCGCTGGCGAATGCCTCGCGCGCCATGGCCGCCTGCGAATGCTGGCCGCGCAGCGCGGTGTGCAGCGCCGCACGCCCCTCGGTGACGTTGACGGTCTCGCCGTCGAACATCCGGCGGAAGGCCGCGGCCAGGTCGGCGGCTCCGCCCTGCGCCAGCAGCGCCTCCCAGGCGGCCTGGTCGTAGGACTGCCGGGCGAAGTTGAGGTACAGCGGGCCATGGCGCAGCGCGTGCGCGGCGACGCGGCCGGGCTCGCGCGCCAGCAGGTCGTGCGCGCGCGCGTTACGCAGGCGCTGTGCGTGGGCTTGCAATGCGACGGAATCGAGGCTCATGTCAGGCCGCCTGCTTGGGGATGCTGCGGTGGGTGTGGGTGATGCGGTTGTGGCCGTCCACGTACACCAGCATGGGCTGGAACGCTTCGGCTTCCGCTTTGCTCATCGAGGCGAACGCGGCGATGATCACCAGGTCGCCGACCTGCACGTGGCGCGCGGCGCCGCCGTTGAGCGAGACCACGCCGCTGCCGGCATCGGCACGCAGCGCGTAGGTGGTGAAGCGCGCGCCGTTGGTCACGTCCCAGACGTGCACCTGCTCGAACTCGCGGATGCCGCTGGCCTGCAACAGCGTCTCGTCGATGGCGATGGAGCCTTCGTAATTCAGCTCCGAATGGGTGACGGTCGCGCGGTGGATCTTGGTCTTGAACAGGCTGAGGTGCATGGGCGCCGGATCGGGAACGGGGAGCCGAAGTGTAGCCCCTCGCCTCCGCGCGATGCATGCGCCGGCGCACGGCCGTGCAGACCATTGCATCACCACTGCGCGCGCTCGGCGCGCGGCGTCAGAACTCCAGGTTGTCGATCAGGCGCGTGCGCCCCAGCCGTGCCGCGACCAGCGCCACGCGGGGTCCGGTCTCGCCGTCGACCGGCTCGCTCAGGTCCGGGCGCCGGACCACGGTGTAGTCCACGGCATAACCCGCCGCGGCCAGGTGGCGGGCGGCGTCGGCTTCCACTTCGGCGCGCGCCTGCCCGGCCAGCAGGCCGTCGCGCATGGCCTGCAGCGTCCTGCGGATCTCCGCCGCGCGCGGCCGCTCGTCCGCCGACAGGTACTGGTTGCGCGAGCTCATCGCCAGTCCGTCCGCCTCGCGCACGATGCTGCCGGCAAGGATCTCGACGGGAAACGCCAGGTCGGTGACCAGTTGGCGGATGACGGCGAGCTGCTGGTAGTCCTTCTTGCCGAATGCGGCCACGTCCGGCTGCACCTGGTTGAACAGCCGGCTCACCACCGTGCACACGCCGTCGAAATGACCGGGCCGGTGCTCGCCCTCCAGCACGCTGCTGACGCCCGGCACGTGCACGTTGGCCGCCAGTTCCACGCCGAAGGGATACATCGATTCCACCGTGGGCAGCCACAGGACGTCGCAGCCGGCGCCTTCCAGGCCGCTCATGTCCGCCTCGGGCGTGCGCGGGTAGCGGGTGAAGTCCTCGTTGGGACCGAACTGGGTCGGGTTGACGAACACGCTGGACACCACGCGGTCGGCGTACTGCCGCGCCAGCATGACCAGCGAGTAATGGCCGGCGTGCAGGTTGCCCATCGTCGGCACGAAGCCGACCCGCAGGCCCTGCTGCTTCCATCCGCGGACGCGCGCGCGCAGGGCGCCCAGTTCGGTGATGGTCTCGATCATGTGTCCGGGTGCCCCTGTCTTCTAGCCACGGATTTGCGCGGATGCACGCGGCTGGAACGCCGTGAGAGCAATGTCATCCCGCGCACCGTGAGGAAGGATGGCACCCCTGCCTTGCCGGGGGCTCATCCGCGTCGATCCGCGCGAATCCGCGGCCCCTGCTTCACGCATACGAATGATCGGCGTCCGGGAACGACCCGTCGCGCACGGCATCGGCGTACGCGCGCACCGCGCCCGCGATCGAACCGCCTTCGGCCAGGAA
Organism: uncultured Pseudoxanthomonas sp.; assembly: GCA_937975725.1. GTDB lineage: Bacteria > Pseudomonadota > Gammaproteobacteria > Xanthomonadales > Xanthomonadaceae > Pseudoxanthomonas_A. The sequence continues at coordinate 8,063 of CALJUL010000116.1, read as the reverse complement.
GTCCTTGACGAACTTCGGCCGGCGATGGCCCGTGTCCAGGCCGAGGAAATCGTGCAGCACCAGCACCTGCCCGTCGCAGCCGGGACCGGCGCCGATGCCGATGGTGGGGATGGCGATGTCCGCGGTGATCGCCGCCGCCAGCGGCGACGGCACGCATTCCAGCACCAGCAACTGCGCGCCCGCATCGGCCACGGCGCGCGCGTCTTCGCGCAGGCGTGCTGCGGCGGCTTCGTCGCGGCCCTGCACCCTGTAGCCGCCGAACTTCAGCACCGACTGCGGAGTCAGGCCCAGGTGCGCGCAGACCGGGATGTCGCGCTCGGCCAGGTAGCGGATCACGTCGAGCTTGTGCCCGGCGCCTTCCAGCTTGACCATCTCTGCGCCGGCCTGCAGCAGGGCCACCGAGGCGTCCAGCGCGCGCTCGGGCGTGGCATCGGACTGGAACGGCAGGTCGGACACCAACAGCGCGCGGTCCAAGCCGCGCGCCACCGCACGGGTGTGGTAGACCATGTCGTCCACCGTGACCGGCAGGGTGGAGTCGTGCCCCTGCACCACCATGCCCAGCGAGTCACCGATCAGCACCAGGTCCACGCCGTTGCGGTCCAGCACGCGCGCGAAGCTGTTGTCGTAGGCCGTCAGCATGACCAGCCTGCGGCCCTCGCGCTTGGCCTCGGCCAGCGCCGGGACGGTCCAGGGTTTGCTGTCGGTCTGGGTGCTCATGGCGTCCTATTATCCACTCATAGCGGATGGATGTTGGACATTTCCAGCGCGGACACAGCGTCCCGCGCATTGCCGTAACCGGGGATACGGGCGTCCGGCGCGATCTCCAGCAAGGGCAGCAGGGCGAAGGCGCGTTCGTGCAGGTGCGGATGCGGCACACGCAGGCCCGGTTCGTCGATCACGGCATCGCCGTACAGCAGCAGGTCCAGGTCGAGCGTGCGCGGCCCCCAGCGTTCGCCGCAGGCGCGCAGGCGGCCGAAGCGCGCCTCGGTCTCCAGCAGCACGTCCAGCAGCACCCGCGGCGCAAGCGCGGTCGCCACCACAGCGACGGCATTGACGAAATCCGGCTGGTCCTCGCGGCCCCAGGCCGGCGTGCGATAGAGGCGCGACGCCTTCAGCAGGACCAGTGCATCGTGCCGCGCCAGCGCATCGAGGGCGGCGCGCACGGTGGCCGCGGCATCCCCCAGGTTCGCGCCCAGCCCGATGTGGGCCTGCACGGGAGCGGTCATTCCAGCGCGGTGGCGCCGCTGCGCCGGCGGCGGCGCCGGCGACGCTTGGACGGCTGTGCGTCGTCGCCTTCGTGCAGGTCCGCCTGCGCGGCCACGCCCAGCGCGGCCGCCAGTTCCTCGCTGGACTGTTCCTGCGCCTCGCGCCAGAACGCCACGTCCTCGGTATGCTCCGGCGACGCGGACAGCCGCAGCACCAGGAAATCGAAAGCCGCGCGGAAGCGCGGATGCGCCAGCAGGCGCATCACGCGCTTGCGCTGGCGATTGCCGAAGCGCGACTGCAACAGCCAGATCTCCTGCATCGGCAACGAGAATCGGCGCGGCAGCGCGATCGTGTTCAACTGGTGCAGCGTGACCCGGTCGGCGGCGCGGCGCTGCGCCTCCTCCACGTGGACGCCCTGCGCCTGCAATCCCATCAGCGCGCGGCAATACGCCGGCCACAGCAACAGCGCGAACAGGAACGCCGGCGACACCGGTTCGTCCGCGGCCACCCGCCGGTCGGTGCCGGCCAGCCCTTCCATCAGCATCCGGCGCAGCGCGCCGCTGCGGTTGGCCGCCAGCGCGGCCGCGGTCTCCGGCAGCAGCACCTTGAGCAGGCCGAAGCGCTCCAGCCCCTCGAAACTCGCCACGCCGTGCCCGGACAGGAACAACTTGAGGATCTCCTCGAACAGCCGCGCCGGCGCCGATTCGGACAGCAGCGGCGCCAGCCGCGCGATCGGCTCGGCGGTGCCCTCTTCGATGCTGAAGCCCAGCTTGGCCGCCAGCCGCACCGCGCGCAGCATGCGCACCGGGTCCTCGCGGTAGCGCTGCTCGGGGTCGCCGATCAGCTTGAGGCGGCGCGCCATCACGTCCTCGAAGCCGCCCACATAGTCGCGCACGGAGAAGTCGTCGATGGCGTAGTACAGCGCGTTGGCGGTGAAGTCGCGGCGGACCGCGTCGTCCTCGACGCTACCGTACACGTTGTCGCGCACCAGCCGGCCGTTCTCCATCTCGCGGTCGCCGCTGCCGTCGTCGCTGTTGGCGCGGAAGGTGGCGACCTCGATGATCTCGCGGCCGAACACCACGTGCGCCAGGCGGAAGCGGCGGCCGATCAGCCGGCAGTTGCGGAATTGCTGGCGCACCTGCTCCGGGGTGGCGTCGGTGGCCACGTCGAAATCCTTGGGGTGCCCGCCCACCAGCAGGTCGCGGACCGCCCCGCCGACCAGGTAGGCGGCGAAGCCGGCGTCCCGCAGGCGGTAGAGCACGCGCAGCGCGTTCGGGCTGATGTCCTTGCGCGAAATCGTGTGCTGGTCGCGCGGGATGGTTCTCAGGGCGGGCAGTAGCGTAATGGTGGCGGTTCCATGCGTTCGGGACGGGCGCGGCGGGTGATTGCCCGCCCACGCAACGCCGCATATACTAATGCGCTACGCCGGTTTCACCCAAACGCTCCCTTCGTCTAGTGGTTAGGACGTGGCCCTCTCAAGGCTAAAACAGGGGTTCGAGTCCCCTAGGGAGCGCCACACGGGCACCGGCCAGGAAGCAGGACCGGGAATCCGCCTTCCGCCGCCAGCCCCGCCATGCGCGGGGCTTCGCGTTTCTGCGGCCCGCGCCTTGTTGCCGGTGCTCCCGCCGCCGCACGGCCCTGCCCGGCCCGCGCTTCGCCGCAGGCATCGCCGCCGTTTCCGCGGATGCCCGCCAGCCGCCATGGCGAAGCCGATGCCGCCGCGACGGCGGCACGGCCGGCAATGCTCACGCCAGCCGCGGCAGGTCGAACACCAGCACTTCGGCGCCGATGCCGCGCTCGACGGCCACCAGCGGCTCGTCCTCGTACAGCAGCGCGTCGCCGGCCTTCAGCGCCCGGCCGTTGACCGTCGCCTCGCCGCGCGCCAAGTGCACGTAGCCCAGGCGGCCTTCGCCCAGCCGCAGTTCGGCCTTTTCGTCGCCGTCGAACAGGCCCGCGTACATGCGCGCATCCTGGTGGATGCGGACCGAGCCGTCGGCGCCGTCCGCGCTGACCACCAGCCGCAGGCGGCCCTGCTTCTCGGTGGCGGGGAAGGCCTTTTCCTCGTAGGACGGCGGCACGCCCTTCCGGTCGGGGATGATCCATATCTGCAGGAAATGCGTGGTACCGGTCTCGCTGTAGTTGAACTCCGAATGCTGCACGCCGGTGCCCGCGCTCATGCGCTGCACGTCGCCGGGCACGATGCTGGAACTGTTGCCCATCGAATCCTTGTGGCCCAGCGCGCCTTCCAGCACGTAGCTGATGATCTCCATGTCGCGGTGGCCGTGCTGGCCGAAACCGCGGCCGGCGGCCACGCGATCCTCGTTGATCACGCGCAGCGGCCCCCAGTGCACGTGTTTCTCGTCGAAATAGTCGGCGAAGGAGAAGCTGTGCCAGGAATCCAGCCAGCCGTGATCGGCATGGCCGCGGGCATGGGCGGGGCGCGGGGTGATCATGGAGGCGATCCTCGGACAGTGGGTCTGCGCACAGCGTGAGGACCTTCGAGAACGGAATAAACCCTTACAAAACCCACTGATCGTTCCACAAAAAGGACAATCGCACTCCACCGCATGACCGCCACGCCGGCAGCCGATGTCCGAGATCGCCACTACCATCGAAGCCGTCCGCGACGGCACGCCGCCGCCTGCGACGTATCGCCGCAGCGATACGCCTCCCGCGAGAATCCTTCTCACTACAGGCGTGCGCGTGCATTAAACTTGCGGAGTTTCTTCCGGAGCATCGCGGCATCCCATGCCTTTCGTCGTCACCGAAAACTGCATCAAGTGCAAATACACCGACTGCGTGGAAGTGTGCCCGGTGGACTGCTTCCACGAAGGCCCGAACTTCCTGGTGATCGACCCGGACGAATGCATCGACTGCACGCTGTGCGAGCCCGAATGCCCGGCCAACGCCATCTTCCCCGAGGACGACGTGCCCGCCGGCCAGGAAGGCTACGTGGCCTTGAACGCGGAACTGTCGCGCGCCTGGCCGGTCATCACCACGCGCAAGGAACCGTTGCCCGACGCGCAGGAATGGGACGGCAAGAAGGACAAGCTGCCCTACCTGGAGCGCTGAGCGCGCGGGCGGCACAGCAGCCGCATCGCACCGGGCTCCAAGCACGGGCCGGAACGAGGAAGGGCGCCACGGGGCGCCCTTCTCGCATCCGGCGGTAGCAATCCGTCAGCCGCCCAATCGGGTCTTGAGCGCCGCGATCAGCTTGGCGGCGGCGGGGCCGCTGGCCGGCACGCCGCGCGGATCGACCACCGACACCCTGGCGCCGCTTTCCGCCGCGGCGACCTGCACCAGGAAACTGCCGCCCTCGTAGCCGACGTCGTAGCTGCCCAGCAACTGCGCACGGCTGGCGATGGTCACGCCCTCGATCGCGGCGAGCGCATCGCCGACCTTGGCGAATACTTCGTCGCGGCTGCCCGCCACCGCGAAACCGCCCGTCGCCGAGCCACCGGTGCCGCCGCCGCCCGTCGCCGCGGGCACCTGCATGGCGCCGGCGGTATTGGGCAGGTTGAGGTCCGGCGGCACTTCCAGCGGACGCGCTTCCGGCGCCAGCGCATAGTCGCCGCGCGCGCCCTTCTTGAACCACTTGCAGCCGGACATGCCGACCACGGCGGTGGCCAGCAGCATCAGGGCGAGCGGACGCGAAAGGGAAATCGAAAGACGCATGGTGTTCTCCTGGGTTCAGGCCGCGATCGTTTCGCGGCTGGCTTGTGCTTCCAACGACTGCGCCAGGGCGGCGAGCCGGTCGGCCGTCGATGCGTGCTCCGCCGACAGCGGCAGCAGCGGCAGGCGCAGGCCGTGGCCGAAACCGGCCCGCTGCAGCAGCGCCTTGACGGGAATGGGGTTGGATTCGACGCAGAAAAAGGCGTGGAATTCCTGCAGCCGCGCATCCAGTTCGGCCGCCTCCGCCGTGCGCCCGGCGCGCGCCAGATCGCATAGGCGGCGAAAACTGCGCGGCAGCGCATTGGAGCCGACGGAAACCAGGCCGTCGGCGCCGGCCAGCATGGCGCGCGCGGCGGTGGCGTCGTCGCCGCTGAGTACCGCGAACGCTTCGCTGCGCAGCGCCAGCAGCGCAGCCATGCGCTCGGGCTCGGGGCGCGCTTCCTTGATGCCGACAATGTCCGGGTGGGCGGCCAGTTCGGCCACGGTTTCCGGCAGCAGGTCGCAGCCGGTGCGCCCGGGCACGTTGTAGAGCAGCACCGGCAGTCCACCCTGCTCGGCCACGGCGCGGTAGTGCGCGACCAGGCCGGCCTGGGTGGGCCGCACATAGGGCGGCGTGACCACCAGCGCGCAGCGCGCGCCGCCGGCCGCGGCGCGGCGTGTCGCGGCGATGGTGCGGGCGGTGTTCATCTGGCCGGTGCCGGCCAGCACCGGAATGCGGCCGCCGATGATTTCCACCGCGACCGCGAGCAGGGTGTCGTATTCCTCGTCCGACAGCGCCGCCGCCTCGCCGGTGGAACCGGCCACCACCACGCCCTGCGTGCCCGCGTCGAGCTGCTGTTCGAGCAGCCGGCGCCAGGCATCGAGGTCGATTTCGCCGGCCGCGGTGAACGGCGTGGCCAGTGCGGTGATGCTGCCGGAAAGGTGCAAGGGTGGGGTCTCGGTGGAAAGATCCTGCGGCCGGACGAGGCGCATGGGCGCGCAGGTCGCGGTCCGCCGGCGATGCCTGCCGCATGTTACTTGCGGGCTCGAAGGGCGGGCAAGTATGCTGCCTCCGTCGCCGGGCCGCTGCCCGGCCGCCATTCAGCCAGACCGCAACGCCGGAAGCTCCTTTGACCGATTCCTCGCCCCGGCCTTCGCCGACCGAAAACCACCTCCTGATCACCGCCTACACGACGCATCCGGAGTCGCCGCTGTTGTCGGTGACGCGCCGGATCGCCGACAGCGGCTGCAACCTGGTGGACGCGCGCCTGGCCACGGTAGGCCGCGACGTCTCCGTCACCGCGCTGGCGACCGGCTCCTGGGACGCGGTGGCCAAGCTGGAGGCCATGCTCTCGCGGCTGGAGCGCGACGAGGGCCTGAAGCTGATGTTCTACCGCACCGGCGCGAAGGTGGTGCAGTCCAACCTGCTGCCCTACATCGTGGAAGTGGTGGCCGCCGACAAGCCGGGCATCCTGTTCCAGTTGGCCGACTTCTTCGACCGCCAGGGCATCACCATCGAGAACCTGCAGAGCACGCGCTACCGCGCCATGCAGACCGGGGCGGAGATGTTCTCGGCGCAGGTGACCATCGGCGTGCCGGCCAACATGCACATCGCCGCGCTGCGCGACGACTTCCTGGAATTCTGCGACCACCTGAACCTGGACGCGATCATGGACCCGATGAAGTTCTGAACCAACGAGGGCACGAAGTGGAATTCGTACTGTTCTTCTTTGCATTGGCGCTCCTGCTCGGTCAACAGTCCGAAATCTCGAAGCTGAAGAAACGCGTCGGGAACCTCGAAAACCACCCTACCCGCGAAGCCGAATGAACTCGGGCAAGCTCGACAAATCCATGCTGAAGCTGCCGCTGGCGCTGTCCGGCGGAGAGACCGCCACCCTCGCCGGCTACGCCGGCCAATGGCTGGTGCTGTACTTCTACCCCAAGGACAGCACGCCCGGCTGCACCACCGAGGGGCTGGACTTCAATGCGCTGCTGCCGAAGTTCAGGAAGCTCGGCGCCACAGTGCTGGGCGTCTCGCGCGATTCGGTGAAGTCGCACGACAATTTCTGCGCCAAGCAGGGGTTCAAGTTCCCCCTGGTCAGCGACGCCGACGAAGCGCTGTGCAAGGCCTTCGACGTCATCCACGAGAAGAATATGTACGGCCGCAAGGTGCTGGGCGTGGTGCGCAGCACCTTCCTGGTCTCGCCCGACGGGCGCATCGCCCGGGAATGGCGCGGCGTGAAGGTGCCCGGCCATGCCGAGGCCGTGCTGGAAGCCCTGAAGGCGCTCCAGGCCCAGTGACCGAATCCGTTTCCACCCCGTCCACCATCCCGCGCCGCGGCGGGCCATGGTGGCGCGCTGCTGTGCGCTCTCCGCGGCACGTGTTCACACATCATCCGAGGTTGCCCGAATGACCCGTAGCAAGCGTATCTATGTGTTGGACACCAACGTGCTGATGCACGACCCCACCGCGCTGTTCAAGTTCGAGGAGCACGACGTCTACCTGCCCATGCAGGTGATCGAGGAGCTGGACAACGGCAAGAAGGGCACTTCGGAGGCGAGCCGCAACGCGCGCCAGGTCAGCCGCTTCCTCAACGAGCTGGTGGAGAACGCCGGCCTGGAGAAGCTGGCCGACGGCATCCCGCTGGTCCAACCCAACGGCCTGCAACTGCGCAACAAGAACAGCGCCGGCCTGCTGCGGTTCCAGACCAGCCATTTCGAGGCCGGCAAGAGCTTCGGCGCGGTCATCCCGGACAACGCCATCCTGGGCGCGATCCTGGCGCTGAAGGAGCAGGAGCCGGAGATGCCGGTGGTGTTCGTCTCCAAGGACATCAACCTGCGCATCAAGGCCGCCATCGCCGGGATCGTGTCGGAGGACTACGAGAACGACCGCGCGCTGGACGACTTCAGCCTGCTCTACACCGGCGCCACCGCGCTGCCGGAGGATTTCTGGCAGCGCCACGGCAAGGACCTGAAGTCCTGGACCGACAAGGGCCGCACCTTCTACGAAGTGACGATGGCCGAGGACGCGGGCTGGTATCCCAACCAGTACCTCTACCTGCCCGGCGACGGCGAGTCCGAATTCCGCGTGGCGCGCGTCGAGGGCGACAAGGCCACGCTGCAGATCGTCGACGACTTCCGCAACGGCCAGCATGCGGTCTGGGGCATCACCGCGCGCAACCGCGAGCAGAACTTCGCGCTCAACG
>CALJUL010000115.1 GCA_937975725.1 uncultured Pseudoxanthomonas sp. | reverse complement strand
GGGAATCTCCGCCTGCCGCAGGTTCTGTTCGCGCGGCGTGACCGCGCGGGGCGCCATCTCGCGCGCCGGCACCTGCACGCTGCGGACCTGCGGCGCAGGCGCCATCACTTCGCGCTCGCGCACCTGCACGTCGCGGGCGGGCACCGGCGGCGCATCGACCGGCCGTGCCTGCACCTGGCGCTGGACCGGTGGCGCGCGCACCGGGTCCGGCACGTCACGCACCGGCACGCCAGCTTCGCGGATCGCCGGCACCGGCGCATCCGGCAGGCGCGGCGTCGGTGGCGGCAAGACGTAGGCGCGGGTCGGCTCGGGCACTTCGGTGACCTGCAACGGTTGTTCGGCGGGCTCGGGCAGCGGCACGTCGCGCGCGGGCAGCCGGGGCGTACGCACCGCCACCTCGGGAAGCGGTTCTTGCGGCGGCTGCACCGGCGCGGCGGCCGTGTCCGCGGGCTGCGCCTGTGGCCGCGAGGCCAGCGCAGAAGCCGTGGCAGAAGTGACCGGCGCCGGCTGCGCTGCGGCGGGAGGACCGCCTCCGGCGTCTTCCGGCGTGCCATCGCCCAGGAATTCCACCCGCACGCGACTGCTGTCGCCGGCGTCCTCGGCCGGCGGCGGCAGCCGCACCAGTGCCACCCACAACAGGAACACGAAGAACAACAGATGGATCAGGCCGCTGGTGGCCGCTGCCAGCCAGCGCAACGGACGCTCCTCGCGCGGCGGCGGGCCCCAGCCCTGGTAGAACAGCGAACGGAAGGCGCCCCAGCGCCCCAGTGCCGGCGCGACCGGTTCCGGCGCGGGCAACGGACGCGCCGCCATCAGCGCGACCAGTCCCTCCGCCCTGTCGCGCGCGATGTGCCCCAGCTTCCCGGGCAGCGAACGCAGCCATAGGCCCCAGCCGAATGGCAGGCCAGTATGGCGGTCCACGATGGTCGCCGCCTTGCGCGGCAGCAGGTGGGCGATGACGTCGGCGGCGTTCGTCACCGGCGCGGCGGTCCGTCAGGCGGCGTTGCCGCGGGGAATGTACGGTGCCGACCCGGTATCGTGGTCGGTGGCGTCGCGCACGGCGGTGACGCCGGGCACGCGCGCCATCAGCGTCTTCTCGATGCCCTGCTTGAGGGTCACGTCGGCCATCCCGCAGCCGTGGCAGCCGCCGCCGAAGCGCAGCCACACCACGCCGTCGCCGCCGACTTCCTGCACCGCCACGCGGCCCTTGTGCGCCGCCAGTTGCGGGTTGATTTCGTTGTCCACCACCCAGCGCACGCGCTCGACCAGCGAGGCCGAATCGCCCGGCGCCTCACCCTTGATGCGCGGCGCCTTGATGGTGAGCTGGGTGCCCGCGCCTTTCATCACGTAGTCGATCTCGGCGCCGTCCAGCCAGTGCACGCTGGCGGCATCTACGTAGAGGGTGAAGCCTTCGCAGTCCACCGCCCATTCGTCGCCGGCCAGGTCGCGCGGCTCGGCGAACTCCAGTCGCGCATCGGCCTGCGCGGTGCCCGGATGCACGGCGCTCAGGCGCACGCCCAGGCCCGGCAGGGCTTCGCGTTCGATCAGCTTGCGGAAGTGCGCCTGCGCGCTGTCGGAAATCTGGATCATGCGGGTATTCTAGCCCCCTGCCTGACAGCCGCTCACCTTCACCGGCCAGTCGTCGGTCTCCATTCAGACTGGCCGTCACGACGGAGACCCACCCCATGTCCGACCTGATTCCCCTGGCCCAGGCCCGCTGCGTGCCGCTGCGCGGCAGCGAGCACCGCCTGCCCCCCGCCCGCATCGCCGAACTGCTGCCGCAGGTGCCCGGCTGGGAACTGGTGGAGGACGGCCACGCGATCAGCCGCACGTTTCCCTTCGCCGACTACTACGAAACGGTGGCCTTCGTGAACGCGCTGGCCTTCATCGCCCACGCCGAGGATCACCATCCGGACCTGGGCGTGCACTACGACCGCGCCGTCGTGCGCTATTCCACCCACGATGTCGGCGGCCTGAGCGAAAACGACTTCATCTGCGCGGCCAAGGCCAGCGCGCTGCTGGGAGAACGTTGATGACCACCCTCCGCCTTTCCGCCCTGCCCGCCTTCGCAGCCGTGCTGCTGCTCGCTGCCTGCGGCGGCCGCTCCGAACAGACCGGCCCGGTGATCGCTCCCACCGAACTCGCCGCGATCGACACCCCGCCGCCGGCCTATCCGCAGGCCGCCGAGTGCAGCGGCGAAGGCGGCACCACCGTGCTGCGCGTGACCGTCGAGCGCGACGGCGTGCCGGCCAAGGTCCTGCAAGCGCAGAGCAGCGGCAACGCGATCCTGGACCAGGCCGCGCTGGACGCCGTGCAGACGTGGAAGTTCCGCGCCGCCACCCGCAACGGCCAGCCGGTCACCCACACCATCACCGTGCCGGTGACCTTCCCGGCCGTGCTGGAGAAGCCGACGCGCTGCTTTGCCCAGGGTGCGGGCTGAGCGGTTCCGGGAACGAGCGGGTTTATCGAGGATTCTGCGGCCGGATTCCGGCCGCCTTGGTACGAATGCCTTGGCTTCTGGGGCCTGCTCCCGGACTGTGTTCCATCCGTCCCTCCATTACGCACAGACAAAGCCGGTAACCCGCGTTTGATTGCTGGCCGGGCTACCGGGCACTTGCGGCAAGGTCGGCGCGCGGCTCACGCCCGGGCTACTGGATGCGTCCATTCAAACATTCAACCCGCCATGCAGGGCAGCCATCGTTGGAACGCCAGCAAGGAAACGCCAGCAACCAGATGCGCAACGCATACGAGCGAAAAGCGGCGAAACCGACTTGGCGCACGCAATCCGCATACGCAACCAGTCAATGCCATTCCTTGCCGCGGAAGGCCGGATGATCGTCAGTTGGACGCCATCGATCAGTCCGGGCCGCACCGGGTGCGAGGGAATGACCGTTCCACTCCACGGCAACCCTCCAGCCACCGCTGCCGCAACGCCGGTCAGCCCAGCCTGTCCAGCACTCCGGCCAGTTCCTCCGCCAGCGGTGCATTGAACACGTAGGGCGTGCGGCCGCCGTCCAGGGCGAACTGCAACGAGGCAGCGTGCAGGAACAGGCGCTTCAGCCCGGCCTGCTCGCGCAGGCGCTTGTTGACCGCCGCATCGCCGTACTTGTCGTCGCCGGCGACCGGGTGGCCAATGTGGCGGGCGTGCACACGGATCTGGTGGGTGCGGCCGGTCTCGATACGCACTTCGCAATAGGAATGCCCGCCACGGCGCTCCAATACCCGGAAATGGCTGAGCGAAGGCTTGCCGTCGCGGTGCACCTGCACGTGGCGCTCGCCGCCCTGGCGCAGGCCGACGTGCAGCGGCGCGTCCACGCTCATCACCCCGTCCGGCATGCGCCCCACCAGCAGGGTCAGGTAGCGCTTCTCGATGCCGCGGACCCCATCCTCGCTGTCCTCGCGCAGCAGGGCCTGCAGTTCGGACAGGGCCGAGCGCTTCTTCGCCATGACCAGCAGGCCGGAGGTGTCGCGGTCCAGCCGGTGCACCAGTTCCAGCGTCTGGTTCGGCCGCAGCGCGCGCATGGTCTCGATGGCACCGTGGCTGATCCCGCTGCCGCCGTGGCTGGCCACGCCGGAGGGCTTGTTGATGACCAGCAGCCGCTCGTCCTCGAACACGATGGCCGCCTCCATCCGCTTCAGGAAGCCGGCCGGCGGCCCGGCCTTTTCTCCGACCTCGGCGAGACTGACCGGGGGGATGCGCACCTCGTCGCCGCCTTCCAGCTTGCGCTCGGCCTTGGCCCGGCCCCCGTTCACTCGCACCTGGCCGCTGCGCACCAGCTTGTAGACCAGGCTGCGCGGGGCGCCCTTCAACTGGCCCAGCAGGAAGTTGTCAAGCCGCTGTCCGCCCCGGTCCGCCGGCACCACCACGGTGCGCACGGCGCTCTTGGCCGCAGCGCCGGGCTTGTCGGACGGAGGACTAGGGTTCATGGAGTTCATTCTGTTACACTCGGGCGGCGAGGTAAGGGTTTGATTTCGCAGGGAGTTGCTGTTGGGCCAGAAGCCCGTCTCCCCGCGGCATCCGGCAAGTGCGCGGCCACCGCCCCAGGGGCGGCCATGTTAGCGGCTCACCGGCAGGCCCCGATACCGCCAGGAGCGTGACGGCCCCTGAAGCTGAACATGTCCCGCGCGGCGCCACCTTTCGAGGGAAGCTGCCGCCGGCCCGCAACACCCTAATAGAACAAGCGCTCCCGCGGCCTGCCGTGGTGTCGTAGCGCTGGAAACCCGACCTGCCCCGCTGCGCGTGCGCAAGGGGCAGTGCACCGTTCCAGAGGCGAAACGCCATGGCGTTCCGCGCGGTAGCTGCGCGCGAGGAACGCAACAATGAAACGTATGTTGATCAATGCCACGCAGGCGGAAGAACTGCGCGTGGCCATCGTCGACGGCCAGACCCTGTACGACATCGATATCGAGCAGCCGTCCAAGGAACAGAAGAAGTCCAACATCTACAAGGGCCGGATCACCCGGCTGGAACCCTCCCTCGAAGCCGCCTTCGTCGACTACGGCGCCGAGCGCCACGGCTTCCTGCCGCTGAAGGAGATCTCCCGCGACTACTTCCAGGCGGGCGTGGACCACAACAAGGCCGGCATCCGCGAACTGCTGAAGGAAGGCCAGGAAGTCGTCGTCCAGGTGGACAAGGACGAGCGCGGCAACAAGGGCGCGGCCCTGACCACGTTCATCTCCCTGGCCGGCCGCTACATGGTGCTGATGCCCAACTCGCCGACCGCCGGCGGCGTCTCCCGCCGCATCGAGGGCGACGATCGCGCCGCCCTCAAGGAGGCGATGGACAAGCTCAACATCCCCGACGACATGGGGGTGATCATCCGCACTGCCGGCGTCGGCCGCGATGCCGAAGAACTGCAGTGGGACCTGGACTACCTGCTGAGCGTCTGGAAGGCGATCGCCGAGGCGGCGCTGACCAAGCCCGCACCGTTCCTGATCTACCAGGAAAGCCGCCTGATCGTGCGCGCCCTGCGCGACTACCTGCGCAGCGACGTCGGCGAGATCCTGGTGGACACCGAGGAACTGCACGAGACCGCGCGCGAGTTCATGCAGCAGGTGATGCCGCACAACCTGCGCAAGCTCAAGCACTACAAGGACGACATTCCGCTGTTCAACCGCTTCCAGATCGAGTCGCAGATCGAGGGCGCCTACGAACGCAACGTCCGCCTGCCCTCCGGCGGCTCCATCGTGGTGGACCAGACCGAGGCGCTGACCGCCATCGACGTCAACTCGGCGCGCGCCACCAAGGGCGGCGACATCGAGGAAACCGCGTTCCACACCAACCTGGAGGCCGCCGAGGAAGTGGCCCGCCAGTTGCGCCTGCGCGACCTGGGCGGCCTGGTGGTGATCGACTTCATCGACATGTCGTCGAACAAGCACCAGCGCGAGGTCGAGAACAAGCTGCAGAACGCGCTGAAGTACGACCGCGCGCGCGTGCAGATCGGCCGCATCTCGCGCTTCGGCCTGCTGGAGATGTCCCGCCAGCGCCTGCGTCCCTCGCTGGGCGAGTCCAGCCAGATCGTCTGCCCACGCTGCGAAGGCCACGGCCGCATGCGCAGCGTCGAATCGCTG
>CALJUL010000114.1 GCA_937975725.1 uncultured Pseudoxanthomonas sp. | reverse complement strand
GCTCCATGTATTCGCTCATGTCGAAGCGGACCAGCTCGATGCCCAGTTGCAGGGCGAGCTGCTTGGTCACCTCGGTCTTGCCCACGCCGGTGGGGCCGGCGAACAGGAAGTTGCCGATCGGCTTGTCCGGGTTGCCCAGGCCGCTGCGCGCCAGCTTGATCGCCGAGGCCAGCGTCTCGATGGCCGGGTCCTGGCCGAAGATCACCATCTTCAGGTTGCGCTCCAGGTGCTGCAGCACGTCCTTGTCCGACGAGGACACCTGCTTGGCCGGGATGCGCGCCATCTTGGCGACGATGGTCTCGATCTCCTCGACGTCGATCAGTTCCTTGCGCGTCTCCAGCGGTAGCAGGCGCTGGCGCGCGCCGGCCTCGTCGATCACGTCGATGGCCTTGTCCGGCAGCAGGCGGTCGCCGATGTGCTTGACCGACAGGTCCACCGCCGCCTGCAAGGCGTCGTCGGCGTAGGTCACGCCGTGGTGCGCTTCGTACTTGGGCTTGAGCCCTTGCAGGATCTCGTAGGTCTCGCCGACCGTGGGCTCGACGATGTCGATCTTCTGGAAGCGCCGCGCCAGCGCCCGGTCCTTCTCGAAGATGCCGCGGTATTCCTGGAACGTGGTGGAACCGATGCAGCGCAACTCGCCCGAGGCCAATGCCGGCTTGATCAGATTGCTGGCGTCCATGGTGCCGCCGCTGGCCGAGCCGGCGCCGATGATGGTATGGATCTCGTCGACGAACAGGATGGCGCCCGGGATCTTCTTGATCGCCGCCAGCACGCCCTTCAGGCGCTTCTCGAAATCGCCGCGGTACTTGGTGCCGGCGACCAGCGCGCCCAGGTCCAGCGAATAGATCACCGCGTCCAGCAGCACGTCGGGCACTTCGCCGTCGACGATGCGCTTGGCCAGGCCCTCGGCCAGCGCGGTCTTGCCCACGCCGGCCTCGCCCACGTACAACGGATTGTTCTTGCGCCGGCGGCACAGCACCTGGATGGTCCGCTCGATCTCGTCGCCGCGGCCGACCAGCGGGTCGATCCGGCCCTGCCGGGCCAGGTCGTTCAGGTTGCTGGCGAACTCGGTCAGGGCGTCGCCCTTGCCGTCGCCCTCGGCCCCGTCGGCCTTGCCCTCGCCCTCGGGCTGGCCGGCCGATTCGTTCTCCTCGCCCTGCTTGGCGATGCCGTGCGACAGGTAGTTGACGATGTCCAGCCGGGTCACGTCCTGCTGGTTGAGGAAATAGACCGCGTGCGAATCCTTCTCGCCGAAGATCGCCACCAGCACGTTGGCGCCGGTGACCTCCTTCTTGCCCGAGGACTGCACGTGGTAGACCGCGCGCTGCAGCACGCGCTGGAAGCCCAGGGTGGGCTGGGTGTCGCGGCCGTCGTCCTCGGCCAGGCGCGAGACCGAAGCCTCGATGGCCTGTTCCAGGTCGTCGCGCAGGCGGTTGGAATCCGCGCCGGTGGCCTTCAGGACGGCCTGGGCGGACGGGTTCTCCAGCAGGGCGAGCAGCAGGTGCTCGACGGTCATGAACTCGTGGCGGGCCTCGCGGGCGCGCTTGTAGCACTGGCCGATGGTTTGCTCGAGGTCTTTGCTGAACATGGTTGCCTCCGGGGCCGATGCCGACAATATGCGGCCTGGCGGGTGGTTTTCCATCACCCTACCGGATTTCAGTGTTCAGGAATCGTTGCCTTGTCAGGCGCCACGGTGCCCCCACACCGGAACCGGAGGGCGCGGGCACTGGTGCCGCCGGGCGCCGCTCAGTTTTTTTCCATCGTGCACAGCAATGGATGCTGGTTGATACGGGAAAACTCGTTGACCTGGGCCACCTTGGACTCGGCCACCTCGCGGGTATACACGCCACACACGCCCCGGCCGCGGGTATGCACGTGCAGCATGACCTGGGTGGCCTTCTCCAGGTCCATGGCGAAGAACTGCTGCAGCACCACGACCACGAAGTCCATCGGGGTGTAATCGTCGTTCAGCAACAGCACCTGGTACAGCGGCGGCGGCGCCACCTCGGGCTTGCCTGTCTCCACCAGCACGCCGTGGTCGCGTTCGTTTTCGTTCTTGCGGGCCATGGCGCGGATTATACCGTCGCCCCGGTGGCGGTTCCGCGGCCGTGGACGCCATCGGCGGTGGCGGCCACAATGTGAACCCATCCTTCCCCACATCCAGACACCTGCCCATGAAGCGCGCCATCGCCTGCCTGCCCGCCCTGCTCCTGTCCGCCGCGGCCCTGCCGGCGCTGGCCGCCGACGCCTCGGTGGAGGCCCGGCTGGACGCGCGCGGAATCCGCTACGAGGTGGACGGCGACGGCGACTACAAGGTCACCTACTCCTACGAGAAGGAGAAGCGCACCCAGTTGGTGTTCGTGTCCGGCAGCATCGAGCAGATCAACGGCCTGAACGTGCGCGAAGTGTTCTCTCCGGCCGCGCGCGTGTCGGCCGACGGCATCGACGGTGCCAAGGCGCTGGAACTGCTCGCCGACAGCCGGCAGAAGAAGATCGGCGCCTGGGAGATCGCCGGCGACGTGCTGTACTTCGTGATCAAGCTGCCCGACAGCGCGGATGCGTCGGTGCTGGAGACCGCCATGGACATCGCCGCCGAGACCGCCGACAACGCCGAGATCGGGTTCTCCGGCGAGAAGGACGAACTGTAATGAGCTACCGCGAGGGCCGCTTCTGGCAGCCGGACGTGACCGTGGCCACCATTGTCGTGCGCGATGGCAAGCTGCTGATGGTCGAGGAGCGCGCGCAGGGCCGGCTGGTGTTCAACCAGCCCGCCGGCCACCTGGAGCCCGATGAGAGCCTGCTGGAAGCCGCCCGCCGGGAAACGCTGGAGGAGACCGGCTGGGACGTGGAGCCCACCGCCTTCGTCGGCGCCTACCAGTGGAAGGCCGAGACCGGCCGCCACTACCTGCGCTTCGCGTTCGCCGCCGAACCGCTGCGCCACCACCCGGAGCGGACGCTGGACGAAGGCATCGTGCAGGCGGTGTGGATGAGCCCGGCCGAATTGCAGCGCGAATCTGCCCGCCACCGCAGCCCGCTGGTCTGGCAGGTCGTACAGGATTTCCTGGCGGGCCGGCGCTCGCCGCTGGACATGCTGCAGCAGGTGGCATGACGCCGTTCCCGCCCTTGCTGCGCACCAGTACGGCCCTGCCCGCGAACGCACGCGGCGCGGCCGTGCCGTGCGACCTGCATGGCCCAAAGGGAGCGAGGGTGCCATGAGCGCCGCGCCGCGCATCGTCGTGGGCATGTCGGGCGGCGTGGATTCGTCGGTCGCCGCCCTGCGCCTGGTGCAGCAGGGCGAAGCGGTCGCCGGACTGTTCATGCAGAACTGGGCCGACGATGCCCAGGCGCAGGACGGCACCGGCGGCGAATGCCGCGCCGAGGAGGACCGGCGGGATGCGGTCGCGGTCTGCGGCCGGCTGGGCATTCCCTTCCATTTCCGCGACTTCTCCGCCGAGTACTGGCGGGGTGTGTTCGAGCACTTCCTGGCCGAATACGCCGCCGGACGCACGCCCAACCCGGATGTGCTGTGCAACCGCGAGGTCAAGTTCAAGCACTTCCTGGATGCGGCGCGCGAGCTGGGAGCCGAGAAGATCGCCACCGGCCACTACGCGCGCGTGGACCGGTCCGGCGGGCGCTGGCGCCTGCTGCGCGGCATGGACCGCGGCAAGGACCAGAGCTACTTCCTGCACCAGTTGGGCCAGGCGCAGTTGGCCGCCACCCTGTTCCCGGTCGGCGAACTGCAGAAGGCCGACCTGCGCCGCATCGCGCGCGAGGCCGGCCTGCCCACGCACGACAAGAAGGATTCCACCGGCATCTGCTTCATCGGTGAGCGCGACTTCCGCGAATTCCTCGGCCGCTACCTGCCGGCCAAGCGCGGCGAGATGCGCGACCCGCAGGGGCAGAAGATCGGCGAGCACCCGGGCGTGTTCTATTTCACCCTCGGCCAGCGCGAGGGCCTGAACATCGGCGGCGTGCGCGGCCGTCCGCAGGCGCCGTGGTACGTGGTGGGCAAGGACGTGGCGCGCAACGTGCTGTACGTGGACCAGGACACGCACAGCCCCTACCTGCAATCGACCCGGCTGTGGACCGAAGCGGCGCACTGGATCGCCGGCGCCCCACCGGCGCGGCGGTTCGAATGCACGGCGCAGACGCGCTACCGCCAGGCCGACGAAGCCTGCACGGTGGACGTGCAGGACGACGGCAGCGTGGCGGTGCGGTTCGCGCGCGGCCAGCGCGCCGTCACCCCCGGCCAGTCACTGGTGCTCTACGATGGCGACGAATGCCTGGGTGGCGCGGTGATCGCGCGCACCGACGCACCCCTGGAAGTGAAACTCGCGGAGCAGGCAGCTTGAGCAACCGATATTCCGACCGCGTGCTGGCCCTGGCGGGGCTGGCGCAGGCCCTCCACCAGGTGCGCCGCATCGCCGAAACCGGCCAGTCCGACGCCTCGGCCGTGCGCGCATCGCTGGACAGCGTATTCCGCATCGACGCCGATTCGCCGCAGGCCGTCTACGGCCGGATCGGCGATCTCGGCACCGGCCTGCGCGTGCTGCGCGGCTTCCTGACGCGCGAAACCCGCGACGACGCCCTGCCCCGCCTGGCGATGTCCGTGCTGAACCTGGAGCGCCGCTTCGTCCGCGACGAGGACACCGTGCACGCCGTCAGCCGCGGCCTGCACGACATCGCGGCCCGCGCCGAAGAACTCGGCAGCACCCATCCCGACGTACTGTCCGCGCTGGGCGGCCTGTACGCCGACACCATCAGCCACCTGCGCCCGCGCGTGATGGTGCAGGGCAATCCGCACTACCTGGGGCAGCCCGGCGTGGTGGCGGAGATCCGCGCCATCCTGCTGGCCGCCGTCCGCTCGGCGGTGCTGTGGCGGCAGCTCGGCGGCAGCGTCTGGGATCTGGTCTTCAGCCGCAAGCCGATGCTGCAGGCGGTGGACGAGTGGCTGGACTGAGCGGCGGCGCGCACGGCACGACGTTGAAGAACAGGCACGCTCCTACACTTGAGGTCCGTCCGCGCCGGCCGCATTCGCCATGCAGGGCCGGCCGGCACGCGGCGCGCGGCATCCGCAAGACGGCACCGATGACCTGCCACGGGCTGCCGTTCGCCGTGGCCGAGCAGGCTCCCTGCCCCGCCCGGTGTTCCGGATGAGCGTACCGATGACCGACCAGGACCACGCAGCCTTGCAGGCCGCGAAGGACTTGCTGGAAAACCCGGGCCTCGCGATCAAGATCGCTTCCGCGCTGGGCACGCCCATCGAGAAGCTGATGGACTGGCTGCCCCGCGGCATCGAAGGCATGATCGGCAACGTCACCCGCACCGCCCTGGGCAAGGCCGCCGATGGTGCGATCTACACCCTGGGGAATTCGCCAGGCGGGAAAGCCTCGAACCGGTGGCACAAGTTCGCCGTGGCGGCCAGCGGCGCCGGCGGCGGATTCTTCGGCATGGCGGGGCTGCCGGTCGAACTGCCGCTCTCGACCACGATCATGCTGCGCTCCATCGCCGATATCGCCCGCAGCGAGGGTTTCGACCTGGACGACATGGAAACGCGGCGGCAGTGCATCGCCGTCCTCGGGCTGGGAGGCCGGAGCACGCGCGACGACGCGGCCGATGCCGGCTACCTGGCCGCGCGGGCGGGACTGGCCCGTGCGATCAGCGAAGGCGGCAGCAAGCTGATCGCCTCGGTCGCCGCCCGCTTCAGCGTCCAGGTCACCGAGAAAGTGGCGGGACAGGCGGTGCCCGTGCTGGGCGCGGCCGCCGGCGCCGTCATCAATACGCTGTTCATCGACCACTTCCAGGACATGGCGCGTGGCCACTTCGCCTACCTGCGGCTGGCGAACAAGTACGGCGAAGACGTGGTTGCTCTGGCCTACGAGCAACTCCGGTAACCGGAAGCCGGAAATCGATGGCTGCAACGGTGCGGTCCGTGCAGGATCGCCGCGAATGCGTCCGCACAGAAAGGGTCAGGTATTGCTGGGCTTTTGCTGTCCTGCGCGCGCGACCCAAAGGAAAGGCCCGGCATGGCCGGGCCTTTCTTGTCGCGCATGCGCCGGAGCGGAGATCAGGCCGCCACGGTGTCCGCCACGTCCTTGTAGTCCTGGATCTGATCGAAGTTCATGTAGCGGTAGATCTCCGCGCCCTTCTCGTTGATCACGCCGATGTCGGCCATGTACTCGGCCTTGGTCGGGATCTTGCCCAGGCGCGAGCAGATCGCGGCCAGTTCCGCCGAACCCAGGAACACGTTGGAGTTGCGGCCCAGGCGGTTGGGGAAGTTGCGGGTGGAGGTGGAGAACACCGTCGCGCCCTCGCGCACCTGCGCCTGGTTGCCCATGCACAGCGAGCAGCCCGGCATCTCCATGCGCGCGCCGGCGGTGCCGAAGGTGCCGTAGTGGCCTTCCTTGGTCAGTTCGCTGGCGTCCATCTTGGTCGGCGGGGCGACCCACAGGCGCGTGGGAATGTCGCGCTTGCCTTCCAGCAGCTTGGCGGCGGCGCGGAAATGGCCGATGTTGGTCATGCACGAGCCGATGAACACTTCATCGATCGCGGTACCGGCCACGTCGGACAGCGTCTTGATGTCGTCCGGGTCGTTCGGGCAGGCCAGCAACGGCTCGTGCACCTCGGCCAGGTCGATCTCGATGACGGCGGCGTACTCGGCGTCGGCGTCCGGCTCCAGCAACTGCGGGTCGGCCAGCCACTCCTCCATCTTCTTGATGCGGCGGGCCAGCGAGCGCGCGTCCTGGTAGCCCTCGGCGATCATCCACTTCAGCAGCGTGATGTTGCTGGTGAGGTATTCGATGATCGGTTCCTTGTTCAGGCGCACGGTGCAGCCGGCGGCCGAGCGCTCGGCCGAGGCATCGGACAGTTCGAACGCCTGCTCCACCTTCAGGTCCGGCAGTCCCTCGATCTCGAGGATGCGGCCGGAGAAGATGTTCTTCTTGCCCTGCTTGGCGACGGTGAGCAGCCCCGACTTGATCGCGTAGTACGGGATGGCGTTGACCAGGTCGCGCAGGGTCACGCCGGGCTGCATCTGGCCCTTGAAGCGCACCAGCACCGATTCCGGCATGTCCAGCGGCATCACGCCGGTGGCCGCGGCGAACGCGACCAAGCCCGAGCCGGCCGGGAACGAGATGCCCACCGGGAAACGCGTGTGCGAGTCGCCGCCGGTGCCGACGGTGTCGGGCAGCAGCATGCGGTTGAGCCAGCTATGGATCACGCCATCGCCCGGGCGCAGCGAGATGCCGCCGCGGGTGGAGATGAATTCCGGCAGCGTGTGATGGGTCTTCACGTCCACCGGCTTGGGATAGGCCGCCGTGTGGCAGAACGACTGCATCACCAGGTCGGCAGAGAAGCCCAGGCAGGCCAGGTCCTTCAGTTCGTCGCGGGTCATCGGGCCGGTGGTGTCCTGCGAACCCACCGAGGTCATCTTCGGCTCGCAGTAGGTGCCCGGGCGTACGCCTTGGCCTTCCGGCAGGCCGCAGGCGCGGCCGACCATCTTCTGCGCCAACGAGAAGCCCTTGCCGCTGTCGGCCGGCTGCTGCGGCTGGCGGAACAGGTCGGTCGCCGGCAGCTTCAGCGCTTCGCGCGCCTTGGCGGTCAGGCCGCGGCCGATGATCAGCGGGATGCGGCCGCCGGCGCGCACTTCGTCGAACAGCACGTCGGACTTGACCTGGAACTCGGCGATCACTTCGCCGTTCTTGATCGCCTTGCCCTCGTAGGGGCGCAGTTCCACGACGTCGCCGTGGTTCATCTGCGACACGTCCAGCTCGATCGGCAGGGCGCCTGCGTCTTCCATCGTGTTGTAGAAGATCGGCGCGATCTTCGAGCCCAGGCACACGCCGCCGAAGCGCTTGTTGGGGATGAACGGGATGTCCTCGCCGGTCCACCACAGCACGCTGTTGGTCGCCGACTTGCGGCTGGAACCGGTGCCGACCACGTCGCCGACGTAGGCGACCAGGTGGCCCTTGTCCTTGAGCGACAGGATGTCCTGGATCGGGCCGCGCTTGCCGTCCTCCTCGGGCACGAACGGCGCGTCGGGGCGCTTGTTCTTCAGCATCGCCAGCGCGTGCAGCGGGATGTCCGGGCGCGTGGTGGCGTCGGGTGCCGGCGACAGGTCGTCGGTGTTGGTCTCGCCCGGCACCTTGAACACGGTGACGGTCAGGCTCTGCGGCACTTCCGGCTTGCTGGTGAACCACTCGGCCTCGGCCCAGCTCTTCAGCACGGCCTGCGCATGGGCGTTGCCCTTCTCGGCCTTCTCCTGCACGTCGTGGAAGGCGTCGAACACCAGCAGCGTGTGCTTCAGGCCCTCGGCCGCGACCGGGCCGAGTTCGGCATGGTCCAGCAACTCGATCAGCGGATGGATGTTGTAGCCGCCCAGCATGGTGCCCAGCAGTTCGGTGGCGCGCTGCGGGCTGAGCAGCGGGGTCTGCTCGGTGCCGAAGGCGACGGCGGCCAGGTAGGACGCCTTGACCTTGGCGGCGTCGTCCACGCCCGCGGGCACGCGGTGGGTGATCAGGTCGACCAGGAAGGCTTCCTCGCCGGCCGGCGGGTTCTTCAGCAGTTCGATGACCCCGGCGGTCTGCTGCGCGCTCAGCGGCAGCGGCGGGATGCCCAGCGCGGCGCGCTCGGCTACGTGGTGGCGATAGGCTTCCAACATGGGTGGCTCCGGTCGTTCGGGGGTGCGGTGGAGGGGCGGGTTCGGGGCTATTCGTGCGCGGGCACGATCAGCTTGAGGCCCTTGAAGTAGTCGCGGTGGAAAGCGGTGTCGAAGGTCACGAGGCCGTCGCATTGCAGCAGCGCGTGCGCGCCGACCAGGAAATCGGCGATCGGCCGCGGCGCACCGCCGGCGCGCTGGCGATGGCGGCGCTGCATCTCGCCGGCGCGCAGGGCGGACTTGGCCTCGACGGCGCTGAAGTGCACGCCCATCTCCTCCAGCGCGGCCAGCGCGTCGGCGCCGTTGCGCAGCGATGCGCACAGTTGCGCCAGCGCGGCGTCGCACACCACCACCCGGCCGCTGCCCAGGCACTGGCGCAGCCCCGCTTCCACGGCGTCCGCGCGCGGGCCGTCGGTCAGCAGCTCGACCAGCACCGGGGCGTCGACGGCGATCATCCGGCGGCGCCGTCCTTGCCGTCGCCGGCGTCCGCATCCAGGGCGAACTTGCCGCGCACCCGCGAGATGGCGTCGTCCACGCTCTTGCGCAGCACGATCCGGCTGCCGTCCAGTTCGACCTTCAGCACGCTGCCCTTGGTCAGGCCCAGCGCATCGCGCACGGCCTTGGGCAAGGTGATCTGTCCGCGTTCGGCGACGGTGGCTTCCATCCCGGGGCCCTCTTGAGTATGCACGAATTATACATACTTGATGATGCATACTCCAACCGGTCCCCGGGCCGGGCCCCCGCGCCTGTCCGTGGCCGCCCCGCCCTGCGGCTTTGGTCGCAGCGCGGCGGTCACACCGATTGGCGGATAATCGGCCCGAGCTACCGACAAGACGCACAGGAACCGCGCCGCACGCCGCTCCCGTGCCCCACTCCCCAGCCACAGGAGCCTCCGCGATGAGTGATTCCTTCGCCACCCGCCGTTCGCTGGACGTCAACGGCACGTCGTACGCCTATTACAGCCTGCCCGCACTGGCGCAGCGGCTGGACCCGACCGACGGCTTCGCCCGCCTGCCCTACTCGATGAAGATCCTGCTGGAGAACCTGCTGCGCTGCGAGGACGGCGTCACCGTGCTGCCCGAGCACATCCAGGCGGTCGCCGGCTGGGACGCGAAGAAGGAGCCGGATACCGAGATCGCCTTCATGCCGGCGCGGGTGGTGCTGCAGGACTTCACCGGCGTGCCCTGCGTGGTGGACCTGGCGGCGATGCGCGATGCGGTGGTCAAGCTGGGCGGCAGCCCGGACCAGATCAACCCGCTGATCCCCTCGGAACTGGTGATCGACCACTCGGTGCAGGTGGACGTGTTCGGCAAGCCGGACGCGCTGGACATCAACGGGCGCATAGAATTCGAGCGCAACCGGGAGCGCTACGGCTTCCTGCGCTGGGGCCAGAAGGCGTTCCACAACTTCAAGGTGGTGCCGCCGAACACCGGCATCGTCCACCAGGTGAACCTGGAGAACCTGGCCCGGGTGGTGATGACCGCGCAGAAGGATGGCCAGTGGATCGCCTATCCCGACACCGTGTTCGGCACCGACAGCCACACCACCATGATCAACGGCATCGGCGTGCTGGGCTGGGGCGTAGGCGGCATCGAGGCCGAGGCCGCCATGCTCGGCCAGCCCTCGTCGATGCTGATCCCGCAGGTGGTCGGCTTCAAGCTGACCGGCCGGCTGCCGGAAGGCGCCACCGCGACCGACCTGGTGCTGACCGTCACCGAGATGCTGCGCAAGCTGGGCGTGGTGGGCAAGTTCGTGGAGTTCTACGGCGACGGCCTGCAGTACCTGCCGCTGGCCGACCGTGCCACCATCGGCAACATGGCGCCGGAGTACGGCGCCACCTGCGGCATCTTCCCCATCGATGCCGAATCGCTGAACTACCTGCGCCTGTCCGGCCGCAGCGAAGCGCAGATCGCGCTGGTCGAGGCCTATGCCAAGGCACAGGGCCTGTGGCACGCGCCCGACAGCCCGCACGCCGAATACAGCGCCACCCTGCACCTGGACATGGGCGACGTGAAGCCCTCGCTGGCCGGCCCCAAGCGCCCGCAGGACCGGGTGCTGCTGCAGGGCGTGAAGCAGAACTTCCGCGACAACCTGAAGCCCTTCGCCGAGTTGCGCGACAGGCGCAGCCCGGAAGTGGCCGATTTCGTCGCCGAGGGCGGCGGCTCGGCCGTGGGCAACGAGGCGCTGAGCCGCGGCTACGCCGACATCGAGATCGACGGCCAGAAAGTGCGGCTGAAGGACGGCGCGGTGGTGATCGCGGCGATCACCTCCTGCACCAACACCTCCAACCCG
>CALJUL010000113.1 GCA_937975725.1 uncultured Pseudoxanthomonas sp. | reverse complement strand
ACCTCATTCCCCCGTTCCCTGCCCCCTACTCCCTGTTTCCCGCTCCACCCACTTTTCCCGCTACCATCCCCCCAGGACACGCAAGGCAGCATTCCCATGTCGGACCCTGCAGGCATGAAGCCCCGCCTGCTGCTGGTGGAGGACGATCCCGTCAGCAGCCATTTCATGGTCGCCGCGCTGGAGGCGCTGCCGGCCGAAGTCGTGGCCGCGACCTCCTGCGCCGAAGCGCAGGCGCTGCCCTCTTGCTTCGACCTCTGGCTGCTGGATGCCCACCTGCCCGACGGCGACGGCGTCGCACTGCTGGCCCGCCTGCGGGCCGGTTCGCCGCGGACGCCGGCCCTCGCGCACACGGCCGATCCTTCGCCGGAGCTGCGCGCGCATCTGCTGCACGCGGGCTTCGCCGAAGTGCTGGTCAAGCCGCTGGGCGTGGCGCAGTTGCAGCGCAGCGCGCGCGAAACGCTGGCGCCGCCTGCGCGGAATGCCCACCCGGCCCCGGACCACGCATTACCCGGCACGCCTGCGGCGGCCATGGACTGGGACGACGAGATCGCACTGAAGGCACTGGGAGGCCGGCGCGAACACGTGGCGCAGTTGCGCCAGCTCTTCCTGGCCGAACTGCCCGCCGCCCGCGCCGCCTGCCTGGCGGCGTTCGACCGGCAGGACGACAGCGCGCTGCGCGCAAGCCTGCACAAGCTGCGCGCCAGTTGCGGCTTCGTCGGCGCCGCCGCGCTCGAACAGGCCGTGGCCGCATGGCACGCCGCCCCCGCATCACCGGCCCTGCGCGATGCCTTCGATGCCGCCACGCAGCGCTTGTCCGTCTAGCTCCTTGATTCCCTTGCAGAAACGGCTAACCGACCTTCGGCTGTTGAAAACCAGCCACGGCTGCAAAATCAATAAGCCTTCTGCCACAGATGGCACGGATCGACGCGGATGAAGCGAATGAAGCGGATCAGGATAAAAGAAGCTTTATCCGTGACATCTGCGTTCATCCGTGCTGATCCGTGTCTCCCGCTTTGCAAGCTGTGCAGTCGCGGCTGAAGCCGCTCCTACAGGGAGGAAACTGTGATCGCGGGGTTACGCGCTGCGGGGTTTCAGGCGGCTCAGGTCGCCGATCATTTCCCAGGATTTGAGGCCGCGCGGCCCCAGGTGGTGGGCCAGCACGCTGCGCAGGGCCAGCCGGAGGCTGGCGAGGTCCTCGGGCGGCGGCGGCGTGTCGCGGGCCAGCGCCAGCAGGGCGCGGCCGGTCGCGGCCTGGCTGCGCTCTTCGTGGCCGCGGTCGCTGCGCAGGCGGCGCGGGCCGTGTTCGGGGTCGATCCGGTAGCGCGCCGCCGGGTCGATCGCTTCGCCGTCGCCGTCCTCGTCGAGCGCGAAGCCGAAGCCCAGCGCCTGCAGCAGATCGCGCTCGAAGCGGCGCAGCGCCCAGGCCAGTCCTTCGCGCAGACGCAAACCTTCGCGCGCCTGCGCGTAGGCGTCGAACAGGTCGGGCAAGGGATCGTGCCGCGGCACCAGCCGCAGCACCAGTTCGTTGAGATAGAACGCCGCCAGCATCGCGTCGCCCGCGGGCTGCGGGGCGGCGTCCAATGCCTCGGCGCCCACCAGCCGCGCCAGTTCGCCGCACGGGTCGCAGTCGAGGCGGATCCATTGCAGCGGCTGCAAGGCGGCGCGCAGCACGTGCTTCTTCGGCCCCTGCACGCCGCGCGCGACCAGACCGATGCGGCCATGCTCGCGGCCCAGCACTTCCACCAGCAGGCTGGTCTCGCGCCAGGGGCGCGCGTGCAGCACGAAGGCGGTTTCACCGGTGATGCGCATGGATCAGGCGGGGAGCGGGGAACGCAGAATGGGGAACGGATTTTCCCGTGCTACCGCCGTCCCGGAACTTTCGTCGCGCAGGAATGCCGGGGCCGGCGGGAAGTCCACATTCCCCGTTACCCGTTCCCCGTTCTCCGCTTCACTCATACCCGAACGCCTTCAGCGCCGTCTCGTCGTCCGACCAGCCTTCGCGCACGCGCACCCAGGTTTCCAGGAAGACCTTGCGGCCGAACAGGTGTTCCATCTGCTGGCGCGATTTGCTGCCGATCTCCTTCAGGCGCGCGCCGGCCTTGCCGATCACGATGGCCTTCTGGCTCTCGCGTTCCACCCAGATCACCGCGCCGATGCGGGCCAGTTCGCCCTTGGGCGAATCCTCCACGGTGAAGCGCTCGATCTCCACCGTGGTCGCATACGGCAGTTCCGCGCCCAGTTGGCGCATCAACTGCTCGCGCACCAGTTCGGCGGCCAGGAAGCGCTCGCTGCGGTCGGTGATCTCGTCCTCGCCGAACATCGGCGGCGCTTCCGGCAGCAGCGCCAGCACGTCCTTCACCAGCGCTTCCAGGCCGTTGCGCTTGAGCGCGGAGACCGGGTGCACGGCGGCGAATTCGCGCTCCTGCCCGGCCTGCGCCAGGAACGGCAGCAGCGCGGCCTTGTCCTTCAGCCGGTCCACCTTGTTGACCACCAGCACCACCGGGATGCCGGCGCCGTGCAGGACGTTGTAGGCCAGCGTGTCCTCCTCGTCCCAGCGGCCGGCCTCCACCACCATCAGCGCGGCGTCCACGTCCTCCAGCGCGCCACGCGCGGCGCGGTTCATCACCCGGCTCATCGCCGAGGCGGAGAACTTGCCCTGCTGCCTGTGCAGGCCGGGCGTGTCCACCAGCACGACCTGCCCGGCCGGGCGGTCCTTCGCCGCCGCGAAAGTCGCGATGCCCAGCAGCCGGTGCCGGGTGGTCTGCGGACGGTTGGAGGTGATGCTGACCTTGGCGCCGACAAGGGCGTTGGTCAGGGTGGACTTGCCCACGTTGGGGCGGCCGATGACGGCGACACTGCCGCTGCGGTGGGGGGCGGATTGGTTCACCGGGCGATACTCACTTCACTCACTTCGGGATGTCGAGCTTGTCCAGCAGCGCCGCGGCGGCGGCCTGCTCGGCGTTACGGCGCGAGGTGCCCTCGCCTTCCGCGACCAGCACGGGCTCCTGGATGGAGCAGCGCGCCTGGAAGACCTTGGCATGGTCGTCGCCGCTCTCGGACACCAGTTCGTACAGCGGCAGCGGCCGTTGCCGCGCCTGCAGCCATTCCTGCAGCCGCGTCTTGGCGTCTTTTTCCGGGCGGCCGACCGGCAGCGCGGCCAGGGATTCCTCGAACCACGGCAGCACCACGGCGCGGCAGGCTTCGAAGCCGGCGTCCAGGTAGACCGCCGCCACCACCGCCTCCAGCGCATCGGCCAGGATGGAATCGCGGCGGTGGCCGCCGGACTTCATTTCGCCCGGCCCCATGGTCAGGCGCTCGCCGAGTTGCAGGGTGCGGGCGATGGTGGCCAGCGCCGCTTCGCGCACCAGTTCGGCGCGCGCGCGGGTCAGGGCGCCTTCGTCGGCCTTCGGCCAGCGCTGGAACAGCGCTTCGGCCACCATCAGGTTGACCACGCTGTCGCCGAGGAACTCCAGCCGCTCGTTGTGCGGTGCGCCGGCGCTGCGATGCGTCAGGGCCCGCGCGAGCAGGTCCTGGTCGGCGAAGGCATGGCCGATGCGGTCAACCGCCAAACCCTTAGTCCGCGCCGCGCCGGGTCATGGCCTGGGAGGCGTCGAACTTGCCGACCACGTCCAGGTTGCCCACCAGCGGGCGGCGCACTTCGTAGCTGACCTTCATGTTCCAGCCACCTTCCATGCGCTCGATCTTCACGTGCGCCGGCTTGACGTTGTCGGAGTAGTTGATGTCCAGGCGGCGGAAGAACAGGTCCTGGATCCTGCCCGGGTCCATGTCCGCCACGCCGGGCTCGTTGGCCAGGCCCTTCAGCGAGGACTTGACCGCGTAGTACTCCTGATACATCGGGAACAGCCGCATGGCCACGTAGGCGGCAAAGCCCACCACGGCCAGCACCATCAGGAAGCTCATCAACGTCATGCCGCTTTGCTTGCGCTTCATTGCCATTCCCCCTTGGACATGGAAACCGGTTGGATCACTCGATGCCGTTGCCGATGCGCGAGGCATCGAAGCCATTCTTGCAGAACCAGCCCTCGCAGTTCAGCCAGATCAGGAACGCCTTGCCACGCAGGTTGGCCTCCGGCAGGAAATGGTAGTCCCAGAACCGGCCGTCCAGGCTGTTGTCGCGGTTGTCACCCATCACGAAATAATGCCCCGGCGGCACCACCCAGTCGCCTTCGCCGCCGCCGAACGGGGTCACCCCGACCCGCTCCAACACGGTGTGCGGGCGGCCCGGCAGGTCCTCGCGCAGCAGGGTGGCGCCCGGCGCCTCGCCGCCCTCGTCGGCATAGGCCCCCAGCGTCTGGTACTTCAGCGGCTGGCCGTTCAGGTAGACGGTGTCGCCGTGGAAGCCCACCCGGTCGCCGGGCAGGCCGATGATGCGCTTGATCCAGTTGTTCTGCGGGTCGTGCGGCGGCTTGAACACCACCACGTCGCCGCGCGCGGGCTCGCCGGTGGCCAGGAACTTCTGGTTGTTGATCGGCAGGCGCAGGCCGTAGGAGAACTTGTTGACCAGGATGAAATCGCCGATCAGCAGGTTGGGCATCATCGAGCTGGACGGGATCTTGTACGGCTCGGCGATGAAGCTGCGCAGCACCAGCACCACCGCCAGCACCGGGAAGAAGGCGCGCGAGTAATCGACCAGCACCGGCTCCTCGTCCAGCAGGCCGCCCCGGGCGCGCCGGCGCTTGGCCAGGAACAGCTTGTCCGCCAGCCACACCACGCCGGTCAGCAGCGTCAGCACCACGAGGATCGTTTCGAACCAGACCATACGGTTTCCTAAATACGGGAACGGGAAACAAAGAACGGGGAACGCAGACCGCCGGGCGGTACGGCCGGGCGGCCCGGATGCTCCGGTCCCGTTTCCCCGCCTTCCGTTCCCGGCTTCATCACTTGCTGTCCACCTGCAGCACGGCCAGGAAGGCTTCCTGCGGGATCTCCACGCGGCCCACCTGCTTCATCCGCTTCTTGCCCTCTTTCTGCTTCTCGAGGAGCTTCTTCTTGCGGGTGATGTCGCCACCATAGCACTTGGCCAGCACGTTCTTGCGCATCGCCTTGACCGTGCTGCGCGCGATGATCTGCGAGCCGACGGCGGCCTGGATGGCCACATCGAACATCTGCCGCGGGATCAGCTCCTTCATCTTCTCGCACAACTCGCGGCCGCGCCGGTCGGCCTGGCTGCGATGCACGATCAGGCTCAGCGCGTCGACCTTGTCGCCGTTGATCAGCGTGTCAAGACGCACGAACGGACCGGGCTGAAAGCGCAGGAACGAATAGTCGAGCGAGGCGTAGCCGCGGCTGACCGACTTGAGCTTGTCGAAGAAGTCCAGCACCACCTCGGCCATCGGCAGCTCGTAGCTGATCTGCACCTGGCTGGCCAGGTACTGGATGCCGATCTGCACGCCGCGCTTCTCTTCGCACAGCTTGATGATGGCGCCGATGTAGGCTTCCGGGGTCAGGATGTTGGCGCGGATGATGGGCTCGCGCACCTCGTCGATCAGGTTGGACTGCGGCAGTTTGGCCGGATTGTCCAGCGAAACCACCGTGCCATCGGTCCTGAGGACTTCATACACGACGGTCGGCGCGGTGGTGATCAGGTCCAGGTCGTACTCGCGCTCCAGCCGCTCCTGCACGATCTCCATGTGCAGCATGCCCAGGAAGCCGCAGCGGAAGCCGAAGCCCATGGCCTCGGAGCTTTCCGGCTCGAAGCGCAGGGCCGCATCGTTCAGGCGCAACTTCTCCAGCGCCTCACGCAGCGCCGGATAGTCCTCGGCATTGACCGGGAACAAGCCGGCGAACACGCGCGGCTGCATCTCCTGGAAGCCGGGCAACGGGCCCGGGGCCGGGTCGTTCGCCAGGGTGAGGGTGTCGCCGACCGGTGCACCGTGCACATCCTTGATGCTGGCGGTGATCCAGCCCACTTCGCCGGCGCCGAGCTTCGGCAATTCCTTGCGCTTGGGCGTGAACACGCCGACCTTGTCCACTTCGTGCGTGCGGCCGGTGGACATGACCAGGATCTTGCTCTTCGGCCCGATCTCGCCTTGCATCACGCGCACCAGGCTGACCACGCCCAGGTAGTTGTCAAACCAGGAGTCGATAATCAGCGCCTGCAGCTTGTCGGTGTCGCGCGGCTGCGGCGGCGGGATGCGGTGGACGATGGCTTCCAGCACCAGGTCCACGTTCAGGCCGGTCTTGGCGCTGACCGCCACGGCGTCCTCAGCGTCGATGCCGATGACGGCCTCGATCTCGGCCTTGGCGCGCTCGGTGTCGGCGGTGGGCAAGTCGATCTTGTTGAGCACCGGCACCACTTCCAGGCCCTGCTCGACCGCGGTGTAGCAGTTGGCGACGGACTGCGCCTCGACACCTTGCGCGGCGTCCACCACCAGCAGCGCGCCCTC
Source organism: uncultured Pseudoxanthomonas sp. (assembly GCA_937975725.1). Classification (GTDB taxonomy): domain Bacteria; phylum Pseudomonadota; class Gammaproteobacteria; order Xanthomonadales; family Xanthomonadaceae; genus Pseudoxanthomonas_A. The sequence goes on along the minus strand of CALJUL010000113.1, from coordinate 145 downwards.
GCAGGCGGCCAGCGAGCGGCTGACTTCGTAGGAGAAGTCGACGTGGCCGGGGGTGTCGATGAAGTTGAGCTGGTAGACCTGCCCGTCCTTGGCCTTGTACGGCAGGGACACCGACTGCGCCTTGATGGTGATGCCGCGCTCGCGC
>CALJUL010000112.1 GCA_937975725.1 uncultured Pseudoxanthomonas sp. | reverse complement strand
TGGTGGTGACGACCTTGCCGACGACTTCGCCACCTTGGGAAGCCACGGAAGCGGCACCGATGGCGAGCTGGTTGGCCTGGCGGGCCGACTCGGCGTTCTGGCGCACGGTGGAGGTCAGTTCCTCCATCGAGGCGGCGGTTTCTTCCAGGTTGGCGGCTTGCTGTTCGGTGCGGCGGGAAAGATCGGAGTTGCCCGAAGCAATTTCACCGGCGGCGGTATTGATCGACGTCGAAGCCTCCTGGATGCCGGCCACGATCTCGGTGAGCTGGGTGACGGTGGCATTGGCGTCATCGCGCATGCTGGCGAACACACCGTGGAAGTCGCCTTCCATGCGGGCGGTGAGGTCGCCCTGGGCGATGGCGCGCAGCAGGGCGGAGATGCGAGCCAGGTTGCGGTCGCTGACGGCCATCATGGCGTTGAGGCTGTGGACCATGTCGCGGAAGTCGTGCTGGAAGCGGTCCTCTTCGCCGCGGACGGTGAAGTCGCCCTCGGCGGCGGCCTGGGCCAGACGCCTGATCTCGGCGTTGATGGCCTGCAGGCTGGACTTGGTAGCGTCCATGGCCTGGGTGATGACGGCCTTCTCGCCGGGCAGGCGATCCATGTCCAGGGACAGGTCGCCGACGGCGTAGCGGCGCATCACCTCGACCACGCGCATCTTCACGCCGATGTGCTGGGCGACCAAAGCATTGGTCTCGCGCACCATGCGTCCGTATTCGCCGGGGAAGCGGCTGTCGTCGATGCGGAAGCTGATGGTGCCGGCGTCGTGGCGCGCGGCCATTTCCGTCTGCGCGGCGATGACCGCCTTGATCTGCGCCTGCATGCGCTGCATGGCCGAGAGCAACTGGCCCACTTCGTCGTGGCGCTGGGTGTCGATGCGGCCGTCCAGGTTGCCGGCGGCCACGTCGTTGGCCACGCGCACGGCCTCGCCGACCGGCCTGACCACCGAGCGGGTGATCGCCCAGCCCAGCAGCGCGGCCAGCGCCGTGGCCAGCAGCAGGCCGCCTACCATCGCCGCCACGGTGCGGTGGTGCGCCTGGCGGGAGGCTTCGACGTTGCGGGCCATGTTGTCGATGTTGTACTGCGACAGCGCCTTGAGGTGGTCGAACAGCGCGCGGCGCAGCTTGCGCGATTCGGTGCCGGAGATGACCTGCGCGGTGGCGAAATCGTCGGCGGCCACGGCCGCGGCGATGCGGTCGTGCGCCTCGAAGTAGGCCGCGCGTGCGGCCTCGACCTGCTGGTACAGCGCCAGTTCCTCGGGCGAGGATTCGGAGGGGATCTCGTTGTAGGCGTGTTCCTCGGCCTCGATCAGGGCGCGGGTGTCCTTCAGGCGCTTGTCGTAGTCGGCGATCTCCTCCAGGTTGCCCTGGCGCGACAACTGGGCCTGCTCGAAGGTGCGGAACTCGCCCAGTTGCGCGCGCATTTCGCCCAGGTGCTGGACGGCGGGCATCCAGTTCTCGTTGACGTCGGACATCTGCGTGTTGGCCACGTCCAGGCGCCACATCGAAACCCCGCCCAGCAGCAGCGTCAGCAGGGTGGTGGCGGTGAAGGCCAGCGCCAGCTTGCGGGCGATGGACAGGTTCTGGAACCACTTCATGGATCGTCTCCGTGCAAGAGCGGGAGTCGCGGCGGCCGGCGGCAGGAAGCGCGGCCGCGTCGCGACGGGTGTCGTCTGTGGAGATGACTAGCGGCGATTAATGTGAGTTCTTGATGTCCGGGATCACGAAAAATCACCCGGAACCGCCGTGGCGCCGCGGCGGTCGCGGACGCAGTGTGCCCGCGCGCACGGTTCAGGCGCGGGCTTCGCGGGAGCGGACTCCGGCGTATTCGTTCTGAAGCGCGCGCTTCAGAAATGCAATTGGGCGCGCAGTTGCAGTGCCGAGGGATCGGCCGAGTACGCGCCGCGGCGGGCCTCGGTCTTCACGTAGCCGAGTTGGAACTTGAAGTTCTGCGCGAGGTACCAGTTGGCCCCCAGGGTCCAGTCATGCGCGCGGCCGCCGGCGATGCCGTCGCCATCCAGGTCGATGCGGCTGTAGCGGAGCAGCAGTTCCAGCGCGCCGTACTTGCCCTTGGGCTTGGGGTTGGACACGTTGCCGCCGCTGTAGGGGCGCGATTCGCCGGTGGCCAGCCAACTGCCGAACACGTACCAGCCGTCGCTGGCGTAGCCGGGCAGGGCAGCCTGGCGCACGGTGTGCTGGCGCAGGTATTCGCCCTGCAGCGACCAGGGGCCGTCGATCCACAGCGCTTCCAGGCCGGCGCGGTCGATGTGGTCCACGCGGGTCAGCGTGCCCGAATCCACCAGCCGCACGCTGGTCAGCGCGCTGCCGGGCTTGGCGCGCCAGCGCACGCTGGGCTGCACCGTCACGCCCAGGCCGTTGACTTCGCTGTCGGGATTCTCGCGCGCGGCGGCCACGCCCAGGTGCAGGACCCGGCCGGGCTGCTTGAGCGGCGTCCAGGCCAGCCGCGCGGCGGCGGTGTGGCCGGGGTTGTTGCCTTGCAGGTCGGCCTTGAAGAAATAGCCGGCGTTGGCGACATAGCGCTCGCGTTCGAACGCCCAGTCCACGCCGGTGCGGCGGCCCTGGTAGAACGCCTGGGTCGGCAGCGAGGCTTCCAGGAAGGCGACGCTGCGGGTGGCGGTATTGCCTTCCATGCCCAGCGGCAGCTTCATCTGGCCGATGCGCAGCTTGCCCAGGTCGCGGCCGGCCAGCGGCCGGGTCTCCACGCGCAGGACGACGTCGCTCCAGGTCTTGGACTGGTAGTCGAAGGTGGCGCCGAAGTCGTACAGGCCCTTGCGCTTGAGGGTGATGCCCAGTTCCTGCCGGCGCCAGGCGTCGTCGTCGTCCAGCGCGGCGCCGGCGTAGCCCTGGCCGTCGAAGCGGTTGATGTCGTAGGCCAGGTTGCCGGTGAGCGCCAGTTCATCGCCGCTGGCGAAGCCGATCTTCGGCGGCCAGAGGCCGGTCTCGGCGGCGGCAGCCGCCAGCGGCAGGGCGCCGGCGACGGCGGAGGCGAGGAGGGCGAGGCGCAGGCGGGTGTTCATGGCGGGGTCGGTGCGGCAGGGCGTGCGCGCGCGGCGGCCGCCGGAAGCGGCGGCGCCTGCGGGCCCGCGGAAGAGGAGAAAGGCGAGGCGGCTCAGGCCGCCTGTTGCATCCGGCGCGCGCGCACCAGACCGCCGACGTCCACGATCAGCGCGACGCGGCCGTCGCCCAGGATGGTGGCGCCGGAGATGCCGTCGATGCGGCGGTAGTTGTGTTCGATGTTCTTCACCACGACCTGCTGCTGGCCGATCAGCTCGTCCACTTCCAGCGCCAGCTTCTGGCCGTCGGCCTCCACCACCACTACCAGCGGCTCGTCGGCGCGCGCCTGGCCGTAGCTGTAGTAGTCGTTGAGCGAGACGATGGGCAGGTATTCGCCGCGCACGCGCAGCACGCGGCCTTCGCCGCCTACCGTGCGCACGTCCTCGGCCTGCGGCTGCAGGGCCTCCAGCACGTAGGTCAGCGGCAGGATCAGGGTCTCCTCGCCCACGGACACGCCCATGCCGTCCAGGATGGCGAGGGTCAGCGGCAAGCGGATCACCACCCGGGTGCCCTGGCCGGCGGCGCTTTCCAGTTGCACTTCGCCGCCCAGCGCCTGGATGTTGCGGCGGACCACGTCCATGCCCACGCCGCGTCCGGACAGGTCGGTCACCGCGTCGGCGGTGGAGAAGCCGGGCTGGAAGATCAGGTCCCACACCTGCGCGTCGGTGGGGTTCTCGGGCACGGCCAGGCCGCGTTCGAGCGCCTTGGCCAGGATGCGGTCGCGGTTCAGGCCGCGGCCGTCGTCGCTGACTTCGATGACGATGTGGCCGCCCTGGTGCGAGGCCGCCAGGGTGATCGTGCCGGTCTCGTCCTTGCCGCTGGCGCGGCGCGCGTCGGGCAGTTCCAGGCCGTGGTCGATCGAGTTGCGCACCAGGTGCACCAGCGGATCGGCGATGCGCTCGATCAGGCCCTTGTCCAGCTCGGTGCCTTCGCCGACGGTGCGCAGGCGCACCTGCTTGCCCAGGCGCGCGGACAGGTCGCGCACCAGGCGCGGGAAGCGGCGGAACACCGCGTCCACCGGCAGCATGCGCACGCCGATCACCGCTTCCTGCAGGTCGCGGGTGTTGCGTTCCAGCAGGTCCAGGCCGGCGAACAGACGCTCGCACTGGACCGGGTCGAGCAGGCCGGAGACCTGCTTGAGCATGGCCTGGGTGATGACCAGTTCGCCCACCAGGTTGATCAGGCCGTCGATCTTGTCGACGCTGACGCGGATGGAAGTCTCGCCGCCGTCGTTGGCGGCCGCGCCGGGCGCGGACGGTGCGCCGGCGGCGGCGGTGGCCGCTCCGCCCGCGCTCGCCGCGGCGGTGGCTGCGGGCACGCCGCCGCGGATCGCGCGGATGTCCAGTTCGCAGTCGTCCACGACCCAGGCGAACACGTCGTCCACCGCGCTGCGCGGCACCTGGCCGATCAGGCCCAGGTCCCAGGCCAGGTAGGCTTCCAGCGGATCGAGCTGGTCGAAGCCGGGCAGGCGTTCCACCCGGCAGGCAACTTCCAGCGGGCCCAGGTGTTCCAGTTCGCGCAGGATGCGCAGCGGGTCGTTGCCGCTCATGAACAGTGACGGCGCCGGGGTGAAGCCGATGTTCCAGCCCTCCGGCACCGTGTCCGCTTCGGGCGCGGCAGCAGTGGCGGAAGCGGCGGTTTCCTGGCCCGACAACACGGCGTTGAGGCGGTCCTTGACCGCCTGCACCGCGGCCGGATCGGCCGGCGTTCCGTGCTCGGCCTCGGCCAGCAGCGCGCGCAGCACGTCCACCGAGGCCAGCATGGCGTCGATGGCGGGCACGCTGACGGCGCGTTGGCCGGCGCGCAGTTCGTCCAGCAGGGTTTCCAGCACGTGGGTGAGGCCGGCGATGGCGTCGAAGCCGAACGTCGCCGAGCCGCCCTTGATCGAATGCGCCGCGCGGAAGATCGAGTTGATCAGGTCGCCGTCGCGGCTGCCCTGTTCCAGCGACAGCAGGCCGGCTTCCATCGCTTCGAGCCCTTCGCGGCTCTCTTCGAAGAACGTGGCGTGGAAGCGCTGCATGTCCATGTTCATCGCGTGGCTGATCCGTTGGCGTCGGGTGGGCGGGGAGGAAGGGGAGCGGCGACGGTCAGCCCAGGACCTTCTGGACCGTGGCGATCAACTGCTCGGGATTGAAGGGCTTGACCAGCCAGCCGGTCGCGCCGGCGGCCTTGCCTTCGGCCTTCTTGTCGGCGGCCGACTCGGTGGTCAGCATCAGCATGGGCGTGAACTTGTAGTCCGGCAGGCCGCGCAGCGCGCGGATCAGCGAGATGCCGTCCATGTTGGGCATGTTGACGTCGGTGACCACGGCGTTGAACCTCTGTCCCTGCGCGCGTCCCAGCGCCACCTGGCCGTCCTCGGCCTCGTCCACCGAGAAGCCGGCCGAGGTGAGGGCGAAGGCGACCATCTGTCGCATCGAGGCCGAATCGTCCACTACCAGAATGCGTGCGCTCATGCGGCGTTCTCCACTTGTTGCGTCGTGTTGTCGGAAACAGGGGTGTCGGGAGCGCCCAGGCCCAGTTGCGGGGCCAGGCCCAGCAGGCGCGCGGCGTCGCGGAAGTTCTGGCTGGCGGCGCTGAAATCGGTGGACAGACCGGCCTGCCGGCGCTGGCGCACGAAGCTGCACAGGACCTGGAGGCTGGCGGTATGGACGCGCTGCACGTTGCCCGCATCCAGTTCGACCGGCTGCGGCTGCGCCACATGCGCGGCCAGGTGCTGCTTGAGTTCGGTGGCCGTCTCGATGCCGAGATCGTCACCCAAGGGCACTGCGCTCATCGTGTCTCCGGAAAGGCGGTTCCTGTCGGGTATCGGCGCCGTCGCCGAGGTCTTGAGGGGCGCATGCGCATGTGTGACAGGAGTTGGGGAAAGCAGGTGCAGCGGGAAAGGCGCTTTGCGTGTGCGGCGGCCCAGCGGGCCTGCGGAAAGCCGCCGCGGATCACGGCGCGCCCGCGGCGATGCGAAGCGCTTGCGGTCGCGATCCGTCATTCCCCGTTCCCCGTTTCCGTTTTCCGCGTCACTTCAACAGGTGCGAGGCGTCCAGCAGGATCACCGTGCGTTCCTGCAGGCGCGCCACGCCGAGGAACAGCGGGTTGCTGATGCGGCCCACGCGCGCGTTGTCGGGCGGTTCGATCTGCTGGTCGCTCAGGCTGGCCACGTCCTCGACCGCGCTCACGCGCAGGCCGAGGGACTCGCCGCCTTCCTCCAGCACCACCACGCGGGTGCCGCTGTCCAGGGCGGCGGCGGCGCGGCCCAGGTACAGCCCCAGGTCGATCACCGGCACCACCTGGCCGCGCAGGTTCATCACGCCCAGCATGTGCGGCGGCGCGCCGCGCAACGGCAGCAGGATGGCGGGCCGCACGACCTCCTGCACCTTGAGCAGTTCCAGCCCGTAGTGCTGCTGGTCGCAGCGCAGGCGCAGCCAGCGCGTCTTGCGTTCGGTGGAGCGGCGGCGCTCGCCGGTGTCGATCGGCGTTTGCAGGTAGGGGCGTTCCGGCAGCGGCGGCACGATGCCGGCCGCGACCGGCTTCGTCGCCGCGGGCGCGACCGGCGCCGCGGCGGGAGGCGGCGCGGAAGGGCGCGAAGGCGCGGGCGCGGGGGCGGTTTCGACGCACGCGGTCGGTGCGCCGTCGCCGTGCAACTGGTCCAGCAGCGCTTCGAACTCGTCGTCGGTGATGTCGTCCTTGCCGGCGGGCGCCGCGGCGATGGCGGCCGGCGCAGATGCCGCCGGGGGCGACGGTACTGCTGCGGGCGCGGCGGCCACGGCGGTGGGCGCAGCGTCGCCGTGCAGGCGGTCGAGCAGCGCTTCGAATTCGTCGTCGGTGATGTCGTCCTTGCCCGCGGGCGCCGTGGCGATGGCGGCCGGCGCGGGTGCCGTCGCCGGGAGCGGTGCTGCTGCGGCGGGCGGCGGCGCTTGGGCCGCTGCGGGTAGCGGTGCAGCCGCAGCGGGCGCGGCGGGTGTTTCCGGTGCAGCCGATACTGCCGGCGCCTGTGCCGGCGTGGCGTCCACGGCGACCGGTGCGGTCTGCGCGGGCACGGCCGCCGCCGTCGGGGCGGTGCCGTCGCCCAGCAGGTCGTGCAGGTAGTCGTCGAGGACGGCAGGGGTGTTCATGCCGCTTGCTCCGTGGCCTGCGCTTCGGTCAGCAGCAGCCAGTCCAGCGCGCGACGGTAGGCCGACAGGCCGCGGCCGGGATACTGCGCGGCCGGCGCCGAATGCGTCAGCGCTTCGACGCTGCAGATGCGGGTGTCGTTGGGAATGGCGTCGTTCCACACGCATCCGCCGTATTCGTCCTGCATCGCCTTCAGGGTTTCCTGGCCGGTGCGGGTGCGGCGATCGTGCAGGGTGGGCAGGATCGACACCGGCAGCGGGCGATGGCGCGAGCGCTGGATCATCTCGGCAGTGCGGCACATGCCCTTGAGCCCGTGCAGCGCCAGCGGTTCGGTCTGGGTGGGCACGACGACGTGGTCGGCCGCGGCCAGCGCGTTGACCATCAGCAGGCCCAGCGTGGGCGGGCAGTCGAACAGCACGTAGTCATAGGCGTGGCCGGCGCGCGCCATCGCGTTGGACAGCGCCATGCCCAGGCCGGGCTGGGTGCTGCTGCGGCGCTCCAGCGTGGCCAGTTGCGTCTGCGCGGCGACGAAGGCCAGGTTCTCGATTTCGGTGGGGCGCGCCAGCCGCGCCAGTTCCGGCGGCGCTTCCTCGAACAGTTCCAGCACTCCGGCCGGCGGCGGCTCGGCGGCCACGCCGAAGGCGCGCGTCAGCGAGGCGTGCGGGTCCAGGTCGACCAGCAGCACGTGCCGGCCGCGCATGGCCAGCCCGCGCCCGAGCGCCAGCGTGGTGGTCGTCTTGCCGACGCCGCCTTTCTGGTTGGCGATTGCCCACACGCGCATCACTTCACTCCTTCATGGACCTGGGGCGCCGGCGGCACCCCCGGCAGGGGCGGCGCGACGGGCTGCGGCAGCGGCGGCAACTGGACCACGCGCGGCTCGCTGTTCGCCTGGTTCGCATGCAAGTCCGGTGCCGGGCCGCCGCCGGGGCTGGCCAGGATGATCAGCAGCACCCGGCGGTTGGCGTTGCGGCCCTCGGCGGTGGCGTTGTCGCCGACCGGGCGGTATTCGCCGTAGCCGATCATCGCCAGCCGGTCCGGCGGGATGCCGTCGCGCACGAACAGGTGCACCACGCTGGCCGCGCGCGCCGAGGACAGTTCCCAGTTGGAGGGGAACTGCCAGGTGTTGATGGGGCGGTTGTCGGTGTAGCCCTCCACCCGCACCGCGTTGGGCACCTGCGCCAGCACGTGGGCCAGCTTGCCGACGGTCTCGCGCGCCAGCGGCTGCAGTTCCGCCGAGCCGCTGGGGAACAGGATGTCGCTGTTGATCTGCACTTCGATCCACAGCTCGGAGCGCTTGACCGTGACCAGCTTGTCGTCGATCAGCGGGGCCAGGGTGCGCTCCAGGTCGTCGGCAATCTGCTGCAACTGCGCCTGCGCGCTCTGCAGGCCGCGCGGGTCCATGGCCATGTTCATCTGCGAGGCCATCGCCGCCAGCAGGGTCACGTTGGGCGCGGGCGAGGGCGCGGAGGGGCCCTTCTTGGCGCCGGACTTGATCGGCGAGGGGCGGTCGAAGTCGGCGCCCTGCAACTGGTGGTTGCCGACCTGCACCGGGTTGATCGTGCGCGGCGCGCCGCCGAAGGCGGCGGTGAGCGAATCGGCCACCACCCGGTACTTGCCCTCGTTGACGCTGGAGATGGCGTACATCACCACGAAGAAGGCCAGCAGCAGGGTCATCAGGTCGGCATAGGGGATCGCCCAGGCTTCGTGGTTGCCGTGTTCCTCGTGCCGGTGCCGCCGCGCCATGATGCCTCCGTGTCAGTGCAGGAAGCCGGCCAGCTTGGCTTCGATGTTGCGCGGGTTCTCGCCCTGGGCGATGGCGATCAGCCCCTCGATGATCATTTCCTGCTCGCGGCTGCGGCCGCCGATCACGCTCTTGAGCTTGGCCGCGATGGGCAGGAAGAACAGGTTGGCCGAGGCGATGCCGTAGATGGTCGCGGTGAACGCGGCGGCGATGCCGTGGCCCAGCTTGCTGGGGTCGGCCAGGTTCTTCATCACCGCGATCAGGCCGAACACGGCGCCGATGATGCCCAGCGTGGGCGCGTACACGCCCATGGCCTCGAACACCTTGGCCGCGGCCAGGTCCTGGTGCTCCTGGCCGTTGAGGTCGATCTCCATCATGTGGCGGATGGCCTCGGGTTCCACGCCGTCCACCAGCATCTGCAGGCCCTTCTTCAGGAACGGGTCGTCCTGCTCGTTGACCACCGGCTCCAGCCCCAGCAGGCCCTGCTTGCGGGCGATGTTGCTCCACTCCACCATCTGCGCGATCAGGGTGCCGCCGTCCTTGCCCGGCGGGCGCACCACCCAGCGGGCGATCGACACCGCGCGCTTGAACACCGGCGGTGGCGTGTGCACCAGGATGGCGGCGATGGTGCCCAGGATCACGATCACGAACGCCGCCGAGGACCACAGCGACGACAGGCCGGCGCCCTTGAGGATGCTGCCGCCGATGAGTGCGACCAGCGCCAGCAGGATTCCGATGAGGCTGAAGATGTCCATGTACCGCTGTATCGGCGAGGACCGGGCCGACTTGAGATCGCGCCCCGGCGACCGCCGCGCGAGTCGCGACCGGGGTCACAGCGTCATGCGGGCGTCATGCCTTAGCGGCACGGCACCGGGGCCGCCTCCAAGTGCATGTGGGAGCGACGTCAGTCGCGAGCTTTTCGCCTGCAGGTGCAAGCAGGCATCCGGAGGACCGGATGGAAAAGCTCGCGACTGACGTCGCTCCCGCATGTTGCAGGGGGAATTCTGGGGGACGATGCGGGGCGGACGGCCTCACGCGCTCGCGCGCAGGCCGTCCACGTCCAGGATCAGGGCCATGCGGCCGTCGCCGATCAGGGTGGCGCCGGCGTAGCCGGGCAGCCCGCGCACGGCGCGCGGCAGCGGCTTGATGACCACTTCCTCGCGCCCGCGCACCTGGTCCACGACCAGGCCGAAGCGCTGTTCGCCCATCTGCAGCACCACGATGGTCAGCAGCGGCGCCACCACCGGCTGCACGTCCAGCCACTGGCGCAGGTCCACCAGCGGCAGGGTGTGGCTCTTGCGGTCCAGCACGGCCTGGCGGTCGAACCAGCGCACGCCGGCGGCCGGCGCGTGCAGCACTTCCACCACGCGCGCCAGCGGCAGCGCGTAGACCGGCTCGCCGGCCTGCACCAGCAGGGTCGGCAGGATGGCCAGGGTCAGCGGCACGCGGATGACGAAGCGGCTGCCGCGGCCGACGTCGGAATGGATGGTGATCTGCCCGCTCAGTTCGCGGATGCGCGACTGCACCACGTCCATGCCCACGCCGCGGCCGGAGATGTCGGTGACCTGCGCCTTGGTGGAGAAGCCGGGCAGGAAGATCAGTTGCAGGCATTCCTCGTGGCTCAGGCGGGCGGCGGCCTCCGGGTCGATCAGCCCTTTCTCCAGCGCCTTGGCGCGCAGGCGTTCGGGGTCGATGCCGGCGCCGTCGTCGCGGATCTCGATAGTGACGAAATCGCCTTCCTGCTGCGCGGACAGGCGCACGTGGCCCTGGCGCGGCTTGCCGGAGCCCTCGCGCAGCGCCGGCAGTTCGATGCCGTGGTCGATGGCATTGCGCACCAGGTGCACCAGCGGGTCGGCCAGCGCTTCCACCAGGTTGCGGTCCAGTTCGGTGTCGGCGCCGACCAGTTCCAGGTCGACTTCCTTCTGCAACTGGCGGGCGACGTCGCGCGCGACCTTGGGGAAGCGCGAGAACACCTTGCCCACCGGCTGCATGCGGGTGCGCATCACCGCGCTCTGCAGGCGCGCGGTGGCGATGTCCAGGCCGCTGACCGCACGGTCCAGTTCCTCGTCGCGGATGCGCGCACGCAGGGTCTTGAGGCGGTTGCGCGACAGCACCAGTTCGCCGACCAGGTTGACGATGGCGTCCAGCCGCTTGGTGTCCACGCGGATGGTCTGCTCGACCTCGGCGCCGGCCTTGGCCGCGGGCTTGGCGGCCGGCGGCGCGGCGGCGGGCCGGGGCGCGGCGGACGGTGCCGGCGGCGACTTGCTGGTGGGTACGCCGCCGCCGTGCAACTGGTCCAGCAGGGCTTCGAATTCGTCGTCGTCGATCAGGTCGCCGCCAGCCGCCGGCGCGGGTGTGGTCGGCGCCGCCGGTTGCGCGGGAACGGGGGCGGGCGCGCTGCCGTGCACGTCGAACTGCGCGATCAGCGCGGCCGGTGCGTGCGGCGGGTCTTCGCTGGCGCCCACCGCGTCCAGCATCTGCTGCAGGTAGTCCAGCGACTGCTGGGCGGCGTCGAAGTGCTGCGGCTCCAGCGTGGCCTGGCCGGCGCGCACCATGCCCAGCGCTTCCTCGGCGGCGTGGCACAGGTTGACCATGGCCTGGATGCCGAGGAAGCCGGCGCCGCCCTTCAGCGTGTGAAAGCCGCGGAACACCGCGTTGAGCTGATCGCTGTCGGACGGGTCCTGTTCCAACGTCACCAGTTGCTCGCCCAGGCGGTCGAGGATTTCCTGCGCTTCGATCAGGAAGTCGGCGGCGATTTCGGGCGTGACGGCGGACATGGCGCAGGCGGCAACCGGGTGGCTTCAGGGAGTCGGGGAAAACGGCGTGCGGTCGGGGAGCAGGCGGCGCCCCAGAGTGTCGACCAGCAGCAACAGGCCGAGCAGCAGGAGCGCCAGCGGGTGGCGGAGACGGGAAGCAGCGTGCGTCATGGCGAATCCTCCGTGGGCGCGATGCGTTCCCGCAGGCACTACAGGCCCAATCCGGAAAGCAGGTCGTCGGCGTCGTCCTGCGAGAACGCATCGCGGTCCAGACCAGCAACGGCCGGGCCGGCGAGTTCTGAAGCGCCGCCGGGCTTTTTTTCCGGCGGAGGCAGGCCCAGCGCGCCGAAACCCTCGTGCACGCGGCGGACGATGCCGGCCACCCGGCGCAGGATCTGACCGGTCAGGTCCTGGTAGCTCTGCGCCAGCGCCATCTCCGACAGGCTGCGGCCGATCTCGTCGACCAGCGCGCCCTGTTCCGGCGCCAGCGCGGTCTGCTTGAGCGCGTTGGCGTGGGCACGGCACTGGTCGGCCAGGTCCAGCGTCTTGTGGCTGGCCTGCTCGGTCATCGTGATCACGTGGTCCAGGCGCGAGCAGGCGTCGTCCAGCTCGCCGGCGTCGTGGGTGGGCGGCAGTTCGCCCAGCGTCTGCGCCAGCTCGCGCGCCAGCCGGCCCAGGCCCTGCATCATCGGCTGCGTGCGCCAAGCGGCGATGGCGTCCAGTTCGCGGCGCCAGCCGGCTTCGTCGCCCTGTTCCAGGGCGTCGAGGGCGTGCTGGAGCTTTTCGGCCAGCGCGGCCCGCGCGCCGGCGGCATCGGCGACGGCGTTCATCAGGCGGCCACCCCCAGGCGCTCGAAGATCTTGCCCAGCTTCTCTTCCAGGGTCTGCGCGGTGAAGGGCTTGATGATGTAGCCGTTCACGCCGTTCTGCGCGGCCTCGATGATCTGCTCGCGCTTGGCCTCGGCGGTCACCATCAGCACCGGCAGGGTCTTGTAGCGGTCGTCAGCGCGGATGGCCTTGAGCAGTTCGATGCCGGTCATGCCGGGCATGTTCCAGTCGGTGACCACGAACTCGAAGCTGCCCTGGTTCAAGGCCACCAGCGCGCTGTTGCCGTCCTCGGCCTCGGCGGTGTTGCTGTAGCCCAGGTCGTTGAGCAGGTTCTTGATGATGCGTCGCATCGTGGAGAAGTCGTCCACGATCAGGATGCGCATGTTCTTGTTGGCGGTCACGAAGTGCTCCGGTAAAGCGGGGACGGTGGGTCTTGTGGCGGTATCGGCCGGGGGGTGGGAATGTTTAGGGAGGCGCCGGGACCCGGTCCCGGCCTCACTCGTCCTCCAGCCCCGCGTCCGCGCTCTCGAACACCTGCAGCCTGCCGCGCAGGCGCACCATGGCCTGGCCGTGGATCTGGCAGACGCGGGATTCGCTCACGCCGAGCACGGCGCCGATCTCCTTCAGGTTCAGTTCCTGCTGGTAATACATGGACAGCACCAGTTGCTCGCGCTCGGGCAACTGGCCGATGGCCTTGACCAGTTGTTCGCGGAACTCGCCGCGTTCCAGCGTCTGCTGCGGCGAGGGGCCGCCGGTGCGCGAGGTGTTGGGCTCGCCGTGGTCGTCGATGTGCGACTCCAGGCTCAGCACCTGGCCGCGCGCGGCGTCCTCCATCAGGCGCAGGTATTCGGGCAGCGGCATCTCCATGGCGGCCGCGACCTCGGTGGCGATGGCGGCGCGGCCGGTGCGCTGCTCGATATCACGCACGGTGGCGGCGGCCTGGCGCGCGCGGCGGTGCACCGAGCGCGGCACCCAGTCGCCGCGGCGGATCTCGTCGATCATCGAGCCGCGGATGCGGATGGAGGCGTAGGTCTCGAACGAGGCGCCCTGTTCGGCGTCGTAGCTGCGCGAAGCCTCGATCAGGCCGATCATGCCGGCCTGGATCAGGTCGTCGATCTCCACGCTGGCGGGCAGCCGCGCGGCCAGGTGGTGGGCGATGCGGCGGACCAGATCGGCGTGCTGGGTCACGCATTCGGTGGCGGCGCTGCGCTGCACCGCGCGGTACTGGGCGGCGGCGGTGTTCATGCGGCCACCCCCCGTTGCTGGATCAGGCGCTCGACGAAGAACTCCACGTTGCCGCGTACGCCGGCCGGTGGCTGCCAGCGCGCGGCCATCCGCGCGATGTCGCCGATGGCGCGCGCCGACGGGCTGCCCGGGTAGGCCTTCACCACCGGCTGCTGGCGCTGCACGGCGCGGCGCAGCCAGTCGTCCTGCGGCACCGCGCCCAGGTAGTGCAGGGCGACGTCGCCGAGGAAGCGCTCGCACACGCGGGCGAGCTTCTCGTACAGCTTCCGGCCCTCGTTGGGGTCGCGGACCATGTTGGCGATGACGTGCACGCGGTCCAGCCCGCGCTCGCGCGCCAGCACCTTGATCAGCGCGTAGGCGTCGGTGATCGAGGCCGGCTCGTCGCAGACCACGACCACGGTGTCCTGCGCGGCCTGGCAGAAGGTCAGCACGCTGTCGGTGATGCCGGCGGCGGTGTCCACCACCATCACGTCCAGGGCGCGCTGCAGTTCGGAGAACACGTTGACCAGGCCGATGTGCTCGGCCGGCGTCAGTTCGGCCATGTGGCGGAAGCCCGACGAGGCCGGCACCACCATCAGCCCTTCGGGGCCTTCCAGCAGCACGTCCTCGAGCTGGCAGCGCCCGGCCACCAGGTCGGCCAGGGTGAAGCGCGGCGACAGGCCCAGCAGCACGTCCACGTTGGCCAGGCCCAGGTCGGCGTCCATCAGCAGGGTGCGCTTGCCCATCTCGGCCAGCGACACGGCCAGGTTGACCGAGATGTTGGTCTTGCCCACGCCGCCCTTGCCGCCGGTGACGGCGATCACGCGCACGGGGTGGAACGCGCCGGGCGCCGGCGGCGTGTGGCGGGGGTTGGTCTGCAGCAGGTGTTCAGGCGACATGGCTGGTCTCGGAGGAGCAGGGTTCGTCGGCTTCGCGGCGCAACTGGTCCAGGCGAAGCACGAGGTGGGCGCTGTTGGCGCGGTGCAGGTCGTCCGGCACGCGCTGGCCGTCGGTCACCCAGACCATGGGCAGCTTGTGGTCCACCACCACCGACAGCGCGCTGCCCAAGCGGCCGGTCTCGTCCAGCTTGGTCAGCACCACGCCCTGCGGCTGCACGCTGGCGAAGCGGCGGACGACTTCGTCCAGGTCGCCGAAGTGGGAATTGGCCGGCAGCACCAGCAGCGTCTGCACCTGGCCGGAGGCGCGCAGCCAGTTGAGCTGGCCGACCAGGTTGCGGTCGCGCTGGCCCAGGCCGGCGGTGTCGATCAGCACCAGCTTGTAGTCGCGCAGGCGTTCCAGCAGCAGGGCCAGGCCCTGCGCGCTGTCGGCCTCGTGCACGGCGATGCCGAGCTGGCGGCCGTAGCTGTGCAACTGCTCGCGGCCGCCCACGCGCAGGGTGTCGGTGGTCACCAGCGCCACGTCGCGCGGGTTGTGGCGGTCGGCGAAGCAGGCGGCCAGCTTGGCAATGGTGGTGGTCTTGCCGGCGCCGGTGGGGCCGACCAGGGCGACCACGCCGCCGGTTTCCAGCGGGTCGCACTCGGCGACCGGCAATTTCTTCGACAGCAGGCCCAGCATCAGCCCGCGGCCGCGGTGGGCCTCGGTGTCGGCGGGGATCTGCAGGGCGATGTCGCGGGTGATGCCGGCGTCGAAGCCGTAGTCCTCCATCAGCTCCATCGCCTGCATGCGCACCGGCGAGCCGCGCAGGCGTTCGTCGGTGAGGCGGTGCATCTCGCGTTCGATCATCTCGCGCATGGCGGCCAGTTCGCCGCGCATCTGCACCAGTTGCTCGTCGCTCTCGCGCACCTGCGCGGCGCTGTCGGCGACCACGCTCAGGGTGGGCACGGTGACCGCGGCCGGCGGCGGCAGCGGCGCCGCGGCGGCGCGGCCGGCGTGCAGCGGGGCGACGGTGTTCTTGGGCTCCGGTGCCGGTTCGGGCAGCGACAGCGGCGGGGCGATGGACGGCAGCAGCGCATCCAGGTCCAGGGCTTCCTCGGCGTCGCGCCGGGGCGCGGCGGCTTCGGGAGCGACGGGTTCGGCCGGCGCGCGGACCGGCGCTGCCGGCAGGCAGGCGGCCAGCTTCGCGGCGAAGGATTCGGGTTCGATCATCGCGGGCGTCGGCGCGACTTGTGCGGGCGTCGGTGCCGATGCGGAGGCGGGAGCCGGTATCGGGGCCGGTTCCGGCATGGAGGCCGGTGCCGCCGCGGATGCGGTTGCGGAAGCCGGCGCAGGATCGCGGCGGCCGGCGGCGGAGGGCAGCGGCGTCGGCGTCGGTAGCGGAGCGACCGGCGCGGCCGGGCGCCGCGGCGCCGGTTTCGCGGCGGCGGGTGCGGTGTCCGTGGCTATTGTGGGCGTGGCGGGCGCCTGCTGGCGGCGCGCGAAGTAATGCGCGGCGGCTTCGGCCGGCGATAGCGCTTCGGCCTGCGCATGCGCGGCGGCGGGCTGCGCCGACGCGGGATCCAGCAGCGGATGCAGCGGCGCCGGCGCGGCCGGGCGCATGGCTTCCAGCGTGCGCTGCACCAGCGCTTCGTCGTAGTTGCTGGCGGCGACGATCTCGATGCCGTCCTCGGTCACGCGGTTGGACAGGATCACCGCGTCCGGGCCGTGCTCCTGGCGGACCATGGCGAAGGCGGTGCGCATGTCGGGGGCGACGAAGCGTTTGATTTTCATGGCGTGGAGTCCGGAAAGACGGGCAACAGGGAACGGGGAGCAGAAAGTGAAGCCGTGCGTGCAGTCCGATGCCTGCGCGCCTGCCGAAGAGTTCGTTTGCGGACCTGTTTCATCTCATGCTCCAACCGATTGCGACCAACCCACATTCCCTGTTTCCCGTTCCCCGATCCCGCTTTGCGATCCGTCAACTGATCGTTCCCACCAGCTTCAACCGCTTGTCCTCCGGTACTTCGCTGTAGGCCAGCACCGACAGGGACGGCACGCTGTGGCGGACCAGGCGCGCCAGGGCGGCGCGGACCTGCCCGGGCACCAGCACCACCGCCGGCTCGCTGCGCGCTTCCTGCTTGGTCACCACGTCGGCCAGGCTCTGGTGCAAGCGCTCGGCCAACCCGGGTTCCAGCGCTGCGCCGGCGCCCTGGGTGCTGTCCTGCAAGACGCGTTCCAGATTCGGCGCCAAGGTGTAGACGGGCAGTTCCGGGGCCATGCCGGAGATTTCCTGCACGATGAAGCGGCCCAGCGCGGTGCGCACGGCGGCGGTGAGGGCGGCCGGGTCGGGGTTCTGCGGGGCGAATTCGACCAGCGCCTCGACGATGCGGCGCAACTGGCGGATCGGCACGCGCTCGACCAGCAGGTTCTGCAGCACCCGCACCACGCTGGACAGCGGCAGCGCCTTGGGGGTGAGGTCCTCGACCAGCTTGGGCGCGCTGCGGCCGAGCTGCGCCAGCAGTTGCTGCACTTCCTCGTGGCCCAGCAGTTCCGGCGCGTGCTCGCGCACCAGGTGGGACAGGTGGGTGGCCATGACCGTGGCCGGGTCGACCACGGTATAGCCCAGCGATTCGGCGGTGGCCTTCTGGTGCGGCTGGATCCACACCGCGTCCAGACCGAAGGCGGGGTCCTTGCCGGGGATGCCGTCGAGGTTGCCGAAGGCGCCGCCCGGGTCCAGTGCCAGTTCGCGGTCAGGGTGGATCTCGGCGGTCGCCACCGGCACGCCGTGCACCAGCAGGCGGTAGCCGTTGGACGGCAGCTCCAGGTTGTCGCGGATGTGGACCGGCGGCACCAGGAAGCCCAGGTCCTGGGTCAGCTTGCGGCGCACGGCCTTGATCCGCGACATCAGCTCGCCGCCCTGGTTCTTGTCCACCAGCGGGATCAGCCGGTAGCCGACCTCCAGCCCCAGCGGATCGACCGGGCGCAGTTCGTCCCAGGTCAGCTCGGCGTTGCGGTCGGCGCCGGGGGCGGGCAGGGCGGCGGTCTCGGCGGCCGCCTCCGGGCCGGCCTGCGACTTGCGCCATATTCTCCAGGCTAGGTAGCCCAGCAGCGCGGCCAGCGTCAAAAAGGCGACGTTGGGCATGCCCGGCACCAGCCCGACCAGGCCCAGCACGCCGGCCGACACCGCCAGCGCCTTGTGCTGGCCGAAGGCCTGGCCCATCACCGCCTGGCCCATGTCCTGCGAGCGCGAGGCGCGGGTGACCAGCATCGCCACCGCCGAGGACACCAGCAGCGCCGGCAACTGCGCGACCAGGCCGTCGCCGATGGACAGCAGGGTGTAGGTCGAAGCGGCGTCGGCCGCCGGCATGCCGTGCTGGAGCATGCCCACGGCGAAGCCGCCGACCAGGTTGATGAACAGGATCAGGATGCCGGCGATGGCGTCGCCGCGGATGAACTTGCTGGCGCCGTCCATCGCGCCGTAGAAATCGGCTTCCTCGCGCACTTCCTCGCGGCGGGCCTTGGCCTCCTCGCGGGTCAGCAGGCCGGCGTTGAGGTCGGCGTCGATGGCCATCTGCTTGCCGGGCATCGCGTCCAGGATGAAGCGCGCCGACACCTCGGAGATGCGCCCGGCGCCCTTGGTGATGACCACGAAGTTGATGATGGTCAGGATCGCGAACACCACGATGCCGACCGCATAGTTGCCGCCCACCACGAACTCGCCGAACGCGGCGATGACCTTGCCGGCGGCGTCGTGGCCGTCCTGGCCGTTGAGCAGGATCACGCGGGTGGAGGCCACGTTCAGGGCCAGCCGCAGCATCGTGGTCATCAGCAGCACGATGGGGAAGATGGTGAAGTCCAGCGGCCGCTTCACGTAGATCACCGCCAGCAGCACCACCAGCGAGATCGCGATGTTGAAGCTGAACAGCGCGTCCAGCACCGGCGGCGCCAGCGGCACCACCACCATCGCCAGCAGGGCCAGCACCACCAGCGGCGCGCCCAGGCCGTTCTTCAGCATGTCCATCAGGCGCAGGCCGCCGGCCGGTTGCGCGCTCATGCCCGGCCCCCGTGCTCATCCACGTCCACGGCGGGCAGGTCGGGCAGCGGCGCCTGGCCGATGCGCCAGGCGCGCAACTGGTAGACGTAGGACAGGACCTGGGCAACGGCGGCGTACAGTCTCACGGGGATTTCTCTGCCAAGCTGGCCTTCGCGATACAAGGCGCGTGCCAGCGGCGGCGCGGAGACGATGGCGACCCGGTGCGCCTCGGCCACTTCGCGGATGCGCAGGGCCAGTTCGTCCACGCCCTTGGCCAGCACGGTGGGTGCGCCCATCTGGCCGGCGGCGTACTTCAGGGCCACGGCGTAGTGGGTGGGGTTGACCACGATCACGTCCGCCTTGGGCACGTCCTCGATCATCCGGCGCTGCGACAACTGCTGCTGCATCTGGCGGATGCGGCCCTTGACCTCGGGGCGGCCCTCGCTCTCCTTCATCTCCTCGCGCAGTTCCTGGCGGGTCATCTTCAGCTTCCGCAGCCAGTTCCACTTCTGGTACGGAGCGTCGATGGCGGCCAGCAGGATCAGCGCGGCGGTGGTGGCCAGCAGCACCGTGCGGGTGAAGCCCAGGCCGCTGCGGATGGCCTGTTCCAGCGGCATGGTGAGCAGTTCGCGCAGCGGGTCGATGCCGGCGCGCAGGCAGAGCACGGCCGCGCCGCCGACCAGGGCCACGCGCAGCAGCGACTTGAGCAGCTCGGCCACGGATTCCGGGCCGTACAGGCGCTTCAGGCCGGCCATCGGGTCCAGCCGCTTGAAGTCGGGCATCAGCGCCTTCTGCGAGAACCGCAGCCCGCTCATCGCCAGCGGCCCCAGCAGGCCGGCCAGCACGCAGACGCCGGCGATGGGCGCCATCACCGCCAGCAGCTTGAGCAGCAGCAGGCCGACGTGGCCGAACAACAGGTCCGGCCGGTGCAGCAGCTCCGGGTCCGGCGCCAGCGCCAGCTTCATCCAGGCCAGCGCGCCGCGGCCCAGCGAAGGCCCCATGGCGGTGATCGCCACCACGCCGGTGCCGAACACGGCGGCCGTGGCCAGTTCGCGCGAGCGCGGGATATTCCCCTGTTCCCGGGCCTCTCTACGGCGTTTTTCGGTGGGAAGTTCTGTGCGTTCGCCGCTTTCGTCCTGCTCGGCCATGGCGCGTTTCCGACGGGGTCGCGGCGGAGGCTGCAAGACCCGTTCCACCCGGCCGCGGCGGCGGCGAAGTGGAATTGTCTAACACCGGCCGCGCCGCTAGGATGCGGCGCGATGCTCCGCCTGCTGCGCCACCGCCGCTACCGTCCGCTGCGCCTGCCGGCGCTGGCGCTGCTGCTGTTGGCGATGCTGGCCAACTCGGTGCTGGCCTCGCTGGGCGACGTGCACGAACTGATGGGCGCCGATGGCCATGCGCACGCTGGGACCCTGCACGGCGACCCGACGCAGGAATACCGGCCGCCCGCCGCCGGCCAGGACGACGAGGCCGGGCTGTTGCACGCGCTGCTGCACGCCAGCCATTGCTGCGGCCACCAGACCGCGGTGGCGGGCTCGGTGTCGCTGGCGGTCGCGGCGGTCCCCGCCGCCACGGCCTATCCCGACCTGTCGGTGCCACCCCCGGGCGCGCGCCAGGAATCCCGCTTCCGTCCTCCGATCGCGGCCTGACGCCGTCCCCGGCGGCCCCGCGCCGCCGGCCACCCGTCACCGACGTTCCGGAGAATTCCCATGTGGTTGCGATTGGCGGCTTGGGCCGCCTTCGCGGCCGTGCCGTGCGCGCAGGCGCAGGTGCGGCCGCCCGAGGCTACGCCCGCCGCGCCTCCCCAGACCCAGACCTTGACCCTGGACGACGCCTTCGCCCGCGTCGCCCGCAGCTATCCCGAACTGCGCCTGTTCGGCCCCCGCACCGAAGCGCTGCTGGCCGAGCGCGACGCCGCCGCACTGCGCCCGCCGCTGCGCGCCGGCCTGGAGATCGAGAACGCACTGGGCAGCGGCCAGGCGCGCGGCTTCGACAGCGCCGAGGCCACGCTGAGCCTGGCCGGCGTGCTGGAGCGCGGCGGCAAGCTCGACGCGCGGCGCACGTTGGCGCAGGCGCGGCTGGACGCGCTGGCCGTGCAGCGCGAGGCGCAGCGCCTGGACCTGCTGGCCGAAGTGGCGCGTCGCCACCTGGCCGCGCAGGCCGCGCGCGCCGACGCGGCCATCGCCCGGCGCGACATCGAGCAGCGCACCCGCACCGTGGCCGCCGCCCGCCAGCGCCTGCAGGCCGGCGCTTCGCCCGAGTCGGTGGTGCTGACCGCGCAGGCCGCGCTGGCCCGCGCCGAGATGGCGCTGGCGCGCGCGCAGCAGCAGGAGGACGCCGCGCGCCGGCACCTGGCCGCGCTGTGGGGCGAACGCGAGCCGCGCTTCGACGTCGCCGGCGGCGACCTGCTGGCGCTGCCGGACGTGGCCGCGATGGAGGAACTGGCCGCGCTGTTGCAGCACACCCCCGAACTGGCCGAGATCGCCGACGAGCGCCGCATCCGCGAAGCCCGCCTGCAACTGGCGCGCAGCGAGGCCGCGCCGGACCTGGACTGGCAGGTCGGCGTGCGTCGCGCGCAGGACAGCGGCGACGTTTCCCTGGTCGCCGGCCTGTCGCTGCCGCTGGGCGGCGCGCGCCGCGCCCAGCCGGCCATCCGCGCCGCCGAGGCCGAACTGGCCGCGCTGGGGCTGGAGCGCGAGTCGCGCGACATCGCCCTGTATTCCACCCTGGCCGACGCGCACGGGCGCTACCGCACCGCGCGGCTGGAAGTGGAGCGCACGCGCCAGGACGTGCTGCCGCGCCTGCAACGCGCCGAGCAGGCCGCCGAGCGCGCCTACCGTGCCGGCGCCATCAGCTACCTGGAATGGGCGCAACTGCAATCGGAAACCACGGCCGCGCGCCGCCAGCAACTCGACGCCGCGCTCGAAGCGCAGCGCGCCCTGATCGAACTCCAGCGCCTGACCGGCGCCCCGCTGCTCGCCGGCGCCGCGCCGGCCGCACAAGGAACCCTGCCATGAAGACTCCCGCGACAACGTTCCAGTCCCTGCTGGCCCTGGTCCTGGCCGCGCTGCTGGCCGCCTGCGGCGGCCCCGCCGGGAAATCGCCCGCGGCCGGCCATGCCGAAGGCGGCGCCGGCCACGACGACGCACACGAGGACGGCCACGACGACGCCAGCGAAGGCCATGCGGACGACCATGCCGACGAGCACGGCGACGAACATGGTGGCGAAGAAGCCGCCACCACCATTCCCGCCAAGGTCGCCGAATCCTCCGGCATCCGCGTCGCCGCCGCCGCTCCCGGCACCATCGCCGACGAGCACGAAGTGCAGGGCCTGCTGACCCCCGCCGAAGGCCGCATCGCGCAGGTCACCGCACGCTTCCCCGGTCCGATCCGCGCGCTGCGCGCCAACATCGGCGACCGCGTGCGCGCGGGCCAGCCGCTGGCGACCATCGAGAGCAACCTCAGCCTGACCGACTACAGCGTGGCCTCGCCGATCTCCGGCACGGTGCTGCAACGCGCGGCCTCGGTCGGCGCGGTGGCGGGCGAGGGCATGGCGCTGTTCGAGGTGGCCGACCTGTCCACGCTGTGGGTGGACCTGCACATCTTCGGCAACGACGCCGGCCACATCACCGCCGGCATCCCGGTGACCGTCACCCGCATGAGCGACGGCGTCAGCGCCGAGACGCGGCTGGAGCGCATCCTGCCCGGCACCGCCACCGCCAGCCAGAGCACGGTGGCGCGCGCCAGCATCGACAACGGCGACGGCCTGTGGCGGCCGGGCGCGGCAGTGCGCGCGCGCATCGTGGTGGACCACGCCGAAGTCGCGCTGGTGGTGCCGGTCACCGCCCTGCAGACCGACGAGGGCGGCCGCGACGTGGTGTACGTGCGCGAGGGCGAGCGCTACGCAGAGCGCGCGGTGACCCTGGGCCGGCGCGACGCCCGCCACGTCGAAGTCACCGCCGGGCTGGAAGCCGGCGAGCAGGTCGTGGTCGCGCAGAGCTTCCTGGTCAAGGCGGACATCGGCAAGTCGTCCGCCGCACACGAGCACTGAGCCCCCACCGCCCGTCGTCCCCGCGCAGGCGGGGAACCCGCGTCTTCGGCCCGCAGGGCATGGAGGCGCAGGATTCCCCCCGGGAACGACGGACCCCAAAGCATCCAGGAAGCCGTCATGCTCGAGAAATTCATCGCCTTCTCCATCCGCCACCGCTGGCTGATGCTGGCGCTCACCCTGGCGCTGGCCGCGCTGGGCGGCTGGAGCTTCACCCAGTTGCCCATCGACGCCACGCCGGACATCACCAACGTCCAGGTGCAGGTCAACACCGAGACCCCGGGCTACTCGCCGCTGGAATCGGAGCAGCGGGTGACCTTCCCCATCGAGACCGCGCTGGCCGGCCTGCCCGGGCTGGACCACACGCGCTCGCTGTCGCGCTACGGGCTGTCGCAGGTGACCGCGGTCTTCCACGACGGCACCGACATCTTCTTCGCCCGCCAGCAGGTGGCCGAACGCCTGCAGCAGGCGCGCGCGCAACTGCCCGAGGGGCTGGAGCCGTCCATGGGGCCCATCGCCACCGGCATGGGCGAGATCTTCATGTACACCGTTGACGCCGCGCCGGACGCGCGCAAGCCCGACGGCAGCCGCTACACGCCCACCGACCTGCGCACCCTGCAGGACTGGGTGATCCGCCCGCAATTGCGCAACGTGCCCGGGGTGACCGAGGTCAACACCATCGGCGGCTACGCGCGGCAGATCCACGTCACCCCCGACCCGGCCAGGCTGCGCGCGCTGGGTTTCACCTTGCAAAACGTGGTGGACGCGCTGGCGCGCAACAACCGCAACGTCGGCGCCGGCTACATCGAGCGCAACGGCGAGCAGTTGCTGGTGCGGGTACCGGGGCAGGCGGCCGACGCGGCCCAGCTCGGGCTGATCGTGCTGGACCGCCGCGAGGGCGTGCCGATCCGCGTGCGCGACGTCGCCCAGGTCGGCGAAGGCCGCGAACTGCGCAGCGGCGCCGCCACCCAGAACGGCCACGAGGCGGTGGTGGGCACGGTGGTGATGCTGGTCGGCGCCAACAGCCGCGACGTCTCGCGCGCGGCCGCGGCCAAGCTGGAGGAGGCCAACGCCAGCCTGCCCGCGGGCGTGGTCGCCACGCCGGTCTACGACCGCACCGCGCTGGTGGACCGCACCATCCACACGGTGGCCAAGAACCTGGTGGAAGGCGCGCTGCTGGTGATCGTGGTGCTGTTCCTGCTGCTGGGCAACATCCGCGCCGCGCTGATCACCGCGGCGGTGATCCCGCTGGCGATGCTGTTCACCCTCACCGGCATGGTCCGCACGGGCGTGTCGGGCAACCTGATGAGCCTGGGCGCGCTGGACTTCGGCCTGATCGTGGACGGGGCGGTCATCATCATCGAAAACTGCCTGCGCCGCTTCGGCGAACTGCAGCACGCGCTGGGCCGGGCGATGGACCGCGAGGAGCGCTTCGAGGCCACCGCCGCGGCCACCGCTGAGGTGATCCGGCCCAGCCTGTTCGGCCTGGGCATCATCGCCGCGGTGTACCTGCCGATCTTCGCCCTGGGCGGGATCGAGGGAAAGATGTTCCACCCCATGGCGATCACTGTGGTGATGGCGCTGACCGGCGCCATGCTGCTGTCGCTGACCTTCGTGCCGGCGGCCATCGCGGTGTTCCTGGGCGGCCGGGTGGACGAGCGCGAGAACCGGGTGATCGCCTGGTGCAAGCGCCGCTATGCGCCGCTGCTGCGCGCCTCGCTGCGCCTGCGCGTGCCGGTGGTGGCCGGCGCAGCGGCGCTGACCGTGCTGTGCGGCGCGCTGGCCACGCGGCTGGGCAGCGAGTTCATCCCCAGCCTGGACGAGGGCGACGTGGTGGTGCAGGCCATGCGCATCCCCGGCACCAGCCTGGGCCAGTCGGTGGCGATGCAGGCCACGCTGGAGAGCGCGCTGGCGGCGCTGCCGGAAGTGCAGCGCGTGTTCGCCAAGATCGGCACCGCCGAGGTCGCCAGCGACCCGATGCCGCCGTCGATCGCCGACACCTTCGTGATGCTCAAGGAGCGCCGCGACTGGCCCGACCCGGGCAAGCCCAAGGCCCGGCTGCTGGAGGAGATCGGGGCGGTGATCGACGCCATCCCCGGCAACAACTACGAGGTCACCCAGCCAATCCAGATGCGCACCAACGAACTGATCTCGGGCGTGCGCGCCGACGTGGCGGTGAAGGTCTACGGCGACGACCTGGACACGCTGGCGCGCATCGCCGCGCAGGTGGAAGCGGCGATGGCCGCGGTGCCGGGCGCGGCCGACGTGAAGGCCGAGCAGGTCACCGGCCTGCCGATGTTGACGGTGGAACCGGACCGCCTGGCGCTGGCGAACTACGGCCTCAACCCGGGCGAGTTGCAGGACACGGTGGCGACCGCGGTCGGCGGCACCACGGCCGGGCAGTTGTTCGAGGGCGACCGCCGCTTCGACATCGTGGTGCGGCTGCCGGACAGCCTGCGCGAGGACCCGCGCGCGCTGGACGAGTTGCCCATCGCCCTGGGCGACGACGTGCAGCGCGACGAGTCCAGCGCCAGCGCGACCTGGCGCTCCGGCGCGCCGGGCACGGTGCCGCTGCGCGAGGTCGCGCGGATCGAGTCGCGGCTGGGACCCAACCAGGTCAACCGTGAGAACGGCAAGCGCCGCATCGTGGTCAGCGCCAACGTGCGCGGGCGCGACCTGGGCGGCTTCGTCGCCGACGTGCAGACGGCGGTCGCGCGCGGGGTGAAGCTGCCCGAGGGTTACTGGATCGGCTACGGCGGCACCTTCGAGCAGCTCATCTCCGCCAGCCAGCGGCTGGCCGTGGTGGTGCCGCTCACGCTGCTGCTGATCCTGGGCCTGCTGTTCATGGCCTTCGGCTCGGCCCGGGACGCCGGCATCGTATTCACCGGCGTGCCGCTGGCGCTGACTGGCGGCGTGGTGGCGCTGTGGCTGCGCGGCATCCCGCTGTCGATCTCGGCGGGGGTGGGCTTCATCGCGCTGTCCGGCATCGCGGTGCTCAACGGGCTGGTGATGATCGGATCGATCCGCCGGCTGCGCGGGCAGGGTGTGGCACTGGAGACCGCCATCCTGGACGGCGCGCTCGGGCGCCTGCGGCCGGTGCTGATGACGGCGCTGGTGGCTTCGCTGGGCTTCCTGCCGATGGCCTTCAACGTCGGCGCCGGCTCGGAAGTGCAGCGGCCGCTGGCGACGGTGGTGATCGGCGGCATCGTGTCCTCGACGCTGCTGACCCTGCTGGTGCTGCCGGCGCTGTATCGCTGGTTGCATGGGAGGGCGGTCAGGGAGTGAGGAGGTGAGGGGGTGAGGAGGTGAGGAGGTGAGGAGGTGAGGAGGGAATGGCGTTTCGCTTGCCTCCTGCTCCTTGCCCCCCTCACTCGCTTCCTGCCGGGGAGACGTGGGGCAAGAGAAGCGAGCGGCGACGCCTGGCTCGCTCCTCACTTCCTCACTTCCTCACACCCTTACTCCCTTACTTCCTCACCCCCCTAGAACAACCCATCCGCCAACGCATAGCTGTCGCGGCCATTGGACTTGGCCCGGTACAGCGCGGTGTCGGCGCGGGAGAACCAGTCGTGCCAGGTCTTCTCCTGCTCGCGCAGCATCGCCGCGCCCAGCGAGATGGTGATGCGCCCGCCGGGGCCGCGCAGGCCCTCGCGCACGGCTTCGCGCAGGCGCTCGCTGGCCGCTTCCAGGGCGGCGCTGTCGTCCACTTCCAGCAGCACCACGAACTCCTCGCCGCCGAAGCGGAACACCTGGTCGTTGCGGCGCATCTGGAAGCGCAGGATCGAGGCCAGGTCGGCGATGGCGGCGTCGCCGGCGGCGTGCCCGTACTGGTCGTTGACGTCCTTGAAGTGGTCCAGGTCCAGCACGACCAGGCCGTAGTCGCCGCGCCCGCGCTGGAAGTCGGCCACCGCCTGCGCGAGCGCGTGCTCCATCGCCCGGCGGTTGGGCAGGCCGGTCAACGGGTCCAGCGAGGCCAGTTGCTCCAGCCGCAGGCGGTCGCCCTGGATGCGCGCGGCGAACAGGTAGGAAAACGCCGTGGTCAGCGCCGCGCTGACCAGCACCGAGGCGCCGTGCAGGCGGTCGTGGAAGAAGGCCGGCAGCAGGGCCATGGCCAGCAGCATGGCCAGGTTGCACGCCACCGCCAGCCAGCGGCCGGCGATGAAGAAGTTGGTCAGCAGCACAAGATAGGCCCAGCCCAGCGCGACGTGGCCGATCATCGCGCAGGCGACCGTGCTGGCGACCGAGTTGAGCATGCACAGCGCGTTGCCCGCGCGCTCGCTGTCGCCGCTGCGCCAGCCGTAGGCGAGCGGCAACAGCACGCAGACGACGATGCCGAAGTCCAGCCAGGCCATGTGCAACTCGCCCCGCCACACCCGGTAGGCGCCGAAGCAGGCGATGGTGGCCGCGGTGATCGAGCCCAGCAGCACGATGATGTCCAGGCGGAAGTCCCGGCGTCTGGGCTTCATGGCGAGGACCGCGTGTGTGGGTCGGGGTCGGCGGATATGTCGTTCAAGCGGTCGGCACAGGCGGGAGCGCGCGGGTGCGCGAGGCACCGCGCAGTGTAGGCGGTTGCCGTCGTGCCGGGGTGACGGCAGTCACGCTTGCGCCGCACGCCTTCGCGCGCCACGCGGGTGCCGGTGGCGCGGCTCAGGCCGAAAGCAGTTCCAGCGTCTTGTAGACCTGCGGCACCGCCAGCGCCGGCGTGCCGCCATTCACGCTGATCGCACGCAGGCCGTGCTGGTAGCTCTGCCAGATGGTCTCGTCGGCGTGCTGCACGTCCATGCCACGGAACTCGCCGTCGGCCATGCCGCGGGTCAGTTCCTGCCGCACCGGCTCGCGCATGCGGCGCAGCACGGCGTTCATCTCCGCCTCCACCGCGGCCGACCAGCGCGCCGACACCGCCCAGATGGCGGGGAAGGCGATGAAGTTGGCCGCGTCCTGGCGCGCGTTCCAGAAATAGAAGTCCAGGATGCGCTGGGCGTGGGTGGAACCCATCGGCCGTTCCACCACCGGCGGCCGGCGCTCGCCGTAGTCGCGGATCAGCAGCGCGGCGACGATGTCGGCCTTGGTCTCGAAATGCAGGATCACGCCGCGCGCGCTCAGGCCGGTCTCTCCGCCCAGGTCGGCCAGCGTGGTCTGGTCGAAGCCCTTGGTGAAGAACAGCCGGCGCGCGGCCGCGAGCACCGCTTCGCGCGTTTCCTGGCTGCTGCGTCGCTTGCACGGGATGTTGACCACAGCGCTCCTCCCTCGGCTGGTGGCACGGCCGGACGAGCGCCGCCCTGGGCGCGCGCCCTCGTGCCGTTGCATGTACCGTCCCCCTCGCCGCATTCTGCACCGAGTCGCGGGCGGAAGGAAACCGGTCCCCGGCCCGCGCCGGTTGGTTCCGCGCAAGAACCGTGCGCGCGTGGCCTGTGCGGCGGCTAACCCGTCAGTTGCCGCGCCGCGTCGAAGGACAGGTCGAACACGCGCTGCACCGGCGGGCCGAGCTCGCCGGATAGCAGCGCGAGCAGGAACAGCCCCAGCAGCAGCGCCGTCGGCAGGCCGAGCTGGATGGGATTCAGCGCCGGCGCGGCGCGGCCCAGCACACCGAAGGCCAGGTTGACCGCCAGCATCGCCACCATCACCGGCAGGGCCAGCCCCACCGCGGCGCGCAGCACGTGCGAGAACAGCGTGGGCGCGATCTCCAGCACCTGCTGCAGGTCGGGCAGTGCGGTGCCGATGGGCAGTGAGCGGTAACTGTCCACCAGCAGCGAGACCAGCGCCAAGTGCCCGTCCAGGGTGAAGAACAGCAGGCCGAACGCCAGGTAGAACCATTGGCCGACCACGCCGGAGTTCACCCCGCGCAGCGGGTCGGACATCTGTGCGAAGGCCAGGCCGGTGCCCTGCGAGATCAGTTCGCCGGCCAGTGCGCCGGCCTCGAATGCCAGCCGCAGCATGAAGCCCATGCCGGCGCCCAGGGCCAGTTCGCGCGCCACGTTGAGCACGGTGGCCGCGTCGAAGGCGATGCGGTCGGGCAGGCCCGGCAGCATCGGCGCCAAGGCCATCGCCAGCGCCCCGGCGATGATCACCCGTACCCGCACCGACACCGCGCGCGTGCCGATCAGCGGCGCCGCCATCAACAGCGCCCCGGTGCGCAGCATGGTCCACAGGATGGCATTGACCATGCCGAAGGCCTGCTGACCGTCGATGACCATCTGGGTGGCGGGGTCCATGGGGCGGCGAGGAGTGGGGAGGTAAGGGGTGAGGTAAGGGGTGAGAAGGTAAGGGGTGAGAAGTGAGAAAAAGCGGGAAGGCTCGAAGGCGAGTGTCAGGCGTCGGGAATGCGGCTCTTGCTCACTCCTCACTCCTCTCGCTCCGCCTCACCCGATCAAATGCGGCAACCGCTGGAACAGCGTCGTCGTGTACTCCACCAGCATCCCCAGCAGATAGCTGCCGGTAGCGAACAGCGCCGCGGTCAGGGCGATGGCCTTGGCGACGAAGGCGATGGTGGGTTCGTTGAGCTGCGTGGCCGCCTGGATCACGCCGACCACCACACCGACCACCAACACCACCAGCAGCAACGGGCCGCCGACCCACAGCGCGACTTCGAGGCCGCCGCGCAGTTCGGTGAGAGCGAGTTCGGGAGTCATGGAGGCGACCTGGAAGGGAGCAGGAGGGCGGTATCGGGCAAGTGAGTGAGGCGGTAAGTCAGTAAGTAAGTCAGTAAGTTAGTAAGTCAGTCAGTAGAAGTGGAGTCCCGCTTTCGCCGTTGCTGTTTCTTGCTTCCTCACTTCCTTACTTCCTCACTTCCTCGCCATCTTCAATTGAAGCTCGCCGCCAGCGAGCCCACGATCAGCACCCAGCCGTCCACCAGCACGAACAGCAGGATCTTGAACGGGGCGGACACCAGCATCGGCGAGAGCATCATCATGCCCATCGACATCAGCACGCTGGCCACCACCAGGTCGATGATCACGAAGGGGATGAAGATCAGGAAGCCGATCTCGAAGGCGGTCTTCAGCTCGCTGGTGATGAACGAGGCCACCACCACCGGGAACGGCACGTCGGCCGGGCTGGCGTAGCTGTCGTGGCCGGCCAGGCCGGCGAAGGTCATCAGGTCGCTCTCGCGCACCTGCGCCAGCATGAAGTCGCGCAGCGGGCCGGTGGTCAGCGTCCAAGCGGTGGAGAAATCGATCTGGCCGTCGAGGTAGGGCGCCATGCCCTGCGCCCACGCCTTCTCGCCCACCGGCATCATCACCAGCATGGTCAGGAACAGCGCCAGCCCCACCAGCACCTGGTTGGACGGCGTCTGCCCGGTACCCATCGCCTGCCGCAGCAGGCCCAGCACGATGATGATGCGGGTGAAGGCGGTCATCGCCAGCAGCGCGGACGGGATCAGGGTGATCGCCGTCATCAGCAGCAGCGTCTGCAAGGGCAGGCTGACGGTGTTGTCGCCGACCTGGCCGACGTTGACCTTGGGCAGGCTGGGCAGGGTCGGCGCGGCGGGAGCCGCCGCCGGCGCGGAGGCGGCGGGCGCGGCGGCCGGGGCCGCCTGCGCCAGCGCCAGCACCGGCGCGCACAGCCACAGCAGGCAGATCAGGGAAAGGACGAGGCGGCGCATCTCAGGTCTCTTTGCGCAGGCGCTTGGCCAGCAGTTCGGCGAAATTCGGCAGCGCCGGCGGCGGCGCGACGGCCAGCGGTTCGGGCAGGGCGTGCAGGGCGGTGATGCCGCCGGCGGTCACGCCGATCAGCAACTGTTCCTTGCCCACTTCGATCACCATCACCCGCTCCTTGGCACCGACCGACAGCATCGAGACGATGCGCAGCGAATCGCTCGGGCGCGCGCCCGTCTGCAGGCCGGGCACGCGCTTGAGCAGCCAGGCCAGGCCGAGGATCAGGCCCAGCACCAGCACCAGCCCGACCAGCGCGCCGCCGACGCCCGGCGTGGACGGGGCGTGCTGGCCGATCTTCTGCGCGGGCGCCGCGGCGGCCGCGAGCAAGGGAAGCAGGTCCATGCCGGTGTCAGCGCAGGCGGCGGATGCGTTCGCTGGGGCTGACCACGTCGGTCAGGCGCACGCCGAATCGGTCGTTGACCACCACGACTTCGCCGTGCGCGATCAGGGTGCCGTTGACGAACACGTCCAGCGGTTCGCCTGCGCCGCGCTCCAGTTCCACCACCGAGCCCTGGTTGAGCTGCAGCAGACTGCGGATGGGCATGCGGGTGCGCCCGACCTCCAGCGACAGCGTGACCGGCACGTCCAGGATCACGTCCAGGTTCATGTCCGATTCGATGGACGGCGGGGTCTCGGTCGCCGGTTCGTCGGCGAGCAGCGTGGCTTCGTTCTGGTGGTTCATGGGCTGGCGTCCTGGAAGGAGGCGGGGGTCAGGGCATGGCGCGGCACGGTCACGGAGGCGGCGCTGCCGGGCGGGCGCCGGGTGACGATCTTCACCGCGTTCATGCCGTTGGAAACGCCGAACTCGCCGGTGAACACCGGCACCTGCTCCACGCACACCGGCACCGAGCGCGGCAGGTCGATGGGCAGGATGTCGCCGATCTTCAGCGCCATCAGGCGGCGCAGGTCGATCTGCTTCTCGGCCAGTACGCTGGAGACGGTGACCTCGGCCTCGCGCAGTTGCGCGCGCAGCGTCTCGCGGAAGCTGTCGTCGTCGTGCACGCGGTCGGACTGGATGCCGGCGTCGAGCAGTTCGCGGATCGGCTCGAGCATGGAATAGGGCAGGGTCACGTGCAGGTCGCCGCCGCCGCCGTCCAGCTCGACGTGGAAACGGCTGACCACCACGTACTCGCGCGGGCTGACGATGTTGGCGAAGTGCGGGTTGACCTCGCTGGTGATGTATTCGAACTCCACCGGCATCACCGGCGCCCAGGCGTCGACCAGGTCGGCGAAGGTCTGCTTGAGCAGCAGGTGGATCACCCGCATCTCGGTCTGGGTGAACTCGCGGCCCTCGATCTTGGCCGGGTAGCGGCCGTCGCCGCCGAAGAAGTTGTCCACCATGGTGAACACCAGCTTGGGCTCGAACACCACCAGCCCGGTGCCGCGTAGTGGCTTGAACTTGACCAGGTTGAGGTTGGTCGGCACGTACAGCGAGTGCAGGTAGTCGCTGAACTTGATCATCTCGATGCCGCGCACCGACAGTTCGGCCGAGCGCCGCAGCAGGTTGAACAGGCCGATCCGCCAGGTGCGCACGAAGCGCTCGTTGATCATCTCTAGCGTCGGCAGCCGGCCGCGCACGATGCGGTCCTGGCTGGCGAAATCGTAGGTGCGCGCGACGCCCGGTTCCTGCGGCGGCTCGTCGGTCTCGATCGCGCCGGAGTCCACGCCGTTGAGCAGGGCGTCGATCTCGTCTTGCGACAGCAGGTCACTGGTCATCATGGCGGCCCCGTTTCGTCACTGCATCACGAAGCTGGTGAACAGCAGCGACTCGGCGCAGGGCTTGCCGGTCTCGGCCACCAGCAGCGCCTTCACTTCGCCCAGCGCGGCGTTCTGCAGGCGCTCCTTGCCCTGGCGCGTCATCAGGCCGGCGGCGTCCTGCTGGCCGAACAGCATCAGCAGGCGGGCGCGGATGGCGGGCGCGTGCAGCTCGATGGCCTTGAGCGCCTCGGCGTCGCGCGTCATCAACTGCACTTCCACCTGCAGGTAGCGCGCGCCGCCGGCGTCGCCGGCCAGGTTGACCACGAACGCCGGCTCCAGCGCGAAGTACTGCGCCGGCGCGGGGATGGCGCCGGGGCGCGCGGCCTTGGCCTCGGCCTCGGGCTTTTCCGCCTTCTCGCCGCCGGCGTGGCCGGTGAAGAACCAGGCCGCGCCGCCGGCTGCGCCGGCGGCCACCACCGCCACCAGGGCGATGAGCAGCCAGGGTTTACCGGACTTGGCTTTCTCGGGTTTGCTTGCTTTCTTGTCGGCGGCGGCCACGGCGGTGCGTCTCCTCGGGGGTCTGCCAGCAGGATGCAAGCGCCGTGCCGTGGCCCTGGCGGCGGCCTGCCGGGGTTTTGACTCCGCTGCGGATCGGGCACGGGATTCCCGGGCGTCATGGAGGGCGCTTGCAGAAGCATTGCGGGAGCAACTCGCGGGAGCCGGTGGCACGCCTGTAGGAGCGACGTAAGTCGCGACCACGCCTCAATCGTCCTGGACACCCCCGGCGCACGTTTGCCTTGAGGATTCCGTCCCGCCTGTTGGTTATTGGGCAAGGATGGGTGAAGGCAGGGAGTCGTTCAGTGGTTGCGTGGATGCAGGGGGGGCGGGTGTTCCGGGTTGCCTGGAATCCCGGTCGCGACTTGCGTCACTCCTACAGGCGTTCTTACAGGTATTCCCGCAGCCGTTCCTGCGATGCTGCTGCGGAGCGCGACGGCGTCAGGCGTAGGCGTCTAGCAGGCCCAGGGCGGTCATGCGGACGGGGCGGGGGGAGGTGTTCTCGGTCAGGGTGGCCGCCGCCGGGCCGTCGTCGTCGTGGCGTCCGGAAGACGAGGGGGACGGCTGCGAATGCTGCTGGCCCACGCCGGCATGGGCCAGTTGCAGGCCCTGCTGCTCCAGCATGTCGCGCAGCCGCGCCAGGCTGCCTTCCAGCGCCTGCCGCACTTCCGGCTGCGCG
Source organism: uncultured Pseudoxanthomonas sp. (assembly GCA_937975725.1). GTDB lineage: Bacteria > Pseudomonadota > Gammaproteobacteria > Xanthomonadales > Xanthomonadaceae > Pseudoxanthomonas_A. The sequence continues at coordinate 14,004 of CALJUL010000112.1, read as the reverse complement.
CTGGCGAAATCGGCGTGCACGCGCTCGCCTTCCAGGCGCAGGCGGATCTCCACCGTGCCCAGGTCGTGCGGAGTGATCTTGATGTGGGCGTGGCCGATCTTCTGGTCGGCCATCCAGCGCACCGCGTCGCCGATGTCCTCGTCGAAGTGGCCGCCGTGCAGGTCGGCGCTCGGCGCTTCCATCGCATTGACGGTCTCGGTGCGCGACAGGCCGAGCGGGGCGTGCGCGGCGCCGATGCCGGCGAGCGGGTGGCCGGTCGGCGCGGGGGCGTCGCCGTCGTCGCTGCGCAGGGCATCGACGATGTCGCGGCCCAGGTTGACCGCATCGGGTACGGCCGCGGCGATCTGGCCGCTGGCCAGGTGGCTGGCGAACGACAACAGGTTCTGCAACCCGGGCTTGGCCTGCGCGTCGGCCGCGGCCGCGGTCGTGATCGCCGTGGGTGTGGCTGCGGTGTCGGCTTGGGTGTCGGCGCCGATGGGCAGCGCACCCGGCAAGGCCGGGCCGGCGTTCCGGCCGGACAGCGCGTCTGGCACGCCGGCCGCCAGCGCGGTCGCGTCGCCCGGCAGCGGGCCGCCGAGCAGCGGATTGCCCAGCGGGTCGGCCGCGAGCGCGCCGCCGATGGTGGCCGGCGGGAACGGTGGCGCGGGCAGGTCGAACAGTGCCGTTGCGATCAGCGCATCGGTGTCGTCGGCCGTGTCGGTTTTGTTGGCTTTGCCGGCCTTGTCGTCGGCGGCGCGCGCGGTGGTCTTCTCGCTTTCGCCTTCGCCGGCGTCCACGCGGTCGTGCGGGCGCGCGGACGCATCGCGTGCGCCGGGCGCGGTGCGCTGGGCCTGCACGTCCGGCTTCGCCGGGCGCCGCACCATGTCCTCGAACGCCGGCTTGGCCGCGCGTGACGATGCGTCCTCGGCCGCAGACACGCCGCCGGCGGCCGCGGTTGTGGCCGCGCCGGCGCCGCCGAAGGGGAGCGAGGACACGGGCGCCGCCATCAGGCGTCTCCGTGCTCGGCGGCGGTCGCGGCCTGGCGCGCACGGCGGGCGCCCAGGTCGTCCATTTCGCGCTGGTCGCGGCGCTCGACGATCTGCCGCTCCTGCACGCGGTAGCTGGCCGCCAGTTGTTCCAGCACCTGCTTGTCGCGGCTGGCCAGCAGCAGGCGGTCGCGCTCGATGTCCACGCTGGCGCGGCTGCGGTCCACGGTCTGCAACTGCTGTTGCAGGGCCTGGTCGATGCGGTCGAGGAAGGCGCGGCGGTTGGCCAGTTGCGCCGGGCTGGCGGCGGCCATCTGGCTGTTGGCGTATTCCTCGGCGTACTTGCGCAGTTCCTCCAGCCGCGATTCGTGCAGGGCCAGCGTGCGCTGGCGCTCGGCCAGGTCGCGGGCGACGGAATCCTCGTGTTCCTGTGCGCGGCGCAGCAGCGGGTCGATTCGGCGGGACTGCATCATGGCGGTGGTTCCTTACTGCGCGGGCTGCGGCGCGGCCGCGGCGGCATTGCGTTGGATCAGGGTTTCCAGGGCGGCGCGGCTGCTGGGCAGGTCGGCGGCGTGGGCCACGTCCTGGCCGAGGAACTCGACGATCTCCGGCCAGCGTTCCAGCGCCTCGTCCACGGTCGGGTCGTTGCCGCGCTGGTAGGCGCCGATGGCGATCAGGTCGCGGTTGCTGGTGTAGGCCGAGAGCAGGCGCTTGAGCTTGCGGATGCGGTCGCGCCAGGTTTCGTCGGCGATCTCGGTGACCACGCGGCTGACCGACGATTCCACGTCGATGGCCGGGTACAGGCCGCTGTCGGCGACGCGGCGCGAGAGCAGGATGTGGCCGTCGAGGATGGCGCGGGCGGCGTCGGCGATGGGATCCTGCGGATCGTCGCCCTCGGTCAGCACGGTGTAGAAGGCGGTGATCGAGCCGCGGCCCTTGGCGCCGTTGCCGGCGCGTTCCACCAGCGCCGGCAGGCGCGCGAACACCGACGGCGGATAGCCGCGCGTGGTCGGCGGCTCGCCGACCGACAGGCCGATCTCGCGCTGCGCCTGGGCGAAGCGGGTCAGCGAGTCCATCAGCAGCAGCACGTTCAGGCCCTGGTCGCGGAACCATTCGGCGATGGCGGTGGCGCGGTAGGCGCCCTGCAGGCGCGCCAGCGGCGGCCGGTCGGCGGGGCTAGCCACCACCACCGCGCGCGCCAGGCCGGTGGGGCCGAGCGTGGTCTCGACGAAATCGCGCACTTCGCGGCCGCGTTCGCCGATCAGGCCGACCACGATGACGTCGGCGGCGGTGTAGCGGGTCATCATGCCCAGCAGCGTGGACTTGCCCACGCCGGAGCCGGCGAACAGGCCCACGCGCTGGCCGCGGCCGATCGGCAGCAGCGCGTTGATCGCACGCACGCCCACGTCCAGCGGCTGGGTGATGGGTTCGCGCGAGAGCGGGTTGATCGCCACGCCGGCCAGGCCGACGCTGCCTTCGGCGCGGATCGGGCCGCGGCCGTCCAGCGGCACGCCGTCGCTGTCGATCACGCGGCCCAGCAGGCCTTCGCCCACTTCCACGCCGCCGCGGCGGCGCGAGGGCACCACGCGCGCGTTGGGCAGCAGGCCGTGCAGTTCGGCGCTGGGCATCAGGTAGGTGCGTTCGCCGGCGAAGCCGACCACTTCGGCATCCACCCAGCCGCCGTCCACCACTTCCACCTTGCAGGTGGCGCCCATCGGCGCCTCGCAGCCGATGGCTTCCAGCGTGAGGCCGACGGCGCGGCGCAGGATGCCTTCGCGGATCAGGCCGCGGCCGCCGAGTTCGGGATTGATCTGCGACAGCCGCGCGGACAGGCGCAGGTCGCGCGCGGTCAGCCATTCCAGCGGTTGCGCGCTCATGCGCGGGCCCCGCGGTTGAGCACGGTTTCCAGCGCGCCGCGCAGGCGCGCTTCCAGGGTGCCGTCGATGCGCACGCTCTCGGCGTGCACGCGCAGGTCGCCGCGGCTGAGTGCGGTGTCGGCGGTCAGGCGGGTGGCGGGGGTCAGTTCCAGCAGTGGCGAGAGCGCGGCGATGTCGTCGGGGTGCAGGCGCAGTTCGATTTCGCGGTGGGCGCCGCCGACCGCGTCCAGCGCGGTCAGGGCCAGCTCCTGCAACAGTTGCGGCTCGGCGAGGTAGGCGCGGCCGACCAGGGCGCCGGCGATGCGCACGGCCAGCTCGGACAGGGCGGCGACGACTTCGTTCTCCAGCCGGTCCAGCGGGCGCGAGAAGTTGTCCAGGATGCCTTCCATCTGCGCGGCCAGGCGGCGCACTTCGGTCTGGCCCTGGGCGTAGCCTTCGGCGTGGCCTTCGGCCAGGCCGCGCTCCAGGCCTTCGCGGTAGGCGGCGTCCTGGATGGCCTGGATCTCCTCCAGCGTGGGCGGCGTGGGCGGCGGCGCTTCCTGCCCGGCCTCGGACGCGGCCACCACCACGTCCAGCGGCGGCGCCATCCAGCGGATCGGGGAGGGCGCGCTCATACCATTTCCTCGGCGCTGGCGGACAACGCGATGACGCCCTGGTCGGCCAGGCGGCGGACGATGGCGAGGATTTCCTTCTGCGCGCCTTCGACGTCGGACAGGCGCACGGGGCCGCGCGCCTCCATGTCCTCCAGCAGGATCTGCGCGGCGCGCTGGGACATGTTGCGGGTGATCTTCTCCTTGACCTTGGCGTCGGCGCCGCGCAGGGCCAGGCCGAGGCGGTCGTTGGGCACTTCGCGCAGCAGGGCCTGCAGTTCGCGGTCGCCCAGGTCGGCCAGATTGTCGAACACGAACATCAGGTCCTGGATGCGCGCGCCCAGGTCGGCGTCGACCTGGTTGATGTTGGTCAGGATGGCCTGGTCCTGGCCGGAATCCATGAAGTTGAGGATGTTGGCCGCCACCTTGATGCCGCCGATGGTGGATGCCTTGAGGTTCTGGTTGCCGGCGAACTGGCGCTCCATGATCTCGTTGAGTTCGTTCAGCGCGTTGGGCGGGATGCCGTCCAGGGTGGCGATGCGCAGCAGCACGTCGGTGCGGGTGCGCTCGGGCAGCAGCTTGAGCGATTCGGCGGCCTGGTCGCCGTCCAGGTGCGCCAGCACGATGGCGATGATCTGCGGGTGCTCGTTGCGGACCAGGTCGGCGATGGCGCGCGGGTCCATCCACTTCAGGGTGTCCAGGCCGGTGGTGTTGCGGCCCAGCAGGATGCGGTCGATCAGGCCGCTGGCCTTGTCCTGGCCCAGTGCCTGCACCAGCACCTTGCGCACGTAGTCGTCCGCGCCCATGCCCAGCGAGGTCTGCTTGTCCAGCGCGTCGCCGAAGTTGTCCATCACCTGCAGGACCTGCTCGCGGCTGACGCCGGAGATGGTGGCCATGGCGATGCCCAGTTTCTGCACCTCCTTGGCGTTCATGTGCTTGAGCACTTCGGCGGCGTCGGCCTCGCCCAGGGAGAGCAGCAGGACGGCGGCGCGCTGCACGCCGGTCAGGGCGGGTTCCTGGTTATTCATCGTTGGCCACCCAGTCCTTCACGACCTGCGCCACCTGCTTGGAGTCGCTCTTCACCGCCTCGCGCGCCTGCCGCAGGCGGTCCTCGTAGGCGTCGGAGGGCAGTGCGCGCATGGCCGGCGGCGGCTCGTGGGCCAGGCTGCCCGGGTCGTGCCCGTCGTCCTCGTCGTCGACCACGGTGACGTCGATGCCGTCGGCGCTTTCGTCCTTCTTCCGCGCCTTGGCGGCGGGATCGATGATCTGGCGCATGGCCGGGCGCAGCACGCCGAACAGCAGGGCCAGCACCACCAGCGCGCCCAGGCCGTAGCGGGCGATGTCGCGCACCAGCGGGTTGCGCAGCCACGGGCTTTCCCAGAACGGGGTGTCCACCGGCTTGTCGGTCTCGCGCACGAACGGGGCGTTCATCACCGAGACCGAATCGCCGCGCGCGGCGTCGAAGCCCACGGCCTCCTTCACCAGCGATTCGATCCGGGCCAGGGTGGCGGCGTCCAGCGCGGTCATCACCACCTTGCCGTTCTCGCCGGTGCGCGGGATGTGGTCCACCAGCACCGCGGCGGTGACGCGGCGCACGCGGCCGGCCGGCTGGCGGGTGTGCTGCAGGGTGCGGTCCAGTTCGAAGTTGCGGGTGGCGCTGCTGGCGGTCTCCACCGGCGCGGCCGGGTTGGGATCGGCGGCGGCGCCGGGGCCGGGCGGGGTGTTGCTGACGGCACCGGGCACGCCCTGCGGGCCGGCGGCGGCCACGGTGTTCTGGCTGACCTGCTCGCTGCGCAGCTTGGCCGGGTCGTTGGCGAAGGTCTCGCGGGCTTCCTCGGTGACCGAGAAGTCCATGTCCACCGCGACCTCGGCGTTGACCCGGCCGGCGCCGGCCAGGGGTTCGAGCAGTTCGCGGATGCGCTCGTTGTAGCTGGTCTCCAGCTTGCGCACGCGCTCGAACTGGGCGGCGCTGAGCGCGGCGTCGCTGTTGGGGTCGCTGACGGTGAGCATGCGGCCGCTCTGGTCGACCACGGTGACGCGCTCGGGGGCCAGATCGGGGATGCTGGAGGACACCAGGTGCACGATGGCGTCCACCTGGTTGCGTTCCAGCATGGCGCCGCTGCGCAGGTCCAGCACGACCGAAGCGCTGGCGGCCTCGCGCCGGCGGGTGAAGGCGCTGGGCTTGGGGATGGCCAGGTGCACGCGAGCGTCGCGGACCGGGCGCAGGGTGGTGATGGTGCGCACCAGTTCGGTCTCCAGCGCGTGCTGGTAGCGCGCGTTCTCGACGAACTGGCTGACGCCGAAGCCCGGGTCGCGCTCCATCAGCTCGAAGCCCAGGCGCGCGCCGCTGTCGGCCAGGCCGGAGGCGGCCAGCTTCAGGCGGGCGTCGTGCAGGTTCTCCTCCGGCACCGAGATGGCGCCGGTGGCCTGGTCGATCCGGAACGGGATCTGCGCCGCGCGCAGCATGTCGGCGGCTTCGGCGGTGGCCTTGGCGTCCAGGCCGGTGTAGAGCGGGGAGTAGTCGGGCTTCTGCGACCAGAAGAACACCATCAGGCCCACCGCGACCGCGCCGGCGATCGTCAGCAGGGTGCCCATCTGCTTGAACACGCGCACGTCCTGCAATCGGGTCAGCGCCGCCCCGGCCTTCTCGGCGGTCAGCGATTCCTTCAGCGCGTCCTTGGAAAGAGTCAGGGCCATGGCGGGGCGGTGGTGATGTGGGCGGGAAGGGGAAGGGCGGTTACAGCGGCATGTTCATGACGTCCTGGTACGCCTGCACCAGTCGGTTGCGGACCTCCACGGTGGCGCGGAACGCCACCTGCGACTGCTGGGCGGCCACCATCACCCGCGCCAGGTCGGCGCGCGGGTCGCCCAGCTCGAACGCCTGCGCCAGCGCGCCGGCTTCCTTCTGCGCGCCGTTGACGCCCTGGAGCGCGTTCTGCAGGGTCTCACCGAAGCTGGCCGGCTTGGCCGCCGGGTCCAGGCCGATCGCGTTGGGCGTGAACGTGCCCGGGTTCGGCATCGGCTCCAGCGCGCGCGTACCGATCTGCTGCTGGTAGCTGCGTATCTGCGAGAGGATGGCGGTGACGTCGGACATGGGCGGCGGTCGTCGTGCGGTCTTGCGTTATTCGGTGCAAGACCCGTGCCGCAACCGCGGCCCGGCGCCCGTCAGCTTCCCGACGCCAGCGCGGTGTCCTCGCGCTCCACGCCGTACTTGCGCAGCTTCTCTACCAGCGTGGTGCGGCGCAGGCCCAGCAACTGGGCCGCATGCGCCACCACGCCGTCGGCGCGCTCCAGGGCGTCGCGGATCAGGTTCAGTTCGATGCGGGCGATGTGCTCGCGCAGGTCGATGCCGGCCTCGGGCAGGCGGTCGGCCGGCAGCGGCAGCGTGGCCGCGGCCAGCACGTCGGCCGGCAGCGCGGCCATCGCGGGCGCGGGCACGGAAACGGGCGCCGCGGCGACCGCGGGCGCGGCCGGCGCGGGCTGTTCTTCCGGCGGCAGGACGTCCGGCTGGTAGCGCTTGGGCAGGTCGCGCAGGCGCACCAGGCCGCCGGGATGGAGCACGGCCAGGCGCTCGACCAGGTTGGTCAGCTCGCGCACGTTGCCCGGCCAGGCGTACAGGCGCAGCGCCTGCAGGGTCTCGCCGGCGAAGCGGACTTCGCCGCGGCCGGTGCGGGCCAGTTGGCCGGCGATGGTGGTGACCAGCTCGGGTAGGTCGTCGGCGCGCTCGCGCAGCGCCGGCATCTCGATCGGGAACACGTTGAGGCGGTAGAACAGGTCCTCGCGGAAGTGGCCGTCGGCGATGCGCTGCTCCAGGTCGCGGTGGGTGGCGGCGATCACCCGCACGTTGCAGCGGATGGTCTGGTTGCCACCGACGCGCTCGAAGCTGCGCTCCTGCAGCACGCGCAGCAGCTTGACCTGCATGGGCAGGCTCATGTCGCCGATCTCGTCCAGCAGCAGGGTGCCGCCCTCGGCCATCTCGAAGCGGCCCTTGCGCGCGGTCAGCGCGCCGGTGAAGGCGCCCTTCTCGTGGCCGAACAGTTCGCTCTCCAGCAGGTCCGGCGGGATCGCGCCGCAGTTGATCGCCACGAACGGGCCGTCGCGGCGCGGCGACTGGTCGTGGATGGCGCGGGCCACCACTTCCTTGCCGGTGCCGGATTCGCCCAGCACCAGCACGGTGGTGTCGAAGCCGGCCACCTGGTCGATCATGCGGCGCAGGCGCACCACCGCCTCGCTGCTGCCGGTGGGGCCGCTGGCGGCCACGTTCTGCGCCTGGTGCTCGGTGTCCAGCCGCTTGAGGCTGGCGCGGCGCAGGCAGGCTTCCAGTTGCGCGTGGCGGATCGGGCTCTCCAGCGGCCACACGCCGGCCTCGTGCAGGCCGTGCGCGGCGGCGAAGGCGGCGGGGTCGCCTTCCAGCAGCAGCACCGGCGGCGGCAGCGGGGCCTTGCCCAGCCAGGCGAAGAAGGCCGCGGCGGCGGCTTCGTCGTCGAGCTCGCCGACGATCACCCCCAGCCAGTCGTGCTGGCGGTGCCGTTGCAGGTCCACGTCGCCGGCGCCGGCCACCCAGCGGGGGGTCAGGTCCATGAATTCGAGCAGGCCGGCCAGGCGTTCTGCGCGGGCGGCGTCGGCGTCGATGACGAGGAGGCGGGATTCACTCATGGCGGCGGTCTTTGAACTTTTCGAGGATGGGCAAGACTTCCTGGATGTAGGAGAGCTTGCTGACGAAGTCGTCGGCGCCGGCGCGCATCGCGTGTTCGCGGTGCTCGGCGTCGTCGAAGTGGCTGGCGATCACCACGAAGGGCGGCGCGTCCTGGGTCTTGATGAGGCGGGTGGCCTGCAGGCCGCCCATCTCGGGCATGGCCAGGTCCATCAGCACCACGTCCGGGCGCAGGGCCTCGGAGCGCTCGATGGCCTCCAGGCCGTTGCCGGCGCGCCCGACCACCTCCAGCCACTCCACCTTGCGCAGGTGGCGCAGGGCGGCGTTGATGAAGCCTTCGTGGTCGTCCACCAGCAGGACGGTGATCTTGTTCATGTCGCGCGCGCTCCGTTAACCGGCCTTGGCCAAGGCCGTAACGTTAGCGCGTCGGCGCTGCCGAGCGGGAGCGATGTCGAGCTGTTCGCGGTACTTGGCCACGGTGCGGCGGGCGATGTGGATGCCCTGGCGGGCCAGCAGGCCGGCGATGGCCTCGTCGGCCAGCGGGCGGCCGGCCGGCTCGGCGTCGATCAGGCGGCGCACCATGGCGCGCACGGCCGGGCCGGACACGCTGGCGCCTTCCAGCCGCACCGCGAAGAAGTGCTTGAGCTCGAAGGTGCCGCGCGGGGTCTGGATGTACTTGCCGGTGGTGATGCGCGAGATGGTGGATTCGTGCATGCCGATGGCGTCGGCGATCTCCTTCAGCGTCAGCGGCGCCATGGCCTCGTCGCCGTGGGCCAGGAAGCCGGCCTGGCGCTCGACGATGGCGCGCGCGGCGCGCAGCAGGGTGTCGTAGCGGATCGACAGGCCGCGGGTCAGCCAGCGCGCCTCGTGCAGCAGTTCGCGCAGCTTGCCGCTGCCGGCGTCGGCGCCGTCCAGCGAGCGCTCGCAGAAGCCGTTGACGCGCACGCGCGGGGTGGCGGCCGGGTTCAGCGCGACGCGCCAGGCGCAGTCGGCGTGCCAGGCCACCACGTCCGGGACGATGTAGCCCGAGGGCGCGGGGGCCAGCGATTCGCCGGGGCGCGCGTCCAGCGACAGGACCAGGCGCACGCCTTCCATGACCTGCTCGGTTTCCAGGTCCAGCAGGCGCGCCAGCGCTTCGTATTCGTGTGCGGCCAGCAGGGCCAGGCCCTCGGCGACGATGCGCAGGGCGACGCGGCGGGCGGGCACGCGGCCTTCCAGGCGTTCCAGTTGCACGCGCAGGCATTCGCGCACGTCGCGCGCGGCCAGACCGGTGAATTCGCCGTGCAGCAGGTGCTGCACGCGCAGGGCCAGCGCCTGCCCGGCGCCGATGCGGAACTGCGCGGCGGCCAGCAGCGCCAGCGATTCGGGGTCCTGCTCCAGGTAGCCGGCGTCGTCGGTGTGTTCCAGCCAGAACGCCACGATCTGCAGCGCGCGCTCGTCCAGTTCCAGCGCCAGCCGCGACAGCACGCGCACGTGCGGGTCGCTGGATTCGCCGGCGGCGATGCGCTGCATGCGGTCGTCGTCGCCGTCGTTCCAGCCGGCGCTGGACACGTCCCACAGCGAGGGCTCGGGCAGTTCGTCGAAGGCGGCGGTCTCGACGGCGGCGGTGTCCTGGGCGGGGAGGGCCGGCGCGTCCTCGTCCTGCGCGGCGTCGAAGTTCTCTTCGATCTCCAGCAGCGGATTGGCTTCCAGCGCGCGGCGCACTTCCATCTCGAGCTGCAGGCCATCCAGTTGCAGCAGCCGGATCGACTGCAGCAGTTGCGGCGTCAGGTGCAGTTGCTGGCCCAGTTGGGCGGAAAGTCCCGTCTTCATCCCCGTGATCCCCGGTTTGCCGGCGGACCGTCGTCGGTTCCGCCCCGTGGAGATACTTTCCGGTGCGGGCGACGGAAAAAAAATCGGGGCGTTCCCGGTTGTGCTGGGCATGTTCCCGACCGGGGTGTAGGGGCTTCACCTACAGTGTCGGTTTGATGTCACATCAAAGCGGGACGGGGTCGTGGTTTCCGCGAAAAACCGTCGCCGCACGGGCCACGGCGAGCGGAGTGCGAGCCTCAGGCCAGCTCGTGCTGGTGGCGCGCGGCCAGCAGCAACAGGTCGTTCGCGCGGCGGCAGCCCAGCGATTCCATCATGCGTGCGCGGTGCGTCTCCACCGTCTTCACGCTGATGCCCAGTTGCGCGGCGATTTCCTTGCTGCTCATGCCGCCGCCCAACTGGCGCAGGATCTGGCGCTGGCGAGGCGACAGCGCGGCGATGCCGGTGGGGCGGTCGCGGCCCAACATGGGCGCGAGCATCTTGGAGGAGACCTGCGGGCTCAGGAACACCTGGCCGCCGGCGGCGGCGCGCAGCGCGAGTTCCAGTTCCATCGGCGCGGCGTCCTTGACCACGAAGCCGGCGCAGCCGCGGTCCAGCGCGGTGCGCACCTGGATGGCATCGTCGTGCATGGACATGATGACCACGCGCACCTGCGGCAGCGTTTCGCGCAGCACGGGCAGCACGTCCAGGCCGCTGCGGTCGGGCAGCGAGAGGTCGAGCAGGACGATGTCCGGGCGATGGATGGCGGCCATGTCGATGGCCTGTTGCGCATTGCAGGCTTCCGCCACCACGTCCACGTCGGGCAGCGCCTGCAGCAGGCGGCTGATGCCTGCCCGCACCAGTGTATGGTCGTCGACGATGAGTACGCGCACGGTGGAAAAACCGGTAGAAGCCACTTCCCTGAGGGGCGCCACCATAGCGGTGTGCGGCGTCAGTTCCAATTCACGATTGCGATGGGAGCGTGAATCCACGACGGGGGTCACAGTTGGAGTGCCGAACAGGACAGACATGGCAATGTCCATCACCCAGGATCACCGAAGCCTGCATCAGGGCGGGCGGTGCGCCTGCCGCGCTTCGGCGATCTGCTTGCGGTGCAGGCGGAACAGGTGGCGTTCCATCGCCTCGGCCAGCCCGGGCATCAGGCTGTCCAGGCTCAGCCAGAGGTGGTGGGCGCCGCCGGTGCCCTGCGCCTGCGCCAGCACGCGCACGGGCAGTTCGATGCGGTCGCCCAGCCATTCGGCCGGTTGCAGGGTGACGATGCCGGGCTCGTCCTCGGCGACGGCTGCCGCGGCGGCCAGGTCCAGCCGCAGGCCGCGATGCGACCAGCGCAGGCGGACGATGGGCAGTGGGCCTTCGTGCTGGCGCGCCAGCCGGCCCAGCAGCGACAGCGCCAGGTCCAGCTTGGCCTCGATGCGCTGCTGCGCGGGCGTGGTTTCCTTGCGGTTCTCGGGATCGTCGCCGCGCACGTCCTCGGCCACGGCCAGGCCTTGCAGCAGCGCCTGCGACTGCGCCTGCAACAGCGGGCGGTCGCCGGCCTCGAAGCGCGCGGGCAGCACGGTGTCGCAGGTCAGCACGCCCTCGAACAGCGCGCGCTCGGCGGGATGGTCGGGGACGGCGGCGACGGTCACGGCTCAGTCCCCGGCCAGCGAGAGGTAGGCGCGCGCGGCGCGGTCGGCGCGGTGCGAAGCCTGCATGCGCTGGCGCACCGCGTCGCGCTCGGCCTGCATCTGCCGTTGCAGGTCCAGTTGCGCGCGCAGCAGCCCGGCCAGCGCGTCGTAGCCGGCCGCGCGGCCGGCGTCCGAGTGCAGGAACGCGCGCACGTCGCGGTCGTGGTGGTTGAGCAGGGTCTCGACGTTGTGCAACTGGCCCGCCTCCAGTTCGGCGCGCATGGCCTCCAGTTGCGCGAACAGCGATTCCAGCGTGGGCGCCCCGTCCGACATCACCGCACCGCGGCCAGGGCCGGCGGCTGGCGCTGTTCGGCCGGGATGGCGTTCCAGGCCGATTCGATTTCGCCCAGCAGTTCCAGCGATTCGCGCAGGGCGGTGGCGTCGTTGTGCAGGTTGGCTTCGATCAGGCGCGTCTGCACGTAGTCGTACAGGGCGGCCAGGCTGCCGGCGATGTCGCCGCCGGCCTCGTGGTCGAGCGAACCGTTGAGGTGGCCGATGATGGCGCTGACTTCGCCGATGGCCTTGCCCTTGCGGGCCAGGTCGCCGCGCTCGACGCAGGCTTCGGCCAGGCGCAGGCGCTCGCAGGCACCGGCCAGGAGCAGGGCGACGAGGCGGTGCGGGTCGGCTTCCATCACCGCACTGCTGAGGCCGGTGTTGCGGTACTGGGCGGCGTAGGAATGGGCTGACATGGGGGCGGTATCTCCTGTATCCGTGCCGCGGGTCGGCGTGCCGGCATGGATCTTCGTCGCTTAGCCGGTCTGGCTGGCGAGCGAGGCCAACTGCTGGGTGAGGGCGTTGCTGGTGGTGTTCATCTGCGAGATCAGGCTGTCCAGGGCCACGAACTGCGCCTTGTAGCGGTTGCCGACCGCTTCCATGCGCGCGTCCAGCGCCTTGCGCTGCGAGGCCACGTCCTTGATCTGCGCGTTCAGGCCGTTGCTGCGCAGGGTGAAGGCGCCGTCGCTGCCGATGTAGCTGCCGATGGCGGTCTGCAGCTTGCCGGCGAAGGCGCCGTCGCCGGTGAAGGCGGTGCGCACCTTTTCCGGCTCGTTGGCCAGCAGCGCGGTGAACTTGCTGCTGTCGAAGACCAGGGTGCCGTCGGAAGAGGGATAGCCCTTGGTCTGCAGGCCCAGCTTGGCGGCGTCCAGGCCCTGGGCGGACAGTTCGCCCAGCAGGTTGCCCATCACGTTGCGCAACTGGCCCGAGGCGCTGCGCATCTGCGCGTCGCCGGTCAGGGCGGAGGGTTCCTTGGTCTCGGCGTTGTACTTGGTCGCGCTGGCGATGGCGGTGATCGCCGCGTTGTAGGCGGTGACGAAATCCTGGATCAGCTTGCCCGCGGCCGCGGTGTCGGTGGACACGGTGACCGTGCTGGTGCCTTGGGTCTTCAGGTCCAGGGTCAGGCCGGGCACGGCCTCGGTGATCTTGTTGGTGCTGGCGGTGACGGTCAGGCCGTCGATCCGCACTTCAGCGTCGGCCGCGGGCACGCGCTCCTGCATGCTGGCCACCAGCGCCTGCAGGTCGCCGCCGCCGGAGGCGAAGCCCAGGGAGATGCCGTTGGCGGCGCCGGTCTTGTCCGAAGACACCGACAGGTACTGCCCGTCGTTGGAGGTCAGCACGCTGGCCTGCACGCCCTTGCTGCGCCCGGCCTCGTTGATGGCGCCGCGCACGTCCTGCAGGGTGGCGCCCTCGGCGATGTCGATGGACAGGGTTTCGCCGCCCACGCTCAGCGTCAATTGGCCGGCGCCGAAGGTCTGGCCGGCGGCCAGCGGGCTGTTGGCGATCCACTTGTTGGCGGTGGCCAGCGAGACCACCTCCACCTGGTAGGTGCCGTTGGGCGTGCCGCTGGCCACGCCGGCGGCCAGCACCGTGTCGGTGCCGGACTTCACCGAGCGCACGTCGAAGGCGGTGGCCGACTTGAGCGCCTTGAGCGCGGTGTCCAGGTTGCTGAAGGCCGAACTGACGGTGCCCACGGCGGACAGCTTGAACTTGGCCTGGCTCTCGATGCGGTTGAGGCGGGTGTCGGCGGGCTTGCGATCGGCCGCGACCAACTGTTCCACCATCCCGGTGATGTCCAGGCCGGAACCGATGCCGCCGTAACCCAGCGAGTAGTCTGCCATTGCCGTGTCTCCTGTCGCGCCCTTTCCGCAAAAGGGCATCGGGCGGGTTGCCACCCGGTATGCCGGATGGCAACCCGCCTGTGCAGTTCCAGTAACGGCCCGCGGCGACCGTTCTTTAGCCGCATTTCTCCGTCTCCCGCCGTCGCCTTGGAGCCGGCGACTGGCGAGAAATGCGGTCGCCGGCGGAGATGCAGGGTTTGTGCCAGAGGGTGAGCGGGAACGGGGAGCAGGGAAGCCTCGCCGCCGCCGCAGGTCCACGGATTTCCGGCGACAGGAAAAGATCTTCCCCTTACCCCTTACCCCTTACCCCTTACCCCTTACCCTATGG
>CALJUL010000111.1 GCA_937975725.1 uncultured Pseudoxanthomonas sp. | reverse complement strand
TGGAGCGGGTGATGGGAATCGAACCCACGCTAGCAGCTTGGGAAGCTGCAGTTCTACCATTGAACTACACCCGCGCGGATGCACGGAGTCTATGCCGGCCGGGCTGGCAAGGCAATGCGGCGCCGGTGGTCGGCGCCGCCTGCCCTTGGCCCGTCAGAAGCGGCCGCTCAGCGACATGAACGCCGTGCTGTTGGTGCCGCCGCTCTGGTTGACCGTGGTGGTCACGCCGAGGTCGGCGTCCAGTCCGAACAGCGTGGTGCGCGCGCCCAGCAGCACGGTGCCGTAGCTGTCGTCGGTGCGCAGTCCGGGCACGGCGTACGCGGCGGTGCCCGGCAGCGACAGCGCCTGTGCGAACACTTCCTCCGCCGGGTCCTCGAACTCCTTGTCCAACGTCAGCCGCGCATAGGGCCGCAGGTGGTCGTTGATCGCGTAGCTGGCCTGCCAGCCCGCGCTGCCGATCAGCGAATCGAAGTCCTGGTCCGGATAGCCCAGCGCAGTCGAGCCGGGGTTGCTCTCGGTGTAGCCGTCCATCTCGATGCTCTGCGACACCAGGCTGACCACCGGCCCATGGCGGAACGCGCCTTCGCCGAATTCGAAGCCGGCGCTGGCGGCCACGGTCAGGTTGGTGCCGTCGGGCGAGCCGCTGTGGCGACGGGTGATGCCGCCGAGTTGCACTTCGCGGTCCACGTCGTAGGAGATCCAGGTGTAGCTGGCCTGCGCGTTGGCCCACAGGCGGTCGCCGTACCAGCCGGCGAAGCCGCCCAGGCTGGCGTCGCTCTCGTCGAAGCTGCCGGCGCGCCGGCCGAAGTCGTACTTGCCGCGGCCGTAGCCGGCGAACGCGCCGTACACCCAGGAGCCGCGCGACCAGTCCACGCCGAAGGTGCCCATCGGGCCGGCACCGTCGTACAGGTCGCCGTGCTCGTAGCGCAGGAAGTCGCCGCGCACGTCGCCCCACCAGCGCATGCCGTCGCCTTCCGGCTTGCCGCCCACGTGCGAAGCCACGCGATCGGCGCGCGCGCGTCCGTGCACCGACGCCGTGTAAGGCAGCAGCGCGATCTGCCGCGGCCCTTCCAGCATCGACACCGCGTACTGCGACAGGATGGCGTGCGCCTTGGACGAGGGATGCACGCCGTCGGCGAAGGCGTAGGTGTCCGGCGCGTTGGGCGTGGCGTAGTTCAGCGGGCTGCAGGTCAGCGACTGCGCGGTGATCTGCGGGTTGCAGGCCGTGCCGGTCACGTTGGCGAAGCCGTACTCGGCCGGGCTGGCGATGATCTCGCGCAGCAGGGTGAAGGTGTCCAGCGGGATCACCCGCAGGCCGGCGCTGTTGATCGCGCCGAACAGCGCGGTGTTGTAGGTGGTGGACAACTGCGTGCCCGCCGCCATCGCCGCCGCGCCCTGCGCGCGGAAGCCCGGCGTGCCGCCCAGGTCGGGGATGGTCGGCACCAGGATGTAGCGCGCGCCGGCGTTCTGCAGGGCGCCGATGATGCCGACCTGCGCCGTCACCGCGCCGCCGATGGTGGTGGTGGGATCGGCGCCACCGCTGGTGATCGCGAACAGGTCGTTGGCGCCGCCCCACACCGTGTAGAGCGCATTGGGGTCGGCGCGGCCGCCGTTGGCGGACAGGTAGCCGGTCACCTGCGCGGTCATCGCCGGGATCGGCCCCAGCGCGCCGCTGCTGTTGGTGCCCACGCGCGCGCCGCCGACCGCGTAGTTGGTGCCGCCCTGGTTGGCGCTGGCCGCGCCGGTACCGTAGTACTCGGCCAGGTATTCGGACCACACCAGGCCGGGGTTGGTGGTGAAGCGGCCCAGGATCGCGGCCGAAGGGCCGCCCACCTGGACCAGCGCCGGCCGGAAGTGGCCCGAGTCGGTCAGGCTGTCACCGAAGAAGATGGTCTGGGAATACGGGCTGTCCGCAGCCAGGACGGGGGCCGCCGCCAGCGCCAGCGCGGTGGCCAGCAGGGAACGGACGGGCAGGATGGAACGCTTCATGGAGTCTCCCGGGGGCAAGCGAAGGAATTCGGATGCGCGCCGGCTCTGCCGTACGGCTGCGCATGGCGCATCGTTCCACCAACCCGGCCCGGGTACACGCTGCAATGCGGCAATGCGGCATGGCAGCCGGGTCCGGGGTGCGTCGCCGGGGAAAGCCCTTGCCCGTCGTCCGCCTGCGCTGGCCAACAATCCCTTCTCGCCGCTACCCGAGGCCCGAAGCCGTTGCGTCACCGCCCGCAAGGGGGACGACGGAATGGCGGGCTCCCTTCCCGAGGCGGCCTGGCCGTCGCCGGTGCGGGCTACGGCTACGCATGCCCGCCGCCGTGGGCGACAATGCCGGCATGGACATCCAGTTGAACGGGCACGCCCAGGCGGTGCCCGACCAGAGCACCATCGCCAGCCTGCTGGAACAGCAGGGCTTGGCCGAGCGCCGCGTGGCCGTGGAGGTCAACGGCGAGATCGTCCCGCGCAGCGCGCATGCCGCCACTCCGCTGCAACCGGGCGATCGGGTCGAGATCGTGCACGCGCTGGGAGGCGGCTGAGACGGAAGCCGCTACGCGGCCGCGTGAAGGCGCACGGCAGCAAGGCTACGTGACAGCCATGCGAAGCCGCGCGGCGCGATGGCGACTTCCGTCCTGCTCGCACTCATGTTCGCGCTTGGCCCGCAAGCGCCCACATCATCGGGCGACATGGGCGATAATCGCCGCATGTCCAACACCGCCCCCCATGACCCGCTGGTGATCGCGGGCAAGACCTACCGTTCCCGCCTGCTGACCGGCACCGGCAAGTTCAAGGATTTCGAGGAAACCCGGCTGGCCACCGAGGCCGCGGGCGCCGAGATCGTCACTGTCGCCATCCGCCGCACCAACCTCGGCCAGTCGCCCAACGAGCCCAACCTGCTCGACGTGCTGCCGCCGGACAAGTACACCATCCTGCCCAACACCGCCGGCTGCTACACCGCCGACGACGCCGTGCGCACCTGCCGGCTGGCGCGCGAACTGCTCGACGGTCACACCCTGGTGAAGCTGGAAGTGCTGGGCGACCAGAAGACCCTCTACCCGGACGTGGTGCAGACCCTGGCCGCGGCCGAGAAGCTGGTCGCCGACGGCTTCCAGGTGATGGTCTACACCAGCGACGACCCCATCCTCGCCCGCCGGCTGGAGGAGATCGGCTGCGTGGCGGTGATGCCGCTGGCCGCGCCGATCGGCTCGGGCCTGGGCGTGCAGAACAGGTACAACCTGCTGGAGATCATCGAGAACGCCAAGGTCCCCGTGCTGGTGGACGCCGGCGTGGGCACCGCCTCCGACGCCGCCATCGCCATGGAGCTGGGCTGCGACGGCGTGCTGATGAACACCGCCATCGCCGGGGCGAAGCGCCCGGTGCTGATGGCCAGCGCCATGCGCAAGGCGGTGGAAGCCGGCCGCGAAGCCTTCCTGGCCGGGCGCATCCCGCGCAAGCGCAACGCTTCGGCGTCCAGCCCCGTCGACGGGCTCATCGGGTGAACCGGCAGGCGCCCCGGGCCGCGTCGCCGCGCCGTGGGCGTCGGCCGACGCCTTCGGCCGGCCACGAAAGGAAGCTGCCTTGACCGATCCGTTCTCCAGTCCCGGCGCCAAGACCCCGCCCAAGCCGTTCACGGTGACCGAGGGCCGGCGCGAGGTGCGCAGCTTCGTGCTGCGCCAGGGCCGCTTCACCGAGGCGCAGCAGCGCGCCTTCGACACGCAGTGGCCGCGCTTCGGCCTGGACTACGCCGGGCAGCCGCGCGACTTCGACGCCGTGTTTAGCCGCCGCGCGCCGCGCGTGCTGGAGATCGGCTTCGGCAACGGCGAGGCGCTGCGCTTCGCCGCGGCCCGCGACAAGGACCGCGACTACATCGGCATCGAGGTGCACGCACCCGGCGTGGGCCGCCTGCTCAACGCGCTGGCCGAGGACGGCAGCGACCACGTGCGCGTCTACCACCACGACGCGGTGGAAGTGCTGGACAACGAAGTGCCCGACGGTGCGCTGGACGAAGTGCGCATCTACTTCCCCGATCCCTGGCACAAGAAGCGCCACAACAAACGCCGCCTGGTGCAGCCGGAATTCGCCGCCCTGCTGGTGCGCAAGCTGCGCCCCGGCGGCCGCCTGCACGCGGCCACCGACTGGGAAGCCTACGCCGAGCACATGTGGGACGTGCTGGACGCCACCCCGGGCCTGTCCAACCGCGCCGGCCCGCGCGGCAGCGTGCCGCGCCCGGACTGGCGGCCGCAGACCCATTTCGAGACCCGTGGCCAGAAGCTGGGGCACGGGGTGTGGGATCTTCTGTACGACAGAGGCTAGGGACCGGAGGCCAGAGGCCGGGGTTGGATACTGGGAGTTGGAAGGTTCATGACATCGAGCGGGAACACGCCATGGAAACACCACGCCTGCCACGCACCACATGGCCGCGTGGCGACGCCCGCTCCCACCGCCTGTCCGGCGCCGGCGCCGTCCCGCCTTCATCCTTGCGCCCGCCCGGCGCCTGACTTCCGGCCCCTGGTCCCCCGCCGCTGATGGAAAACGCCCTGACGCTGACCAACGACATGAAGCTCGTCCTCGGGCTGGTCGGCTTCACGATGGCGATGTTCCTGTTCGAGCGCATCCGCGCCGACCTGGTGGCGCTGGTGGTGCTGGTGGTACTGGGCATCACCGGGCTGATCGCGCCGGAGGAGATCTTCGGCGGCTTCTCCGGCAACGCGGTGATGAGCATCATCGCCACCATGATCCTGGGCGCCGGGCTGGACCGCACAGGCGCGCTGAACCGGCTGGCCTCGTGGCTGCTGCGGCGCGGCCACGGCATTGAGCAGCGACTGCTGCTGATGACCACCGCCATCGCCGGCCTCAATTCGTCCTTCATGCAGAACCCGTCGGTGATGGCACTGTACCTGCCGGTGGCCTCGCGGCTGTCCTCGCGCACCGGGCTGTCGCTGCAGCGCCTGCTGCTGCCCATCGCCGCCGCCATCGTGATGGGCGGCGCGCTGACCATGGTGGGCAATTCGCCGCTGATCCTGCTCAACGACCTGCTGATCTCGGCCAACAACAACCTGCCCTCCGGCATGGCCACGCTGGAGCCGCTGCGCATGTTCGCGCCGCTGCCGATCGGCGTGGCGCTGATCGTCGCCTCGCTGCTGTATTTCCGCTTCTACGGCGACCGCAAGCTGGCCGAGGAGACCGAGACCAGCGTGACCCCGGCGCGCACCGAGAGCTACTTCGCCAGCACCTACGGCATCGACGGCGACGTGTTCGAACTCACGGTGACCGCCGAGAGCCCGCTGGTGGGCATGTCGCTGGGCGAGGCCGAGGCACTGCACGACGCGCCGCTGATGCTGGCCCTGCAGACCGGCAACGACGCCCGCCTGGCGCCGCCGGCCGACATGCGCATCTGGGTGGGCAGCGTGCTGGGCGTGATGGGCCCGCGGCAGGAGGTGGCCGATTTCGCGCAGAACCATTTCCTGCGCATGTCCTCGCGCCTGCGCCAGTTCGGCGACCTGTTCAACCCCAGCCGCGCCGGCATCTCCGAGGCGGTGGTGCCGCCGACTTCCGGCTTCATCGGCAAGACCGCGCGCGAGCTGCGCCTGCGCAAGCAGAACGGCATCAGCCTGCTGGCGATCAACCGCGACAAGAAGGTCATCCGCGACAACGTGCGCGAGGAGAAGCTGCGCGCCGGCGACATGCTGGTGTTCCACAGCATCTGGCAGGACCTGGGACAGGCGGCGGAGGGCCGCGACTTCGTGGTGGTGACCGACTACCCGAAGGGCGAGCAGCGCCCGCACAAGTTCAAGATCGCGATGACCATCTTCGCCATCACCATCGTCATCGCGCTGACGTCGAAGCTGCCGGTGGCGCTGACCCTGATGACCGGCGTGGCCGGTATGCTGCTGACCGGCGTGCTGCGGATGGACGAGGCGTATTCGGCGATCAACTGGAAGACGATCTTCCTGATGGCCGGCCTGATCCCGCTGGGCTGGGCGATGGACAGCAGCGGCGCGGCGGCGTGGGTGGCCGGGCACACGGTGGAGCGGTTGCCCGAGGGCATCCCGGTGTGGGCGCTGGAACTGGCGGTGGCGTTGCTGACGACGGCCTTCTCGCTGGTCATCAGCCACGTCGGCGCCACCATCGTGATGGTGCCGATGGCGATCAATCTGGCGCTGGCCGCCGGCGGCAATCCCACCGCGTTCGCGCTGATCGTGGCGCTGTCGGCGTCCAACAACCTGATGACCGCCTCCAACCCGGTGATCTCGATGGTGGTGGGGCCGGCCAACTACACCTCGCGCCAGTTGTGGCGCGTGGGCGGGCCGCTGTCGCTGATCTATACCGTGGTGGTGGTGGTGGCGATCAACCTGATGTTCTGGCTGGAAGGCCGCTTCGGATGAACGCCACCGCGCAGGTCCTGCACCTGCTGCCCGGCGCCTTCGCGGTGGCGCAACTGCCGCCGACCGACTCCCTGCCCGCGTGGTGGCCCGCCGAAGGGCTGCGCCACGCCAGTTGGACCGATGAGGAGCTCTCGCTGGTCTGCACCGAGGACGCGGTGCCCGCGAGCGTGCGCTGCCGGCGCGGCTGGCGCGCGTTCCGCCTGCAGGGCCCGTTCGCCTTCGAACTGACCGGCATCCTGAAGTCGGTGCTGGACCCGCTGGCGGCGGCGGGCGTGGGCATCTTCGCCCTGTCGACCTACGACACGGACTACGTGCTGGTGCAGCAGGAACATCTGGAAGTCGCCGTGGCGGCGCTGGCCTCGGCCGGCCACCGGGTCTGCGGCTGACGACCTACGTGCGAGAACGGCCGCCGTCCTCGCCTGCACGCGCGCCGGCACCTGTCCTTCGCCGACGCACTACCCACGGTGGACGACGGCGCGGGCGCGCGCCGGCACCGCTTCACCGGCGGCGCAGCCAGCCCTTCGCCGCCACCGCGCCAAAGCGCAGCCATATCGTGCCGAACACGGCGGCGCGCGTGAACGCGCCGCACTGCGGCGCCTCGAAGCGGCGGAAGTAGCGCCACAGCCCGCGGTGCTTGTGCCATTCCACGAACAGCGGCCGCGCGCGGCTGGAGACGCCTCGGAGGTGCAGCACGCGGATGTCGTTGGCCACCGCCACGCAGGCGCCGGCCTGGCGCGCGCGGCGGCAGAAATCCAGGTCCTCGGCATGCAGGCGATAGCCTTCGTCCAGCCCGCCGAGGCGCTCGAACAGTGCACGCGGCAGCAGCATCAGCGCGCCGGATACCGCATCCACCGGTTGCAGCGCAGCGCGCTCGTCCACCGCCACGCCGAGCCTGGCCGCGCTGCCCGGCGAGCGCAGCATGGCGGCGAACACGGGATCGCGGCGGCGCGCGGCGGGATCGCGCGCGCCGTCCTCGTCCATCAGGTCCACGCCGAGCAAGGCGTCCTGCGGCAGCGCCGCCGCATGCGCGCGCAGCCGCGACAAGGTGTCGGTTTCGACCATCAGGTCGGGATTGACGAACGCCAGCCACGGCGCCGCGCTTTCCCGCGCGCCCTGGTTGCAGCCGACCGCGAAGCCGGGATTGTCGGGGTTGGCGACGAAGCGCACGCGCGCATCCTGCAGGGCGTGGCGCTGCACGATCTCCAGCGTGCCGTCGGCGGAGGCGTTGTCGACCACGCGGATCTCCTCCACGCCCTCGGCCACACGCAGCCGCAGCAGGCAGTCGTCGATGCTCTCCGCGCTCTGGTGGGTGACCACCACCGCGGCAATGCCGGCGCGCTCAGCCGAACAGATCACGCTGGCGCTCCGGCGAGCCGGCCTCGACATACAGCGCGTGCAGGCGCTCGCGCTGCGCGCGCAGCGGGTCCTGCATCAGGAAGGTGGCCAGCCGCGGGGTCCAGGCTGGCCAGCGCGCGTTGAGCGCGTCCATGTCGCCTTCGCCCGGCCCGCCCTCGCCGCTGCGGGCGACGAAGGCGGTCTCGCACAGCACGTTGCGCCAGCCCATCCCCGCCAGCCGCAGCGACAGGTCCACCAGCGCGGCGTACCAACTGGCGTAGCTGGCGCTGTCCAGCCCGCCCACGCGTCGGCGCGCGCTCCCGCGCAGGGCCACCGCGTGCGCCACCGCCGCCGGCAGTTCCGGATGCAGCAGCGGCATGGCGGCGCAGGCGTGCGCGGTGCGCTCGGGGTCTTCCGGCGGCGGCGAGATTTCGCCCAGGCGCGGCCAGGCGACGGTCTCGCCGGCGTTGCACCAGGGGGTGGCGGTGCCGATGGCGGCGTCGCGCGCCAGGCAGGCGGCCAGTTGCGCCAGCCAGCCCGGCAGCGGCCGCGCGTCCGGCGCCAGCACGACGACGTCGGCGTCGCCGCAGGCCGCCAGCATTTCGTCCAGGTGCGCCACTTCGCCCACCGGGCGCGGGCGGCGGGTGTAGTCGGCCTGCATGCGCGTGCGCGCCAGCCAGCGCTCGATGATGGCCAGGCCGCGCGGGCCGGCCTGGGCGTCGTCGGCCAGCCACAGGCGGGTGCCGGGCGGCGTGCCGGCGTCCAGCGCCCCCAGGCAGGCATCCAGCGCGTCGTCGTCGCTGCCGACCGGCAGCAGGACGACGGGCAGTGCGGAAGGGGCGTTCGGCGTCACTTCTTGGGCGGTGAGTGCAGCGGCTCCAACGCGCGGAAGCGCTGGCCGTATTCGTCGGTCAGGTCGCGGGCTTCCTGCGGGTTGGCGACGATGGTCGGCGTCAGCAGCACGATCACTTCGCTGCGGTCGTTGCTGGTGGTCTGCCGGCCGAACAGTCCGCCGATGATCGGCAGGCGGCTCAGGCCCGGGAAGCCGCGCGAGCCCTTGGTCACGCCGTCGCTGATCAGCCCTGCCAGCATCACCGTGTTGCCGGCCTGCACCGCCGCCTCGGTCTTGAACCGGCGGTTGTTGATGCGCACGTTGCCGTTCTCGTCGGGCACGTCGCCCGGCGTGCTGACTTCCTGCACGATGTCCAAGAACACCATGCCGTCGCGGGTCACGCGCGGGCGCACCTTGAGGATGATGCCGGTGTCCAGGTACTGCACCTGGCTGAAGCTGGTGTCGCCGCCCAGGCTGGGATTGACGGTGACCGAGGACACCGGGATGCGGCTGCCGACGTTCAGCGTGGCCTCGGCGTTGTTGCGCACGAAGATGGACGGCGTCTGCAGCAGCCGCACGTCGGTCACCTCGTCCAGCGCGGAGATGATGGCGGCGGCGTTGCGGCCGAGGAAGGTCCAGCTCATGCCGGGGTCGACGCCTTTGACGGTGTTGCCGGCGATGCTGCCGGCCAGTTGGCTCCAGGTGGTGCGGCCCACCGCGCTGGGAAGGCCCGCGTCGGTCACCGCCCGTTCGAAGAACCAGTTGACGCCGTAGGACAGGTCGCCGGTGAGCGTGACCTCCGCCACCTGCGCTTCGATGTGGACCTGCAGCGGCATCACGTCGAGCTTCTCCACCACCTCGCGGATCGAGCGCCAGGCGCTGGGGCTGGCGCGCACGAGCAGGGTGTTGGTCTCCTCCACCGCCGCCACGCCCACGCGGTTGCCGTCCACGTCCAGGGTGACGGCGCCGTTGCCGTTGTCGCGCTGGTTCAGCGACAGCGAGCCGCCGCCCAGGCCACCGCTGCTGCTGCCGCTGCTGCCGAAGTTGATGCTGCCGCCGCTGCTGTCCATGCCGCCGTCGTTGATCTGCACCGGGTCGGTGCCGGGCATCAGCGAGACGTTGCCGTTGCCGCCGGTGGAGCGGCCGTCGCCGGAAGTGCCGCTGGCGGAGGCGCCGAACACTTCGGCCAGCCGCAGCGCCAGTTCCTTGGCCTTGATGTACTTCAGCTCGTAGGAGAACAGCCGGCTGCCCTCGCCCGCGCCGTCGATGCGCTCCAGCCATTGCTGGATCTGGTCCAGGTAGGACGGCTGAGGCGTGATGACCAGCACCGCGTTGGCGCCGTCCAGCGGCATGAAGCGGAACATGCCGGCGCTGGGCGTCTTGCTGTCGTTGCCGAACACCTTCTCCAGGTCGGCAACCACGCGGGTGGCGCGCCCGGACTGCAGCGGGAACACGCCCACCGACATGCCCGACAGCCAGTCCACGTCGAACACCTCGACGGTGCGCAGGTAGTTCTCCAGCTCGGTGCGGGTGCCGGCCAGGGTGATGACGTTGCGGGTCGGATCGACGTTGACGATGGCATTGGGGCGCGCGTAGGGCTCCAGCACCTTCTTCATCTCGCTGGCGGAGATGAAGCGCAGCGGCACCACGCGCACCTCGTAGCCGCGCGCGTTGGCCGGGCTGCCGGTGCTGGGCGCCACGCTGCCGGCCAGCGCCTGGTCGGCGGGCACGATGTTGTAGCGGCCGCCGCTGTAGACCAGCCGTGCGTTGTTCCAGCCCAGCACCATCTCCAGCAGGTTCAGTGCTTCGGCCGGCGATACCGGCTTGGGCGTGCCCAGCGTGACCGTGCCCTGCACGCCGGGGGCGATCACGTAGTTCTGCCCCAGCATGTCGCCCAGGATCGCCTTGACCACGGCGTGCACGGATTCGCCTTCGAAGTTGAAGGTGGCCGATCCGCTGCTCGCGCCGCCCAGCGACGGCATCGGCGCGGCCGCCGCGCTGCGGTTGATCATCTGCCCGCTGCCGCGACGGATCTGCGCCTGCGGGCCGGCGACGGGTGCCTCGGCCTCCTGCAGCGGCGAGGTCCGCGCCTCGCCCACGGCCGCCGGCGGGCGCCGCACGTCCGGCACCGGCGCGCTGGCGCAACCGGCCAGCAGGCCCAGGCAGAGGGAAATCAGGATCGCACGTGACGTCATGCCGGCACTCTACTGTGTCTTGCCGGGCGCTGCCGGCGGCGTGGTGGGTTGTTGCTGCGCCTGTTGCTGGCGCAGTTGCGCGCGGCGCTGCTCGATGCGCTGGCGGATCAGTTCCATCTGCGCATCGGCGGAGGCCGGTGGCACCTGCACAGCCGCATCCGCGCCGGCAGGGGTGGGCATCGGCGCCTGCACCGGCGTGGCCGATCCGGGCGGCGCCACCGCCGTCGGCGCGCTGTTGCCGCCGGTGCTGCGCGCTCCGGGCATGCCCGGGGGAGGCACGGCCGCCGGCGACGGCAGGCCGGCGGCGGCGCCGGGCTGGGACGGCAGGATCACGGTGGTCGGCGGTTGCCCGCCGCTGCCGTCGAACACACGCAGCTCCAGTTCGCGCCGGCCTTCCGGTCCTTCGAACACGGCCCGGCGCGGCGCCAGTTCGGCCAGGCGCCAGGCCGGGAAACCGGCCGGCGATTCGCCCACCTTGACCCGCAGCCCTTCGCCGCCCTGCGCCGGCTGCACGATCGCCAGTTGCAGGCGCGGCGTGATCAGCACGCTGCTGAGCACCAGGTCGAAGGCCGGCGCGGCGGCTTCCTCGCCGGAGATGAAGAACGGCTGCGGGCGGCGGTTCTCCGAGAACAGCGGGCGCCCGCCCACGTCCGCGTACTGCGCCAGCGGCCCCAGCCGCTCCGGCGGCGTGGCCGGCAGGCGCGGCAGCGGTTGCACCAGTCCGGGGTCGGCCGGCAGCGGCACGATGCGGCCGCCCAGGCCGAACACGCCCGCCAGCGCGACCAGCACCGCCCAGCCGGCGCAGGCCGCCAGCACCCAGGTGCGCGCGGACCAGTCGTCAGGGCGCATCGGGACCTCCCGGCGGCGGCACGGCGACACCCGCGGCCGGCTTCAGGTAGCCGTACAGGTCGAAGCTCACGTCCAGCCCGCCGCTGCCGCTCTCGTTGGCCTGGTAGGCGTAGCGCTGGGCCAGCACGTTGAGGTTCTCGATGAACAGCCGCGGGCTGCCGGATTCGATCTGGTGCAGCACCGAGGCCAGTTCCGGCGCGCCGCAGCGCAGGCGCACCTGCACGATCACGCGCGGATAGGGCTCGCGCGCCGACAGCGCCAGCGGCGACTGGTTGACGATGGCACAACTGCGGTTGCCCGGGCTGGCCTGCTTGACGATGCCTTCCAGCCGCTGCACCAGCCCGGCCGTGGCCAGCTCCACCGTGGGCTCGTGCAGGAAGCCCGGCGTGCTTTCCTGCTGCGCCAGCGCGGCGGCCAGCTCGCGCTGCACCTGCGGTGCCTGTTCCAGTTGCGTGCGGATGCGCAACTCGCGTCCGCGCAGTTCGGCCACGCGCTCGTTGACCTGCAGCATCGGCACGGTCCACCACGGGTGGACGAGCACGGCGTATCCCAGCAGCAGCGCCGCCAGCAGCAGCACCAGCGCCAGCCAGCGGTCGCGCCTAGTGACGTCCGGCTGCATCGGCGCCTCCGGGTGCGGGCCGGCCGGGATCGGCGGGCGCGGCGGCCTGCGCCTGCCCCACCAGTTCGGCAGTCAGGGTGAAACGGTCCAGGCGCGTGCGCGGGTCCGGCTGCAACGCGCCGCTCAGGGCGGGATTGCGCCACAGCGCCGCGCCCTGCAGGCGCGCGACCAGCCCCGAGGCTTCGGGGCTGTAGCCGATCAGAGTCAGGCGGTCGCCTTCGACCGACAGTTTTTCCAGGTAGGTGTTGTCGGGCAGGCGGCGGGCGACTTCGTCCATCACTTCCAGCGTGGTCGGGCGCGCGGCGCGGGCGCGGTTCAGCGCGGTGATGCCCGCGGCCAGGTCCACCAGTTGCTGGCGCCGGGTGGCGGCCTGGCGCGCCTGTTCCGCGCGTGCTTCGATGGCCTCGGCGAAGGCGTCGGCGGCGTTGCGGCGGTTGTCCAGCAGCAGCCACATGCCCAGCACGGTGGCGGCCAGCGCGACCGCGGCCAGCGCCAGGTGCAGCCCGCGGCGCGGCGCCTGCGGTGCGGGCCGGGCCGCTTCAGGCAACAGGTTCACGCCGCGCGGCAGGCCGTCCGCACCGGCGACGTCCGCACCGGCCATCTGCCCGGACAACGCGCCCAGGGCGGCCAGGCCGGCGTCGAACGCCGGCCGCGGCACCACGACCAGTTCGACGTCGAGCTGACCGTCTTCGCGGCGGCCGACGATGCGCGCGTCGAAGCAGGCCTCGGCGGCGGTGAACGGGGTCTGCCGGTCCAGTTCGAAGCGCACCACGTCCTGCAAGCGTTCGGCCGCGGCGGAAGGCAGCGACAGGCGCCGGCACAATGCCAGTTCCGCGGGCACCAGCCACCAGCGCGGCAGGTCGGCCAGGCGCTGGCCCAGCAGCGCCTGCAGGTCCGCGGGTGTGACGTCCGCCGGCAGCCGCGCCAGCTCGTGGAGCTGCGCGCCTTCCTGCCAGGCCATGGCCAGTCCGTCGTCCCGGCGCTGGAACAGCAGGCGGTCGCGGGTCAGCCCCAGCGACACCCGCCAGCGCGGCGGCAGCCAGGCGGCCAGCGCCGGCGTCCACCACGCCAGGAAACTGCGTCGCCCGGGCGCCAAGCGCACGCGGAACCGCTGCACGATGTCGCGCACGCCGCTCATTGTGGTGATGCTCCCTCCTCCCAGCGCAACGAGGTATAGGCCGAACCCGGGACCGGGCCGGCGCCGGCGCGCACCACCGCCCGCAGGACGGCTTCCTGGCCATCGGCGAGCCGCGCACGGCTCTCGATACTATACGTGCCGCTGCCGGTGGCGACGAGTTGCGGATTGCCCGCGGCGGAGGTGGCTTGCCGTTGCGCCAGCCACGCCTCGGCGTCCAGTCCCATCGCCAGCAGCACCGGCGCCTGCGCATACACCGCATCGGGTTGCGCGCGGCCGGAATGCAATGTGAGGTACGGCGCCAGCCGCGCGTACAGCGCCGGCGTCATGCCCAGCACCTGTTCCAGTTCGGCGATGGATTCGAACGGCGCATCCTTGGCGCCGTAGTCGCGCCCCGCCGCGGCGTAGTCGTCGTCCTCGGCGCCGCCGACCGGTTGGCTCAGCGCATCGCCGTCGCGCCAGTCGAGGATGGCGGCGGCCAGCGCATCGCCGACTTCCGGCGGCTGCCCCAGCACTTGCATCAGCCGCGACAGCAGCACGGCGTCGGCCTGGTTCAAATCGACCTTGCCGGTCTCGTCGATGGCCTGCACCTGCACCTCGGCGCCGTCGAAGCTCCAGGCATAGGGGCGTCCGTCGGCCACCCAGCGGGTTTCCGGGTTGCGGTCGGCCAGCCGCACCAGCGCGTATTCGATGCCGGCCCGCGCGACCTCCTGCGCGACCGCGCCGCGGCCGGCCACGCGTCCCTGCACGGCTTCCATCCGCGCGATCAGGGCGAAGGCGCCCACCAGCGCGGTCAGCAGCGCGATCAGCCACAGCACCAACAACAGCGCCGCACCGCATGAGCGCCGGGTCATGGCAGCCCCCGGTTCGCGCCCGGCGGCAGCAGGCCGCCGCCGGCGCCGCCCTCGCTGCGGCCCAGCGCCACCACCAGGTCCGGCCAGCGCGCGCCGTCGGCGGCTTCCACTTCCACCTTCACCTGCAAGGGCAGCATGTCGGCGGTTTCCCAGCGGTCCAGCCACGGTCCCAGGCGGTTGTCCTGGTCCAGGCCGCGGTAGCGGAAGCGCACCGCGCGCAGGCCGTCGGCCAGCGGTTCGGCGCGCAGGTCGCGCATGCGCAGGTCCACGTCCTCCAGCGACAGGTCCGGCTTCGCCACCGCGAAGGCGACCTGCAGGCCGCCGCGGCCGTCGACGGAGAGTTCGTGCAGGTACGGCCCGCCGTGGCCCAGGTAGTCGGGCAGGTCGCTGACGAAGCGCATCCGCTGCGGCCCGCCGAAGAAACGCATCTGCCGCAGCGTGCCGCGGTCGGTGGCGAACACGATGGGCTGCGCCGAGGTCAACCGCGTGCGCAGGTAGCCCTGCACCGCCCGCATGCGTTCGCTGGACTGCGCGATGCTTTCGCCGCGCTCGGCCACGTTGATCGCCGAGCGCAGGGTGGCGAAGGCCAGCGCCAGCCCCGCCGCCAGCAGCACCATCGCCACCAGCACTTCCAGCAGGGTGAAACCGCGCGCGCGCCGGCTCATGGCGCCGCCCGGTTCACGTCGTAGGGCGCCAGCCGCAGGCTGCGCCACGCCAGCGCATCGGCGCGGCCCTCGCCCCAGCGCACCTGCAGGCGCACGTCCATCAATTGCGGCGACGTGGGATCGAGTTGCGCGCGCGCGGCCAGCGGATCGGCGAACGGCGCCACGTCCAGGCGCCAGCGGTAGCGCCCGCCTTCGAAGCTGCCTTCCTGCGTGCCCGGCCGCAGCGCTTCGCCCACGCCGAGCTGGGCCAGCAGCGACTGCGCATGCAGCGTCGCGCGGCTGCCGTCGGCCGACTGCCGGACCTGGCGGCTGGCGCCGGACAGCGCGCCCAGCAACATCGTCAGCGCCAGTGCCAGCAGTGCGAAGGCGACGATGACTTCGAGCAGGGTGAAGCCGCCCTGCCGGCGCCGCGCGTTCACGGCGGCGCTCCCGCCGCGGCGCGCGCGATGCGCACTTCGCCGGTCAGCCAGGCCACGTCCACGTTCCAGGCCGCGCTGCCGGCGCCCAGGGTGATGCGTCCGCCGGTGGATCCACCGTCGTGGAAGAACAGGATGCCGCCCTCGCCCGCGCGCGCCTGTGCCTGCCGCGCGCCGGTGAAGCGCACCGACAGCGATTCGGCCACCTCGCCGCGGCGGCCGTCCGGCGCCTGCCAGCGGTGGGTACGCGGGTCGATCGCAAACCGCTGCGGCCGCCCGGTGGCGATAGCGCGCGCCCGCGTGTAGCGCAGTTGCGCGGCCAGTTCCTTGGTCTCCGAGCGCAGGCGCATGCCGTCGATGCCGCCGGTCAGGACCAGCGCGGCCAGCACCGACGCCAGCGCGATCAGACTCACCACCAGCAGCATTTCCAGCAGAGTGAAGCCGGCGGCCGCGGCGCGGCGCGGCGCGGCGCGCGGCGGAGCGTTCGCGGCAGGTACGGCCATGCGCGGCGGACCGGCGCTTATTCGTTGCGCAGGTCCGCGTCCACGCTGCTGCCGCCGGGCTTGCCGTCGGCGCCCAGGCTGATCAGGTCGAAGCGCTGCGATTCGCCGGGGATGCGGTATTCAATGGGGTTCTTCCAGGGGTCCAGCAGCTCGTTTTCCTTGGCGTAGGGCCCCAGCCAGCCGCCGACGCCGGCCGGCTGCGTGACCAGGTCGCCCAGCGTGGCCGGGTAGCGGCCGGTGTCGAGCTGGTAGTTCTCCACCTTGCCCGCCAGCGTGGCCAGTTGCGACTGCGCCAGCTTCACCTTGCCGCTGTCGGCGCCGCCCATCACCCGGCTGCCCACCAGAACCAGGATGCCGCCGATCAGGACCAGCACGATGATGATCTCCAGCAGGCTGAAGCCCTGCTGCGAGCGCGGGGAACGGAAGGCGGTGGCGTGCGTGCGGGACATGGCGTTGGAAGCTCTCGGGTTCAGTTGATGGCGCCGGTCAGGTCGTACAGAGGGACCAGCACGGCGACGATGACGATGCCCACCACCGCCGCCAGGACCAGGGTGACGGCGGGGACCAGGGCGGCCAGCATACGGTCCATCACCTGAGCGGTTTCCTGCTCAAAGGTCTCGGCCGTCTTCAGCAGCATCCCGTCCAGCGCGCCGGACTCCTCGCCCACCTGGATCATCTGCAGCGCCAGCCGCGGGAAGCGCTTGCCCTTGGCCAGCGAGGCGGACAGGCCGTGGCCGTTCTTCACGTCGTCGGCGGCGGCCTCCACGTCGGCGGCCAGGGCGCGGTTGCCCAGCACGTTGCGGGCGATGCCCAGCGCGGTCAGCAGCGGCACGCCGTTGCGCAGCAGCGTGCCCAGCGTGCGCGCCAGCCGCGCCGTCTCCAACCGCGCCAGCAGCGACCCGACCAGCGGTCGCTGCAGCAGCCAGGCGTCGAAGCGGTCGCGGAACGCCGGATCGCGCAAGCGGCGCGCGAACCACAGCAGCGCCAGCGCCGGCGCCGCCAGCAGCACGTACCAGCCCTCGCGCACCAGCAGGCCGATCCACAGCACGCCGCGGGTGAACCACGGCAGTGCCACGTCCAGCGTCTCGTACATCTGCGCGAACTGCGGCACCACGTAGCCCAGCAGGAACAGCAGCGCCAGCCCCACCACGACCACCAGGATCGCCGGATAGACCAGCGCGTTGACCACCCGCCCGCGCAGCGCGCGGCTGCGCTCCAGGTAGTCGGCCAGCCGTTGCAGCGTGTCGTGCAGGCTGCCGCCGGCCTCGCCCGCGCGCACCATGTTCACGTACAGCCGCGAGAACACGCCGTGCTGGCGCTCCAGCGCGGACGACAGCGACGCGCCGCCGCGCACGGTGTCGCGGATGTCGGCGATCACCCGGCGCGCTTTCTCGTCCTCCGGCAGGTCCAGCAGGATGCCCAGCGCGCGGTCCAGCGGCTGTCCCGCACCCAGCAGCGTGGCCAGTTGCTGGGTGAACTGCACCAACCGCGCGCCGGCGAAGGCATTGGGCCGCCACCACTGCGCCAGCGAACGGCCGCCACCCTCGCCCGCCGGCCGGGCTTCCACCGGCAGATGGCCCTGCTCCTGCAGGCGCGCGGCCACTTCGGTATCGCTGGCGGCTTCCATCTGGCCTTCCAGCATTTCGCCGCGCGCATCGAGGGCCTTGTAGCGATAGAGCGGCATGCGGGGACGGATCGGGAAGGAGGCGCCAAGTTACCGCATTCCGGCGCGCACCGTCATGCGTCCATGCCCGTCCCCGGCGGCGGACGGCCCCGGATGCCGGGGCCGCCGCAATGCGCCGGGCGGCGCGCGATCAGGGCGCGGTGAAACTGCCCCGCAGGCTCACATTGGCGAATGCCGTCTTGCCCACCAGCGACACGTAGTACGTGCCCGCCTGCGGGTTGGCGATGTTGATCACCTCGTTGTTGCCCGGGCGCACCGAGCGCAGGTCGTAGCTGGTCGCCGTGGCCGCGCTGCCGAACTTCACGTACACGTCGGCGTTGCCGCTGCCGCCGTAGCTGATGAAGGACAGGTTCGTGGCGCCGGCCGGCACGACCAGCGCGTACTGCACCACCGCGTCCTTGGCGCCACCGTTGCCGCCGACGGCGACGTGGTTGGTCAGCGGCGTGGCGGTGGGCGGTTCGCCGCCGCCCATCACCGCCTGCACCGCCGCGGCGGCGTTGACGATGCCCGCGCCGATCGGCCGGTTGGCCGGCGGCGCGACCGGGAACGGGCGCGCGGTCGACTTCAGCGTGGCCAGCACCTGCGCCGGCGTCAGCGGCGTCTCCGCCACGCTCTGCATCAGCGCCACCACCGCGGCCACGTGCGGCGCCGCCATCGAAGTGCCGCCCATGCCGAAGTAGGTTTCCGTCGTCGGCACGGTCGCGCCCGCGTTGCCGGCCGACCACACGTAGCCGCCGGGATTGCCGTCCACGCTGCCGCCGCCGCCCGGCGCGGCGATGTCCACGCGCGTGCCGTAGTTGGAATACGACGCGATGCCGCCGGTGATGCGGGTCGCGCCCACGGTGATCACACCCGTGCAGTTGCCCGGTGAATAACCGCTGACGTTGCCGGCGTCGTTGCCGGCGGCGACCACCACGGTGCTGCCGTTGGCGATGGCGATGTTGAACGCGGCCTGCTCGACCGCGCTACACGCGCCCTCGCCGCCCAGGCTGAGGTTGATCACCTCCGCCGGGTTGGCGTTGGCCGGCACGCCGGCGACGCTGCCGCCGGAGGCCCAGATCACCGCGTCGGAAATGTCCGAGGTGTAGCCGCCGCAGCGGCCCAGCACGCGCGCCGGCACCACCTTCGCGTTGAACGCCGCGCCCGCCATGCCCTTGGCGTTGTTGGTCACTTCGGCCACGGTGCCGGCGACGTGCGTGCCGTGCCAACTGCTGTCCTGTACCGGCGAGCCGGTGTAGCACTCGCCCGCCACCGGGTTCCAGTCGCCCTCGTCGCGCGGATTGGCATCGCGGCCGTCGCCGTCGCGCGAGACGAAAGTGTCGCTGATGAAGTCGTAGCCCGGCAGGATGTTCGCATCCAGGTCGCTGTGCGGCGTGATGCCGGTATCGACCACGGCGACCACGATGCCCGCACCGGTCGCATCGTCCCAGGCCGCCGGCAGGTTGATGCCGCCGACCGGATCCCGGAAATGCCACTGGTACTGGTTGTAGTAGGTGTCGTTGGGCACCAGCCGCGCATAGCGGCGCGCATCGACTTCGGCGAAGTCCACGTCCGGATCCGCCGCGAGCTGGCGCAGCAGGCTTTCCGCTTCGACGCGATCCAGCTTGCGCGAGGTCTGCACCAGTTCGGCGCCGATGCCGAGGCGGCGCAGCTTGGCCGCGCTCACCGCGGCACGGCCCTGCACCGCACCCAGTCCCGCGCGCGAGACCGCGCCCAGCAACGATTTCTGCAGCGCCGCGCTGCTGGCGCGGCTGCCGCTGCCGTCCCGGTATCTGACGATGAACCGGTCGTAGTTTTCGCCGTCGCGCAGGCCGGCGGTGCTCGCTTCGCCCGCGGAAACGGATGCTGCGAATGCACCGAATGCGCCGATCGCGACGAGCGCCGCCACCAGGATGCGACGGCGCGGATGACGGAAAGAGGGATATGGCTTCATGTGACTTGCTCCATGTCTGCAAGGAAACAACGAGGTATGTACATGCGTTTACGACGTGACTTCTCAGCGACTTGCGACTTCCATTTCAAGCGGATCGTCCAGGTACCCCTGTTTACCTGCCACGACACTCTTCACGCGGCGAACACACGGATTGCACATGGCATTAACAGCTTGTTTTCAGCCATTTCGTCGCGTTGCGATCGAACGTATCAAATCCCTCGCAAATTGCACAACGCGGAGGTAGTGTTCA
This sequence comes from uncultured Pseudoxanthomonas sp., assembly GCA_937975725.1. GTDB lineage: Bacteria > Pseudomonadota > Gammaproteobacteria > Xanthomonadales > Xanthomonadaceae > Pseudoxanthomonas_A. The sequence goes on along the minus strand of CALJUL010000111.1, from coordinate 6,333 downwards.
GCCACACGGAGTTTTTTTGCGTCATCTCGGGAGAGGAGATGAGGAATGCGGGAAGCGATCCTCCATGCGCCGTTCTTGTCCATCCTTCCATCCGGCAACGCGTGCCTGACTGAAGTCCCCGGCCCGCATCCCCGGTTTTCCGCATGGCCCTGCACACGCTTCCGCGCGAACGCATGCCGCATGCCGCCGCACGACGCTCCGCATGATCCGGCGCCGCGCCACCCCTGTCGCGCGCCACGCTGTTCCCTGACGTAGTCCGCCGTAGAACGCCCGTCGCCACCGCGCCGGGTGCCGTCGTATTCCCCCGAAAACACAGAATGAAGGACGTGATCCATGAACAGGATTTACAGCAAGGTGTGGAACCCTTCCCTGGGCGTGCTGGTGGTCGCTTCGGAGTTCGCGCGCCGCACGCATGGCGTGATGGCGTCCGGCGCGCGTTCGCGCGCGCGGCTGGGCACGGCACTGCTGGCGGCCGCTCTGTTGGCTGCTGCACCATTCGGCGCGGCGCTGGCCCATGACAAGCAGAAGGGCCAGGCGCAGAACAACAAGCCGCAGGTCGGAACGGGTCCCGCCTATTGCGTGGACGCGCGCGGCAATCCGATCATCGACGGCCGCCCCGGCGAGAACGCCGTGGCCTGCGGCGACGACGTGGACGCCTCCGGCCGCCACGCGGTGGCGGTCGGCTACAAGAGCATCGCGAACAAGGCCGGCGCCACCGCCATCGGCGGCTACGCCGAGGCCAAGGGCGTGAATGCCACCGCGCTGGGCTACAACAGCAGCGCGACCGCGCAGGGCGCGACGGCGCTGGGCAGCCAGAGCAACGCGACCGGCCAGAACGCCACCGCCGTCGGCACGCAGGCGAATGCCACCGCCGCCGGCGCCAGCGCCGTGGGCATCGGCAGCCGCGCCAGCGGCGCGTATGCCGGTGCGTTCGGCAGCGCCTCCATCGCCTCGGGCACGCAGGCCTTGGCCGCGGGCCACAGCAGCAGCGCGACCGGCGTCGCCACCGTGGCGGTCGGCGGTTTTGCCAATGCGTCGGGCGCGTTCGACACCGCGGTGGGCTACGGCTCCGATGCCGGCGGCGGCGACAGCACCGCGCTGGGTTCGGGTTCGCTCGCCACCGGCTACAACAGCGTGGCGGTCGGCGGATCGCTGCTCGGCCTGTTGCCGACGGAAGCCTCCGGCGATTTCTCCACGGCCGTCGGCGGCGGCGCCTGGGCGGCCGGCACCAATGCCAGTGCGTTCGGCAACCTCGCTTCGGCCATCGCCGACAACAGCGTCGCCATCGGCGGCGATTCGGTGGCCGACCGCGAGGACAGCGTGTCCGTCGGCCGCGCCGGCAACGAACGTCAGATCACCAACGTCGCCGCGGGCACTGAAGGCACCGACGCGGTGAACCTGGACCAGTTGAACGCAGTGGCGGAGGCGTCGCAGAACGCCACGCGCTACTTCAAGGCCAACGGCGCGAACGACGGCAGCGACGATGCCACCGCGAGCGGCGACTACGCTACCGCTTCCGGTTCGGCGGCATGGGCCGAAGGCATGGGCGCGACCGCGACCGGTTCCGGTGCGTTCGCCCTGGCCGACGGCGCCACGGCCACCGGCTTCAACGCGACGGCCACCGGCAGCAACAGCGTCGCCAGCGGCGCAGCCGCGCAGGCGACCGGCGCCGGGGCCACCGCCGTCGGCGGACAGCGGCAGTTGTTCGACGAAGACGGCAATCCGCTCCTCGACGCCGATGGCAATCCGGTCTACGCCAGCACCGAAGCCGGCGCGGACGATGCCACCGCCATCGGCAGCGGCGCGGTCGCCAGCGAAGTGGGCGCCAGTGCCGTCGGTGCCGGGGCCGAGGCATCGGGCGCCTATGCCTCGGCGTTCGGCACGGAAAGCGCGGCGTCCGGCACCCAGGCCACCGCGCTCGGCTTCCGCAGCGACGCATCGGACGATGCCGCCACCGCCATCGGCAGCTACAGCAGCGCGTCGGCGTTCGCGGCCTCGGCGTTCGGCTACGGCGCGCAGGCCAGCGGCGACAGCGCGACGGCGCTGGGCTTCGGCGCGATCGCCAGCAACTACGACGCGACCGCGCTGGGCTCGAACGCCATCGCCAGCGGCAACAACAGCGTGGCGGTCGGCGGCGCGTTCTTCGGCTTCCTGCCGACCGAAGCCTCGGGCGACTACTCCGTGGCCGTCGGCGGCGGCGCCTACACGCCCGGCTTCAATTCGGTGGCGCTGGGCAACCTGGCCACCGCGGAAGCGGACAACAGCGTCGCCATCGGCGGCGACTCGATAGCCGACCGCGAGGACAGCGTGTCCGTCGGCAGCGCCGGCAACGAACGCCAGATCACCAACGTCGCCGCCGGCACCGAGGGCACCGATGCGGTGAACCTGGACCAGTTGAACGCGGTGGCCGAAGCCGCGGAAGACGCCACGCGCTACTTCAAGGCCAACGGCGCGGAAGACGGCACCGACGACGCGGTCGCTTCCGGCGATTACGCCACCGCCTCCGGCTCGGCCAGCATCGCCGAAGGCACCGGTGCGACCGCGACCGGCTCCGGCGCGTTCGCGCTGGGCGAATTCAGCACCGCCACCGGCTTCAACGCGGTGGCCACCGGCGAGAACAGCGTCGCCAACGGCAGCAGCGCGGAAGCCACCGGCGATTCCAGCATCGCCATCGGCGGCCAGGTCGATGCGTTCGACGCCGACGGCAACCCGATCACCGTCAACACGGTCGCCTCCGGCCTGGGCGCGACCGCGGTGGGTTCCGGCAGCCTGGCGTCGGCGCTGGGCAGTTCGGCGTTCGGCGTGCTGAGCGAAGCCAGCGGCGAGGCCAGTGCCGCGTTCGGCTACGGCAGCACCGCGACGGGCGCGTACGCGTCCAGCTTCGGCCATGCCAGCGGCGCCACCGGCGACTACAGCGTAGCAGTCGGCGGCCCGGCCGACCTGATCCCGGGCTGGGGCTTGCTGGTGTATACGCGGGCCAGCGGCTTCAGCGCGGCGGCGTTCGGCGCCGGCGCGATCGCGGCCGGCGACTACAGCCTGGCCGCCGGCAGCCTGTCGGAAGCCTCCGGCCTGGAAAGCACCGCGGCCGGCTTCTTCTCCTACGCACCGGGCGACTACGCCACCGCGCTGGGCGCCGAGTCCTGGGCCAGCGGCGACAACAGCACCGCCGTGGGCTTCTACAGCACCGCGCTGGGCGACAACAGCGTGGCGCTGGGCGCGAACTCCACCGCCGACCGCGACAACACCGTGTCGGTGGGCGACGTGGGCAACGAGCGGCAGATCACCAATGTGGCTGCGGGCACCGAGGGCACCGATGCGGTGAACTTGGACCAGTTGAACGCGGTGGCCGAAGCGTCGGGCAACGCGACGCGCTACTTCAAGGCCAACGGCGCGAACGACGGCAGCGATGATGCCAGCGCGAGCGGCGACTACGCCACCGCTTTCGGTTCGGCGGCATTGGCCGAAGGCGTGGGCGCGACCGCAACCGGTTCCGGCGCGTTCGCCCTGGCCGACGGCGCCACCGCCACCGGCTTCAACGCGACGGCTACCGGCACCAACAGCGTCGCCAGCGGCGCGGCCGCGCAGGCGACCGGCGCGGGTGCCACCGCCGTCGGCGGGCAGCGGCAGTTGTTCGACGAAGACGGCAATCCGCTCCTCGACGCCGACGGCAACCCCGTCTACGCCAGCACCGAGGCCGGTGCGGACGATGCCACCGCGCTGGGCGCGGGCGCCATCGCCAGCGACAGCGGCGCGACCGCCACCGGCGCCGGCGCCACGGCGTCCGGGGCGTACGCCACCGCCAGCGGCACGGAAAGTTCGGCGTCGGGCCTGCAGGCCACCGCCGCCGGCTTCCGCAGCGAGGCCTCCGGCGATGCGTCGTCCAGCATCGGCAGCTACAGCAGCGCGTCGGCATTCGCGGCCTCGGCGTTCGGCTACGGCGCGGAAGCCTCGCAGGAAAGCGCCACCGCGCTCGGCTTCGGCGCGGTCGCCAGCAACTACGACGCGACCGCGCTGGGTTCCAATGCCGTCGCCAGCGGCGACAACAGCGTTGCCGTCGGTGGCGCGTTCTTCGGTTTCCTCCCGACCGAAGCCTCCGGCGACTACTCCGTGGCCGTCGGCGGCGGCGCCTACACGCCCGGCTTCAACGCGGTGGCCCTGGGCAACCTGGCCACCGCGGAAGCCGACAACAGCGTCGCCATCGGCGGCGATTCGCTGGCCGACCGCGAGGACAGTGTCTCCGTCGGCCGCGCCGGCAGCGAGCGGCAGATCACCAACGTGGCGGCCGGCACCGCGGCCACCGATGCGGTGAACCTGTCGCAACTGAGCTTCGTCGCCAGTTCGCTGGGCGGCGGTGCCGGCTTCTCCGGCGGCGTGTTCGTCGCGCCCAGCTACACGATCCAGGGCACGGCCTACAACAACGTGGGCGCGGCGTTCACCGCCGTCGACGCCAAACTCAACGAGCTGTACGGCATGTACAGCGGCCTGAGCAGCGGCGGCGCCACGTCCACCGCTTCGGCGGCCTCCGCCGGCACCGCGCCTGCCACGCAGGCGAGCCAGGCGCGCAGCGCCGGTGAAACGGCTTCGGCCGGCACGGCGTCGGGCACCGCATCGGGCGGCGCCGCCAATGCGACGGCGCGCGGCGGCGCGACCGCCCCGGTCGATGCGGACGGCGGAGCCGTCGCCAGCGGCCAGCCCGCCGTCGCGGCGCCGGCCGACGCCGCCGACGTTCCAGCCACCGCCGCGGCCTACGCCGATGCGGGCGACGCCAACACGCTCAACAGCGCGCGCGCCTATGCCGACGCGGCATCGGCGGACACGCTGGCCAGCGCGAAAGCCTATGCGGACTTCCAGGTGCAGGCGCTGGAGGACGACTTCAACGCCTTCCGCGGCGACGTGAACCGCCGGTTCTCGGAGCAGGACCGCCGGCTCGACAAGATGGGTGCCATGAGCGCGGCGATGTTGAACATGGCCATCAACGCCGCCGGCAGCCGCAGTCCGCGCGGCCGCATCGCGGTGGGCGCGGGTTGGCAGAACGGCGAGAACGCGCTGTCGGTCGGCTATTCCAAGCCGATCGGCGAGCGCGCCTCGTTCAGCATCGGCGGTGCGTTCAGCGGCGACGAGAAGTCGGCGGGCCTGGGCTTCGGCATCGACCTGTAACACCGCACCACCGGAACGCACCATCGGAAATGGAAAGGGCCCGGCAACCGCCGGGCCCTCTGTTCCGGTCCGGTGCCGCGGACTCCGGGCTCAGTCGCAGGACACGCGGCCCGAAGGGACGACGCGCGGATTGCCGAGGGCGAACAGCGCGATGGGCTGCTTCCACATCTCGAACGAGGCGACGCCCGGGGTCAGCCCGCAGGTGCTGGTGTAGGTGAAGCGCTCGCCGTCGGCGGAGATGTACAGGTCGAACTTGATGGCGACGGCCAGGTCGCTGCTCACCGTCAGCATGGTTTCAGCGGCATCGCCGCCGCGCGTGGCGCGCAGGTTGCCCGCGCCTTCGCCGGCGGGCGAAGACGCGACCACCCGGCCATCGGCGATCTCGACCTGCAACGCCAACGACGGCGAAGCGCTGCCCACCGCGAAGCCGGCGGGCAGTTCGGCGCGCGCCAGGGTCCTGGGCGCCGGCTTGGCCGCGGCGGCCACCGGCGGTTCGATGAGCAGCGCCAGCGCGACGGCGCACGCGGCGACGAGCGTCTTCATGGCCTCAGGCCTCCTCGGTGACCCGCAGCACTTCCTCGATGGTGGTCTCGCCGGCCAGCGCCTTGGCGATGCCGTCCTCGTACATGGTGCGCATGCCAGCCTGGCGCGCGAGCTGTTCGATCTCGCCCATGCCGGCGTGGCGCATCACCGCGCGGCGGATCGCATCGTCCATGACCAGGAATTCCATGATCGTGGTGCGGCCCAGGTAGCCGGTGGGCGCGAGCGCCGAGCCGCGCGGGCGGTACAGGAAGACCTCGCCCTGCGGCTGGAAGCGGCGCAGGCCGAACTTCTCGATCTCCTCCGGCGACGCCGCGTACTTCTCCGCGTGCGTCGGCTCCAGCCGGCGCACCAGGCGCTGGGCCAGGATGCCGTTGACGGTGGAGGTGAGCAGGTAGTCCTCCACGCCCATGTCCAGCAGGCGGGTGATGCCGCCGGCGGCGTTGTTGGTGTGCAGCGTGGACAGCACCAGGTGGCCGGTCAGCGCCGACTGGATGGCGATGCGCGCGGTCTCCAGATCGCGCATCTCGCCGATCATGATGATGTCCGGATCCTGGCGCACGATGCTGCGCAGGGCATGGGCGAAGTCCAGCCCGATCTGCGGCTTGGCCTGGATCTGGTTGATGCCCTCGATCT
>CALJUL010000110.1 GCA_937975725.1 uncultured Pseudoxanthomonas sp. | reverse complement strand
CCGACCTGCTGCGCATGGCGCTGGTGCCCGAGGACGAGCCGCATCTGTCCGAGTGCGGCTCGCCGCTGCACCGGCTGGTCCGCGAGCCCGCCCGCGCGCTGCCGGCGCGGACGTGGCTGGAGCGCAACTTCGGCGACACGATGTAGGTTGACTGCGGACCGGCGGGGATGCGCCGGCCGGATCGGCAATTCCGTCAGGTGCCGTGCTTCCTGTGCACCGGCTGGTCAGCACCGTCGTCCAAGAGTGCATGCCGCGCCATGCGGGGCAATGAATGCGGCCGCGACATCGACTCGCACGCCGCGCCGAAGCGCCGTGCAGCAGGACTGCTTCAGTCAGCAGGAGTCGCCGCGGCTTCGGGTTCCGGCTTGGCCGCTTCCGGGCTGACCCGCTCGATGGTATGGCGCAGTTCGCGGCCCAGGATGGCCTTGGCGTCGCGCGCCCAGGCGTCCAGGCGTTCGTCGAACAGCAGCTTGCTGTTCTCGTCCGGCCATACCAGCTTCAGTTCGCGCAGCTTCTGGATGAAGCCGCGGAACAGCGTCCTGTCGAAGAACTCCGGCGCCGCCGGCGCGTACAGCAGGCTCAGGCGCTGCGCGGCCTGTTGGCACAGGCTTTCCAGTTCCGCTGCGCCCAGCGTGCCGGGGCCGTTCTTCACCAGCACCGAGATGGCGATGTAGTAGCGCTCGAACGCCTGTTGCAGCGAATGGCCGATCGCGCGCAGGCGGAACACCTCGTCGGTCTGGCCCGAGCTGCGGGCCAGGATGCCGCCGTCGTCCTCGTTGACCTGCTGCAGCAGGCCTTCGCGGACGAACACGTCGATGGTGCGGTCCATGCGCTGGGCGAACTCGTCCTCGCTCCACGGCAGGAACAGTTCCGCCTGCAGGAACGGGTACAGCGTGCGGCCCAGCCGCAGCACGCCGGCGCGGCTCATGCGGCGGTTGTTCTGGAAGCAGCAGGCGATCCACGACGAGGCCGTGAACAGGTGCAGCACGTTGTTGCGGTAGTAGCTCAGCAGCACCGCGGTGTCGCCGTCCACGCTCAGCACGTCGCCCAGCGGATGCTTGATCCGCTGCAGCATGGCGATCTCCTCGGCGTGGGCGATGATGCGCTCGGGCGAGTGCGGGGTGACCGTCACCCGGTCCGAGTACGGCAGCTCGGCCAGCAGCGTCTTGGACAGTTCGATCTGCGCGATCAGGTCGGCCTCGCCCATCGCGTGCTTGGGCGTGGACAGCAGCGCCAGCGCCAGCAGGTTGATCGGGTTCACGTCGGCGGCGCGGTTGATGTTGACCTGGATCTTCTGCGCCAGCGCGTCCACGGTGTCGGACAGCCACGCGGGCTTCTCGTCCTCGCCGACCGGCTGGCCGTCCCATTCCGGCGCGCGCTCGGACAGCATGGCGCTCAGCGGGATCGGCTCGCCGAAGTTCACCACCACCTGGCCGTAGTTCTGCCGCAGCACCTTGGGGATGCCCCACAGCACGGCCCAGATGGATTCCTTCTCCTTCGGCCGGCCGCTCAGCTCGTCCAGGTAGCTGGTGCCTTCCAGCAGCTTCTCGTAGCCGATGTAGACCGGCTGGAACAGCACCGGCTTGCGCGGCTGGCGCAGGAAGGCGCGCACGGTCATCGAGATCATGCCGCCCTTGGGCGGCAGCAGCCGGCCGGTGCGCGAGCGCCCGCCCTCGATGAAGTACTCCAGCGAATAGCCGCCGGAGACCAGTTGCGCGACGTATTCGGTGAACACCGCCGAGTACAGCGGGTTGCCGCGGAAGCTGCGGCGCATGAAGAACGCGCCGCCCTTGCGCAGCAGCGTGCCCACCACCGGCAGGTTGAGGTTGATGCCGGCGGCGATGTGCGGCGGCACGATGCCGCGCTCGTACAGCAGGTACGACAGCAGCAGGTAGTCCATGTGGCTGCGGTGGCAGGGCACGTAGACCACTTCGTGGCCGGGCGCGGCGTCCTTGAACTTGTCCAGGTGGTGGACCAGCACGCCGTCGTAGATCTGGTTCCAGACGTGGCTGAGCAGGAAGCTGGCCGAGCGCACCACCGGGTTGGAGTAGTCGGCGGCGATCTCCCAGGCATAGGCGTGGGCCTTCTTCCACGCGTCCTCGGGCTTGGACTTGTCGCGCCGGGCCTGCTCGGTGATGGCTTCCTTCACCGGCTCGGCGGCCAGCACCTGGTCCACCAGCAGGCGGCGGGTGGACAGGTCGGGGCCGATCACCGCCTCGCGGATGCGGTGGAAGTGGGTGCGCAGCACGCGCGAGAGCTTGCGCACGGTGCGCTCGGGGTCCAGCCCCTCGGCCACGGTGTCCTTCAGCGACACCGGCGGGGCGAAGCGCACGATGGTGCTGCGGCCGTTCAGCAGGATCGCCAGCAGGCGGCGGAAGCGGCCGACGATGGCCCAGTTCTCCGAGAACAGCACCGAGAACCAGCCGCTCTGCTTGTCCGGCGCGCGGCCGACGAAGATCGACACCGGCACCAGTTGCACGTCCAGCTCCGGATTGGACCGGTGCGCCTGCAGCAGCCGCGCCAGCGAGCCGGAATGGGTCTTGGCGCTGACCTGGTCGGGGATCAGGGTGCTGGCGTTGCGGCGCGACAGCGCCACGTAGGCGCGCTTGCGCCCCAGTGGATTGCCGGGCACCGGCAGCGGCACCAGCGGCGAGGGCAGGCCGGCGTCGCGGCAGGCGCGGTCCAGGATCAGCGCGTTGGACAGGCCGTAGTCTTCCAGCACGTAGCAGACCGGGCGGCCGTCGAGCACGACCGGCCCCTGCGGTTCGATGGCCAGTGTCAGCCAGGGATCGGCCAGCCGGCCCAGCAGGCGCGCCCACAGCGGGCGCTTGGCCTGGCGGATGCCGGTCGGGGGCGCCATCGGTACGCCCGCGGTCACCGGCGCTTCGTCGCGGGCCGCCGCGGCCGACGCGGAGTCGGGCGCAGGCGCGTCCGTCGCGGCCGGCTTCTTCTCCGGGGGCGTCGGTTTGGGGGCGTCGGGGAACGGCAGGGAATTCTGTTCAGGCATCGGTCGCATTATGGCCCAGTGCCGCGGCGGTCTGGAAAGCGTTTCCGGCCGGCCCGCTCATCCGCCCGCATCGGCCTGGGGCGGTTATGGGGGGCGCAAGTGGTTGAACGGGAAGGGATCAGCGGCCGCGGTAGGGTTCGCAGCCGATGCCGTCGTTGTCGCGGTCCAGGTGCGGCCCGTAGCCGGGATCGCCCCGCCGGACCGGCGCGGCCCCGGCGGCACGGGCTTCGGCGCAGTTGCGGTAGGCGCGGCCCGGGGCGGTGCGCGGCGCCGCGCGTTGCACGGGCGTGGGTGCGGTCCCGGGAGCGGGTGCGAACGGGAGGGGTTGGATTGCCGATGAACGCGGCGCGGCGGAAGCGGCGGGCGGCGCGCCGCGATGGCAGTGGTATTCGCCGGTCTTGCGATTGGTATGGCAGCCCTGCTTGTCCAGGCCGCCGGGATGGGCCTGCGCCGCCGTCGCGGCCACGCCGGCGAGCAGGCCCGCCAAGAGAGCCCGGCGCAGAGTCGTGCGAAGACGGTCCCGGCCGTTCACGGCGTGGCGGGTCCGTCGCCTTTGGCGGGCGCCGGCGGCGCGGCGGCACCCGCGTCGGCGGCCGCGGCCGCGGCCAGCGCGGCTTCGGCATGGCGCAGGTAGTCGCTCAGGTACCAGTGGCCGTCGCGGCGGACCAGGCTGACCACGGCGTCGATCTCGTGTTCGCCGAACGGGTAGTGGATGCGCACCCGCGCGCGATCGCCCTGCTCTTCGACCAGGCCGGTGCGCAGGTCGGCGAAGGTGGCATCCAGTGGCAGGCCATAGCGGGCGAAGGTGGCCTTGGCCTCGGCGAAGAACGGCGACAGCCGTTGCAGGCTGGCCTGCATGCCGGCGTCGGACAGGGCCTGTTCGCTGGTCAGGCCGCTGCGCCGCGCAGCCGGGGCCAGCCGGGTCAGGCTGGCGCGCGCCAGCGCCGGATCGCCCAGCGGCGCTTGCTGCGCCCAGTCGCTGAGGGCAGCGATGACCTGGGCGTAGTGCTCGCGTTCCTCCGCGGTGTAGTCGCCCTCGTTCTTCACGTACTGCACGCCGAACAGGCCCAGCGTGCGCGCGGCCTCCCGCAGGTCGCGGTCCTGGCGGGCGAACTGGCGCTCGAAGCTGCGCTGCAGGGTCTTTTCCGAATCCTTCGCCGCCAGCGCCGCCAGCATCGGCACCAGCTTGTCGTCCAGCGGAAGCTCGTCCAGCGGCCAGCGGCTGTGGCCGCTGCGCCAGGCCGCGTCCAGGCGGTCGTGCAGGCCGGGCGGGACGGCGTCGCGCGCGAACGCGACCAGGTCGTTGCGCTGCAGGTGGGCCGCCAACTGGCGCACGGCGGCGGCCGGCTCGCTGGCGGCGCCGGCCAGTTCCTCGGGTTGGCGCTTGCAGGCGGCCAGCAGGGCGAGCAGCAGCCACAGGGCTGCCAGCGCGCGCAGGGCGGGCGCGAAGGACTTCGGCATAGGCGGTGACTCCCCGGTCGCCCCGCATCTTCGCGGCCGGCGGGGGAGGCGGCAAGCATGGAGGTCGCAATTGGGAGCAGAAACGGGAACAGGGGATGGAAGGTTCCGGGGGACCGCCCCGCTCCGCGGCAGGGAAAGATCATTCCCTGTTCTCCGCTCCAATAAAAAAGGAGGCCGGGCGTTTTGCGACGCCGCTGGCCTCCTGAAGTCCGGCCGAAACCGGAGGACGAAGTGTTGTGGCACATGTCCGGCCCACAGGGCCGGATGCGCACAGCCTACCCGCGCCTCGATGTTAAGGCAATACCTGAAATTGATTCATACAAACTATTGATTTTATTGGAGCGATGCGGCGATTTCCGCCTGGATGGCCTCGGCGGCGGCGCGCGGGTCGGCCGCCTTGCTGATGGGGCGGCCCACCACGATGGCGTCCGCGCCCAGCGCGAAGGCCTCGGCCACGCCGACCGTGCGCTTCTGGTCGTCGCCGGCCGGCCCGCCAGGGCGGATCCCCGGGCAGACGATGGAGAAGCCCGGACCGGTGGCGGCGCGGATCAGCCCGGCCTCCTGCCCCGAGGCGATCACCCCGTCGATGCCCGCAGCCTGCGCGGCCAATGCACGTTGCACGACGATCTCCGCCGGTTCGCCGCTGTTGATTCCCATGGCGCGCAGATCGCCGCCGTCCATCGAAGTCAGCACGGTCACCGCCAGCAGGCGCATGTCGCGGCTGCGCGCGGCGGCCGCGGCTTCCATCATCCCGGCGTGCCAGCCGTGGATGGTGCAGTAGGTCACCGGCCAGCGCGACAGGCCGCGGATCACCCCGGCCACGGTGGCGGGGATGTCGAAGAACTTCAGGTCCACGAACACCCGCTTGTCGCGCCGCGCCAGTTCGTCCAGCACGGTGAAGTAGTCGCCGCTGGCCAGCAGTTCCATGCCGATCTTGTAGAACCGCACGGACTCGCCCAGCCGGTCCACCCACGCCAGCGCGTCGGCGCCGGACGGTGCGTCCAGCGCGAAGATCAGGCGTTCGCGCGGCGCCAGCGCCAGCGGGCCGCGTGCGCTCATCGTGCGTAGTCCAGCGCGTCGCGCTTGGCGCGGCTGCGCGCGGCCGGCGGCCGCGCCCAGTCGTTGTCGAACAGCGCCGGCTCCCACGAGCCATAGGTCGGGTTGGGCAGCATCCACCAGCGCTCGCCGAACCAGTCGGCGTATTCGTCCAGCAGCGCCTGCCGGCCTTCGCGGGTGTTGGCCTGCACCTGCACGAAGTCGCCGATCTGGTCGCCGAACTGCATCAGCACGCGGTACTTCTGCCCGGCCAGGCGCCGCCGGCACGCCTTCTCCGAGCCCTGCTGCTCGCAGTCCTTCACGAAGGTGCCCAGCCCCAGGAACACGCTGTCGTCGGCCACCGGCAGGCCGGCGGCCCTCAGGTTGGCCAGGGTCGCGTCCTTCAGGTGCACCGCGCGGTTGGAGATGTAGAGGATGGTCACGCCCCTGGCGTTGGCGGCGCGGGCGAAATCCACCACGCCCGGCAGCGGCCTGGCCTTCTGTTCGGCCACCCACTGGTCCCAACTGATGTCGTCGTATTCCTTGCCGTCGCGGATCAGCCGCGCCTGGTAGGGCGAGTTGTCCAGCACGGTCTCGTCCACGTCCATCACCACGGCCGGCTTGAGGCCGGCGGCGGCGTTGCCGCGCTCTTCCGGCACCAGCGCGTCCCAGTGCTTCTGCTTCAGCGCCTGGTCCAGGTGGTCCGCGGCGGCGCGGAAGGTCTGCGTGGTCAGCGCGCGGTATTCCACCGAGGTCTGCACCCAGGCCACCGCGTTGAGGTTGTCGTGCGCGACGGCGGGCGCCTCGGCCTGCACGACGGCCGGCGCGGGCGCCTCGGCGGCCGGTTCGACGTGGCGGCAGGCGGACAGGATCGGGAACGAGGCCGCCAGGGCGACGGCGAGCAGCGAAGCGCGCATGGGACGTCCGGTGTTCGGGAGACGGCGATTCTAGCCGACCGGTATTGCGGCCGTCCTTCGAAAGAAGAGGCTCCACGCCGGTGCGCAGGCGCGCCCGGTATATCCTGCCCGCCCTGCTGCAACGAGGAAGAAAAGCCCATGGACGACGCCGTCGCCGCCCTGCCCGAACCGCTCAACGCCGCCGAAGCCCGCTTGCTGGGCTGCCTGGTCGAGAAAGAGGCCACCACGCCGGACACTTATCCGCTGACGGTCAACGCCGCGCAGGCCGCCGCCAACCAGAAGACCGCGCGCGATCCGGTGATGGCGATGGACCTGGGCGCGGTGAACCACGCGCTGCGGCAACTGGAGCAGAAAGGGCTGGCCAAGCAGGTCTTCTCCTCGCGCGCCGAGCGCTACGAGCACCGCGCCGCCGCGTTCATCAGCCTGCCTCAGCAACAGGTCGCGCTGCTGGGCCTGCTGCTGCTGCGCGGCCCGCAGACCGTGCACGAACTGCTGGCGCGCAGTGAACGCCTGAGCCGCTTCGCCGACGCCGACGACGTGCGCCACCACCTGGAGCGCATGATCCAGCGCAGCCCGGCGCTGGTGGTGCAGATTCCGCGCGGCCCTGGCCAGCGCGAGGACCGCTATGTGCACCTGCTGTGCGGCCCGGTGGACGTGGCCGCGATCGCGGCGCGCGTGGCTTCGGCGCCGGCCGCCGGCACCGCATCGCCCGAACTGGAAGCCCGCGTGGCGGCGCTGGAGGAGGAAGTCGTCGCGTTGCGCGAACGGCTGGCGCACCTGCTGGAAGCACGCGAGGGCTGACGCGGGCGAAGGCCGGCGGAGCATGCTGCATTGGCGGCATGGTCGCGGGCCGAGGCGGTGCATGGTGCAGGCGGGTTATTCGCCGCGCAGGCATGCTCGATGCGTGCGTGTGATGCGATTGTTTCCGGCAGGTCGATGCCGTCGTTGCCGGCGCTACTGCGGTTGCCGCCGCCGCGCTGGGAATCGTCCCCTGCGCGTTCTTCGTCGGTGCATCGCCGGAATGCCGCCTTGCCGCGCGCTTCCGTTGCCGCGGGCGGCGCAGGGCCGGCCTAGGCGGGTTCGTCGGGAATCAGCGCCAGCAGGTCGGTCGCGCCCACGTCCACGCCGGCCTGCGCCAGCAGCGTGGTCGCCTGCCCGCGATGATGGGTCTGGTGGTTGAACAGGTGCGTGGCCAGTGCCAGCGTGCTGCGGCGTGCCGGCACGCCCTTCATGTTGGCGTAGACCAGGCACGAGGACAGCCGGTCCGGCGTGAGCGCCTCCACCCACCGGACGATCAGCGCGTCCAGCCATTCGCGCCGTTCACGCAGCGGCGGCAGCGTGGGATAGGGCAGGGCGTCGAGCGAGGCCGGCATCGGCGTGCCGTCGAGTTCGGCGAGCACCGCCGGCGCATCCGCCGCCGACGCGAAGCGCTTGAGCCAGATCGTGTCGGTCACGACCAGATGGTTCAGCGTGCCGAGGATCGAGCCGAAGAACGCGCCGCGGTCCGCGGCCAGCGCGGCGTGCGGCAGGGTCGCCGCGGCGTCGTACAAGCGCCGGTTCATCCACTGGTTGTAGGACGCCAGCAGCGCCAGCCGCGCATCGGCCGTCATGGCGCCCTCCTGTTCCGCATCGTGCCGCGGACGCGGGGCGTCATTCGGGCCGCCGGCTGCTGCGCAGCAGGAACAGGCTGCCGAGGGCGGTCCCCGCCAGCGAGGCGCCCAATCCCAGCGCGGCGGCGATGCCCAGTTCCAGCGGCCAGAGGTTGTGCGCGGTGGCATCGCGCGCCACGTCCACGGCGATGCGCGCGGCGACCGCGGCGGGGACGGAGGCCGCGGCCAGCAGCCACAGCGGCAGGAAGCGGCCGGTGCCGAACGCGCGCAACAGCATCGCCACCACGGCCACCGCCACCAGCCCGGGCCCGTACAGCGCAGCGGGCAGGCCGGCCTGCGCATAGGCAAGCTGCCAGTAGGGAAAACCCACGCCCACGAAAGCGACCAGGAAACCGACCAGCCACCAGGCCCGGCTGTTGCGCGTCATCGCCTTTCCTCCCGAAGTCCGCCCGCAAGCGTACCGCGCCCGCGGCCGCCGTAGGAGCGACGCAAGCCGCGACCGTGGACCTGAAGAAGCCTTTGGCCACGGATGATGCGGATGACGCGGATCAAACGCGGATAGAGCTCAAAGCCGATGACGCTGGGCCGATGAAGCCGAAAGCGCGTCGACACTGCAATGCCTTATCCGCGCCTATCCGCTTCATCCGTGGCGGAACCGCTCCGGTAGTCCATGGTCGCGACTTGCGTCGCTCCTACAGGTGCGCAAGGAGCGTGGCGGATCAATCGCCCAGCAGGGCCTGGATCGCGGCCAGGCCGGCGCTGGCGCGTTCTTTCTTGCGCTCGGCGTCGGCGACGGGATCGGCGCCGTCGCGTTGCAGTTCGTCGGCGGGAAGTTCGCCGAGGAAGCGGCTGGGTTGCAGGCGCAGGCGGTCGCCGAAGCGGCGCGTCTCGCGGCTGTAGCTCAGCCACAACTGCTCCTTGGCGCGGGTGATGCCCACGTACATCAGCCGCCGTTCCTCTTCCAGGTTGCCTTCGTCCACGCTGGTCTCGTGCGGCAGGGTGCCGTCCTCGCAGCCGACGATGAAGACGTAGCGGAACTCCAGGCCCTTGGCCGCATGCAGGCTCATCAGCCGCACCTGGTTGCCGCCGTCGTCCTTGTCGTTGCGCGAGAGCAGCGCCAGTTGCGCGGCCAGATCGCCGGCGCTGCTGCCGCGCGGGCCGCCTTCGAACCAGTCGGCCAGTTCGTCCAGGTTGGCGCGGCGGCGCTGGAACGAGGCTTCGTCCTTGCACTGCGCGCGCAGCTCGCCGAGCAGGCCGGAGCGCTCGCTCAGGCGCCGCACCAGGTCGGCCGGCGGCAGTTCGTCGGCGTGCCGGCGCAGGTCACGCACGATGTCGTTGAACGCGCTCAGGCCGTTGGCCGCGCGCGCCGGTAATGCCTTCAGCGCACCCATCGATTCGGCTGCGCGCGACAGCGGCAGGTGCGCGCGCTGCGCCATTTCCGCTAGCTTGGCCAGCGAGCCGGCGCCGACCTCGCGCTTGGGCGACTGCACCGCGCGCAGGAAGGCCGCATCGTCGTCCGGGTTCACCAGCAGCCGCAGCCAGGCCATCGCGTCCTTCACTTCCTGCCGCTCCAGGAAGGCGGTGCCGCCGGTCAGGTGGTAGGGGATGCGCAGCAGTTGCAGGGCCTTCTCCAGCGGCCGCGACTGGTGGTTGCCGCGGAACAGGATGCAGAAGTCGCTCCACGCCGCGCTCTTGGAGGCGTGCAGGAAGGAGATCTCGGCGGCCACCTTCTCCGCCTCGTGCTCGCCGTCGCGGCATTCCCACACGCGGATGCGCTCGCCGTCGGCCTGGTCGCTCCACAGTTTCTTCGGGTGCTCGTGCGGGTTGTGCGCGATCAGCGCGTTGGCGGCGCGCAGCACGCGGTTGCTGCAGCGGTAGTTCTGCTCCAGCTTGACGATCTGCAGCTTCGGATAGTCCTTCGCCATCTGCAGCAGGTTGTCGGGGTTGGCGCCGCGCCAGGCGTAGATGCTCTGGTCGTCGTCGCCCACGCAGGTGAAGTCGCCTCGCTCGCCGGCGATGGCCTTGAGCAGGCGGTACTGCGCGTCGTTGGTGTCCTGGCATTCGTCCACCAGCAGGTAGCCGATGCGCTCGCGCCACGCGGCGGTGACCTCGGGATGGTTCTCCAGCACCTGCACCGGCAGGCGGATCAGGTCGTCGAAGTCCACCGCGTTGAACGCGGCCAGCCGGTCCTGGTAGCGCTGGTACAGCAGCGCGGCTTCCTTCTCGCGGTTGGTGCGGGCCTCGGCCAGCGCCTGCTCGGGCGACAGGCCGGCGTTCTTGGCGCGCGAGATCAGGTTCTTCGCCATCTCCACGTCGTCGGGCTTGGCGCCGTACATCAGGTCCTTGACCTGGGCGGCCGCGTCGTCGGCGTCGAAGATGGAGAAGCCGCGCTTCAGGCCCACCGCGGCATGCTCGATCTGCAGGAACTTCAGCCCCAGCGCGTGGAAGGTGCAGATGGTCAGGCCGTCGGCCGCGTCGCCCCGGATGCGCTTGGCCACGCGCTCGCGCATTTCCTTGGCGGACTTGTTGGTGAAGGTGATCGCTGCGATCCGGCGCGCCGGGAAGTGGTTGCCCGCGATCAAATGCGCGATCTTCTCCACGATCACCCGCGTCTTGCCGCTGCCGGCGCCCGCGAGCACCAGCAGGGGGCCCTTGCTGTGAAGGACGGCGGCGCGTTGGGGAGGATTGAGGCCGTGCATGCGACTGTCGGGTACGGCGCGCCAGTTTAACGCCTGCCGGCGCCGGCTTTCCCCTAAGATGGGCGCCCGGCACGGCTCGAGGGCATGGCATGCGGACCCGATGGACTGTCCTCTTCTGGCTGGGCTGCATGGCCGCGCTGCCGGTACAGGCGGCAGAAGGCCCGTCGCCCGCGCCGGGCATGGACCCGGCGGTGCTGACCGGGAACTTCCTGGCCGCGCACCCCGACCTGGGCTGGCGGGCCGAGGGCGTGCGCGCCTTCGGCCGGCAGGAGTACGCGGCCGCGCTGGAGCACTTCAAGCGCGCGGCGCATTACGCCGACAAGCCCTCGCAGGCGATCGTGGCGGACATGTACTGGCGCGGCCTGGGCGCCGCCCGCGACCCCGCCATCGCCTATGCCTGGATGGACGTCGCCGCCGAGCGCCTGTATCCCGATTTCCTGGCGCGCCGCGAGGGCTACTGGGCGCAACTGGACGAAGCCCAGCGGCAGGACGCCATCGACCGCGGCCAGGCGGTCATGGCCGAATACGGCGACGAAGCGGCCAAGCCGCGGCTGGAGCGGATCCTGCGCCGCGCCGCCGGCAGCGTCACCGGCAGCCGGGTCGGCAGCGTCGGCAACCTGACCATCATCCCGTACAGCGGGCCGCTGGCCGGCACCGACATGACCGTGCGCGGCGACCAGTACTACGACCGGAAATACTGGCAGCCGGAAGACTACTGGCGCCTGCAGGACGCCCTCTGGAAGACGCCGCCGAAAGGACGCGTGGACGTGGGCGACGTGGAGACGGTGCGGCCCGAAGGGCAGTGAAGAGGGTGTGCACAGCCGGTGCGTGAAGCGCGGAATGCAGGAGACCCGCCCAGGCAGTCGGGACTGAAGCCTTGCGCGTGCCGGCATGCGAAGCGATGCGCAGGAAGACGTACTGGAACCGCGCGGAGCCACGTAGGCGAAACGGTCGTCGCCGGGTTGCTGGAACCGGAGGCGCGCATGTCCATCTTCCGCTTCCACAGTTCACTCCTCGGCGGACCTGCAAGCGAATAGTGCGAGCCTGTTCCGCCACGCCACGCTCGCACCGTACTCGCAACTCGCAACTCGCAACTCGTTCCGCATCCGAGCACCCACACACCCACACTTCATCGCATCGTCTGGCTGAACAGTCGGCGGTCGCGCTTGGCCTGCCGCCGCCGTTATCCACCCGCACCGGGATAGCGATGCACCAGCATCCGAATGCCTGTTGCAATGAGCAGCCAATGGCGCACGGGCAGAACACGTCGACCGCGTTGCGCGTCACCCCTCATGCAGTGGATGGCAGCCCCACGACGTCACCCCAAAAAACGAAGAATCCCGGCGACACCGCCCCGGCGTCGCCATCTCGCGACGGCACCGCACGAAGCACGGATCGCCGGGATCGGGAACGCCGTCCACGGCGTTCCCGCGTGTCCCTGCCGGCGTCCTTGCCTTGCTCCGTCCGCAACCGGCGGCGTCAGAAGTCGATGTCCAGGTTCACGTAGATCGCGCGGCCGGTGACGCCGTAGATGTTCTGGTAGAACGGATACCAGGTCATGGTCGAGTCCTTCGGCCCGTACTCGTCGAACAGGTTGGTCACGTCCACGCCCAGGCGCACGTTGTCGGTGATCTTCTTCGACAGGCTGGCATTCCACTGCACGTAGGACGGCAGGTGGCCGGTGGCCTGGTAGTTCACGCGCGCGCCGTTGCGGTAGCCGTACACGCTGCCCGCCCAGTCGTCCTTGTTCCAGCTCAGGGTCCAGTTGGTGCGGGTGCGGAAGGCCAGCGGCTGGCTGCCGCAACTGTAGGTGGCGGAGTAGGAGCAGCCCATGTAGTCCTCCCACGGGTCGCCGTCGGCGATCTTCACGTCGTAGCCCAGGGTGCGGCTCATGCCCAGGTTGAGGCTGAAGTTGCCCAGCGCGCCCCAGCCCCAGGCGTACTTCACGCTGGCGTCGAAGCCCTTGGTGCGCACGCCGGCCTGGTTGATCGCGTCGAGGAAGTACTCGGTGACGTTGCCGGCCGCGTCGCGCTGCACGTAGCTGGTGTAGATGGCGCAGGCGGCCGAGTTGGGATCGACCGGCGTGCCGTCGAGCCGGCGGCCCAGCAGGCAGTCGGCGCTGGCGCTCATCAGGGTGGCGGTGTCCAGGTATTCGCTCTTGCCCTTGAGCTCGATCTCCCAGTAGTCGGCGCTGACCGAGAGCGTGTCGGTGATGTCCCAGACGATGCCGAACCCGTTGGACGTCGCCGTCTCCTCGTGCAGGCGGGTGTTGTTGCCGCCCTCCACGTACCACGAACCCTGGCGGTAGTCGCTGCCGCACTGGGCCAGGCCGGCGGGCGTGGTCAGGTCCAGGCCGTTCACGCGGCACAGGTATTCGTTGGTGAGGTAGTCGTCGTAGTTGGTCACCGGCTCGCCGTACAGCCACATGATGTTGGGCGCCATGAAGCTGGTCTGGCGACTGGCGCGGACCAGCAGGCTGTCGATGGGACGCCATTCCAGGCTGGCCTGCCAGGTGGTCGCGTCGCCGACGTCGGAGATGTCGTCGTACTTGTCCCAGCGGCCGGCGACGTTGGCGGTCAGGCTGTCCAGCAACGGGACCCGGAACTCGACGCCCACGCCGTAACGGTCGCGCGGGCCGCCGCCGACCACGCCGGTGAAGTTGAAGGTCTTGTCGGGGTCCTCGTAGGTGCTGATGCTGCGCGCATCCGGGCGGAGCTGGTACTTGGAATGCGAGGCCTCGACGATCGCCGCCATCTCCACGTCGCCGGCCGGCAGCGAGAACAGCGGGCCGCTCAGCACGAACTGCGCCTGCGAGGTCTGCGATATCGCCCGGTTGTGGATGGTGGACACCATCGAGGCGTACTGCTCCGGTCCGACCCGGCCGAACAGCACCGCCGGGTCGATGTCGTACAGCGGCCAGCCGTCGACACTGCCGACCGGGTCGCCGAACAGGTAATGGTGCACGCGGTCGGTCATCAACTGGTCCCAGCGGCTCTTCATCTCGTCGCGCGAGAGGCTGATGCTGGCGTCCCAGTCGAAGCGGCCGACGGTGCCGCGCACGCCGGCGTTGGCGCTGAGCGTGGTTTCCTCCCAGATGCGCATCGGCACGCCGCCGATGCTGTTGGGATCGAGCGGGCGCCAGTATTCGAACTGGCCGATGTCGACGTCGTAGGCGCTGCCGGCGTTGTACAGGTACATGCTGGTGCGGTGCGCGGCCTGGCTGCGGGAGTGCTGCATCAGCACCTGGCCGTAGCCTTCGACGTCGTCGCTGAAGCGGTAGCGGCCGGCCAGGTAGGCCGAGGTCTTGTTGTACTTGTTGGCTAAGGTGTCGCCGTCGTAGTAGGTGGCGTTGCCGCAGGCGCTGGGCAACTGGTCGTCGGCGGACCAGTACATGGGGAAGTAGTTGGGGTCGGCGTTGCGGCAGGAGTATTCCAGCGCTTCGGCCGCGGTCAGCGGGTCGACGTCGCCGGTGTAGACCAACTGGCCGTCGCGGTCCATCCAGTAGTAGCCGTTGTAGCCGCCGTCCATCAGCGCGGTGTCCAGGCCCCAGGTCGGGCGGTTGGTGCCGGCGTTGCCGGGTGCGTTCATGCCGCTGAGGATGACGTGGCTGCGTTGTCCGTAGCGGATCGGCTCGCGGTTCAACTGCTCGAACGCGTAGGTCAGGCTGCCGCGGTCCCATGCCTTGCCGCCGCTGAGCTGGATCTGGCCGGTGTCGCCGCCGCCGCGCGCGGTGGTGCCGCCGCGGATGCGCAGGTGGTTGCCCTCCCAGTCGTCCTTGGTGACGATGTTGACAACGCCGGCCACCGCGTCGGAACCGTAGATCGCCGAGGCGCCGCCGTTGAGCACTTCGATGCGCGCCACCGCAGCGGCCGGGATGCTGCCCACGCTGACGCCGGTGGAGGCCGCGCCGGAGCTGGCCGCGTACTCGGTCATGCGCTTGCCGTTGAGCAGGATCAACTGGTAGCCCACGCCCAGGCCGCGCAGGTTGAGGAAGGAAGCATCCGGCTGCGACGAGCTGGCGCTGAGTTCGCCGCCGATGACGTCGCCGTTGAACTGGGTCAGCGTCTGCAACGCTTCGGCGATGGTGCTGTAGCCCTGCTTGCGAATGTCCTCGGCGGTGATCACCACCACCGGCGACGGGCCCTCGATCTCCGCACGCTTGATGCGCGAGCCGGTGACTTCCACCTTGTCCAGGGTCTGGGCCGGCTTGTCGGCCTCGCCGGACGTGGCGTCGTCGTTCTGCGGCGCGTCCTGCGCGCCGGCGAACGCGGCCGCCGGCAAGGCCAGGCCCAGGATGATCGCCGCGACCAGGCGGCAGCGCTGCGGTGAATGGTGATGGATGGGCATGGTGACCTCTTCTCTCCCAGGGGTTCGGCAGGTGGTGGCTGGACGCGGGGCGCAGCAAGCCCGCTCCCCGTGCCGGAGAGGGTTGCTTCGATCGTGGAGGGGAGCGATCAGGCAGTGCGTGCGCCGTGCCTGGCCGGAATCCCCGGGTTCCACCGCATTTGATCACCCGCCGCGCGGGAAGGAATCAGAGGAAACCCGGAATTGGTTGGCGCGATCGCGGTCGGGCGCGCGCGGCGGAAGCGGTACGGCGGAGCAGCGGTGCGGATGACCGGAGGCCGGCAGAACGCGGCCCCGGTCCGCTTGCGGTTTCATCGAACCGCGGCGTCAATTGCCGTCGACGAACAGGAAATAATCGTGCGTGGCGCGCGCCACTTGCGCGATCAGCCTGTCCCGGGCCTGGTCGCCCTGGCCGGATTTGACGAAGACTGCGACCACGACTTCGCCCTTGCCGTCCGGCAGCGTGATCACGCCCACGTCGTTGATGACGTGGCCGACCGTGCCGGTCTTGTGCGCGACCGGCGTCGCGTCCGGCAGCATGCCCTTGAGCCGGTTCTGCCCGGTGTGGCAGTCCAGCATGATCGCCTTGAGCACCTCGGTGGTCGCGGGCTTGAGCGCCTTGCCGTCCCAGATCCGCTTGAGCAGGGCGGCCATGCCGGCCGGCGTGCTGGTGTCGCGGGGGTCTTCGTTGTAGAGCCGGGTGTAGCGGTTGCGCTCTTCCTCGCTGCGCTTGGCGTTGTCCAGCGCGGCGTACTGCTCCGGGGTGACCGGATGCTCCGGCGACGCTTCCAGGTTGCCGAGGTAGTGCGACAGCATTTCCCAGATGTAGCGGTCGACGCGGATGCCCTGGATGCCGAGCGCGTGCATGCGCGCGTCCACCGCCGCGGTGCCGCCGCCGAGGCGGATCAGGATGTCGGTGGCGTTGTTGTCGCTGACCGTCAGCATCATGTGCAACAGGTCGCGCACGGTGATCGCCGAGCCGGGCGTCAGGTAGGTATCGACGGGCCCGCCCATCGAGGGATAGATGTCGCCTTCCTGCAACAGCACCTGCTGGTGCAGGTCCAGCTTGCCTTCGTCGACCAGGCGCAGGATGTGCACCGCCACCGGCACCTTGACCGTGCTGGCCATCGGGAAGCCGGTCTGCGCGTTCACCTGCGCGCTGCGTCCGCTGCGCAGGTCGAGCGCGTACACGCCGACCGATCCGTCGAGCGAGGACGTCAGGCGGTCCAGTTCCTGCTGCAATCCCGCCGCGCGCGTGCGCGAGGGACTGGCGGCGAAGGCGACCGAGCAGGCCAGCAGGAAGAGCAGGGCGGCCGCGGTGCCTTTCGCCAGGCAACGGGCCAGGACCGGGTGCGGATGCGCCGCTGCGGTGGATTCATTCATGGCGGTCTCCAGGGTGGACGTGCGGGCGGTGCCGCGTGCCTTCGCGCGAAGAAGGCGCGGCGCGATGCGATGTAACGCGAAGCCGTCGCCGCGAGGGCGACGGCGGTGGCCGGGGGCTCAAGGCGTCGCCGGCCGCGCGGGCTGCAATGCCTGCGCGCGGCGCAGCGATTCCAGCACCGGTTCCAGCGGCAGCGCCGCGGCGGTGCCGCGGTGGCCATGGACGGTCTGCGCGCGGAACATGGAATTGAGGATGGCTTCCTCGGTCGCTTCGGCGACGGCCTGGAACAGCGGCGTCATGCCTTCGCCGGCCACGCTGCGCGCCGGCTGCACGGATGCGGCGGGATCGCGCAGATTGTCCCGGGCGGTGGAGAAGGCGATGACGTAATCGCCCGAACCGTTGGACATCACCGAACCGGTGCGCGCCAATCCGACCAGGGCGCGCCGCGCCAGCCGCTGCAACTGGGCCGCATCCAGCGGCGCGTCGGTGGCCACCACCATCATGATGCTGCCGTCGCCGGTGCTCGGCGGTGGCACCGCCTGGCTGCGCGCGTACTCGGCCGGGTCGGGCAGGTCCTTCCAGACCGGCACGCCGGCGATGGTCAGTTCGCCGCCGAAGTTGCTCTGCACCAGCACGCCCACGGTGTAGCCGCCGTCGGTCTCCGGCAACCGCCGCGAACTGGTGCCGATGCCGCCCTTCCAGCCGAACGCGACCGTGCCGGCGCCGGCGCCGACGGCGCCTTCCTCGACCGCGCCGCGCGAGAGCCGGGTCAGCGCCTGCTCGACCAGCGCCGGGGTCAACGGGCGCGCGCGGATGTCGCTGAGGTAGCCGTCGTTGGTTTCGCCCACTACCGGGTTGATCGAGCGCACCTGTTCCATGCCCGGCTGACGCAGCAGCCAGTCCACGGTGGCGTCGGCGACCTTCCAGGTGCTGAGCGTGCCGGTCAGCAGGATCGGCGTTTCCAGTTCGCCGAGTTCCTGCACCTGGGTGATGCCGGCCAGTTTGCCGAAGCCGTTGCCGACCACGATCGCCGCCGGCACCCGCTGCCGGAACAGGTTGCCCGCGTGCGGCACGACGGCGGTGACGCCGGTGTGCAGGCGCCGGCCCTCGGCCAGGGTGGCATGGCCCACGCCGACTCCGGCCACGTCGGTGATCGCGTTGTGCGGCCCCGGCGGCAGCGTGCCCACGACGACGCCGGCTTCGCGCGCGCGCGGCCGCTGCTCGGCCGCCGCCGCGTGCAGCGCGGTCGTGCAGGCGGCGAGGGCAAACAACAGGATGGACCAGCGTTTCATCGTGGGACGGCCTCCGGGCAGGGTGCGAGGGCGGAGCATGGAGGCGCCGGGCAGGGCGCTCCGCCGCCGATGGTAGTCGCTGTGGCGTGGCGCGTGCATCGGGAGGAATCCCTATTTTCCAGCAATCGCGACGCCGCATGCAGATCCGCGCGCGGCTTGCGCGGCCGCGATGCGGCGCAGCGGAGATACGCTATGGTCTTCGCGTCCGGGTGGCTGCGGCCACGGCGCAGCGCCGGTGCAGAACGGTTTCGCGCTTCGCCGCCGCCCGCAGCGCCGCCCGCGCCGATCCGGCGGCGGTTTTCGTCCATTGCAGATTGGGGGAACCATGAAGATCCGAGCATCGCGAACGACCATGCTGGCGATGGCGCTGCTGTGCCTCGGCACGGGTTGCGACCGCCAGGCCGGCCCAAGCCAGGGCCGCGCTGCCGACGCGCAGGCCGCGGCCACCGCGTCGGCCGTCGACGATGAGGAAAGCCGGCGCAGCCGCTTCGACGCAACGATGCAGCGCCACGGCATTCCCGGCGCCCAACTGGCCCGCATCCATCACGGCGTGCGCGAAGAGTACGTCTACGGGGTGATGAGCAAGGCATCGGGCGAGCCGGTCACCGGCCAGACCGTGTTCGAGGCCGCCTCGCTCTCCAAGGTCGTCGCCGCCTACGTCACCCTGCGGTTGGCCGACCAGGGCAGGATCGACCTGGATGCGCCGCTGTGGAGCTACTGGCATTCGCCCCGCACCGAAGGCGACGCCGCCGCCAGGACGATCACGGCGCGCATGGTGCTCGACCACACCACCGGCCTGCCGAACTGGCAGATTTCGCCTACGGATCCGGCGCTGGACAGCACGCCGCTCGCCGCCGGCTTCGCGCCGGGCACGCGCTTCCAGTATTCCGGCGAAGGCTTCTACCTGTTGCAGAAGACCCTGGAACACATCACCGGGCTGGACTGGAACGCACTGGCCAGGCAGGAAGCGTTCGAGCCGCTCGACATGCCCAGCAGCAGCTACCTGACCGATCCCGCGCTGGACGGCGTCCGGGCGTCGGGGCATGCGAAGGATGGCACGGTCAGGCCGGTGCGCGTCTTCGCCAAGGGCAACACGGCATGGACGCTGGTGACCAACGCCAGCGATTACGCCAACTTCGTGCGCAGGGCGTTGTACGCGGGCGAAGGGCTCGCGCCGGCGACGCACGCGCTGATGTTCGCCGAGGCCAGCGATGCCGACGACCGGGACGTGCCCACGCCGGCGGATCCCTTCGTCGCCTGGGGCCTGGGCGTGGGCTTGCAGACGACGGCGGCCGGCAAGCGGGTCTGGCACTGGGGCGACAACCCCGGCTTCAAGGCGTTCTTCATGCTCGATCCGGAGAGCGGGGACAGCGTGGTCCTGTTCACCAACAGCGAGAACGGATTGGCGGCCTACAAGGACGTGCTGGAAGCCTTCCTGGGCGAAGGCGAATACCCGGCCGTGGACTGGGCGCGCGCGCAGAGTTGAAGCATGCGGGCGGGTGGAGCCGGCACGCCCGGCTTTCCTGCAGGCGCGGCTTCGGCCGCGACTTGAAAAAAAGCGGGCCACGGATGGCGCCCGCAGCGCCAGCGCCGCCGCTGTGCAAACGACCGTGCACTTCCCGCATGCCTGCGCCAAGCGCGGTCAGGCGGTATCGCCGGAATCCTTCTCGCCCTTCGACACCACCGTCGCCAGCACCAGGTCGCCGGTGGCGTTGAGCGTGGTGCGGCACATGTCCAGGAAGCGGTCCACGCCGAGGATGAGGCCGATGCCTTCGGCCGGAATGCCGACCATCGAGCAGATCAGCGCCACCACCGGCAGCGAGCCGGCCGGCACGCCGGCGGTGCCGATGCCGCCGAGGATGCAGACGAACATCACCAGCACCTGCTGGCCGAGATCGAGGTGGACGCCGAAGAACTGCGCCAGGAACAGCACCGTCACGCCCTCGAACAGCGCGGTGCCGTTCTGGTTGGCGGTGGCGCCGACGGTCAGCACGAAGCGCGCGACCTTGTTCGGCAGCCGCAGCTTTTCCTCCGCCACCCGCAGCGAAGTCGGCAGCGTGGCGTTGCTGGAGGCGGTGGAGAACGCCATCAGCATGGCTTCCTGGACGTGGCGGAACCACGCCAGCGGCGACCAGCCGGCGTGCTTCAGCAGCACCGAATAGACCACGCACAGGTGCAGCGCCAGCGCCAGCACCACCACGCCGACGTAGGCGCCCAGCCTGGCCAGCAGTTCCCAGCCGAACAGCGCGGCCAGGTTGAACATGAAGCAGAACACCGCGTAGGGTGCCAGCCGGATCACCAGCCCGATCAGGGTCATCGAGACTTCGAACAGGCCCTCGACCGCGCGCTTGAACGTGGCCGTGGCCTCGCTTTCCCCGGCCAGCACCAGGCCCACGCCGAGCATCAGCGCGAAGAACATCACCGCGAGGATCTCGTTCTTGCCGGCCGCGCCGACCACGTTGTCCGGCACCAGCGACAGCAGCATGTCGGCCGCGCCAAGCTTCTGCGTGCCGCCGGCGATGATCGCCTGCGCGCGCTCGCTACCCTGCGCCAGCATCTGCTGCGCGGCGGCCGGGTCCACGCCGGCGCCCGGCTTCAACACGTTGACCAGCACCAGGCCGATCAGCACGGCGATCCCGGACACGACCACGGTATAGGCCAGCGTGCGCCAGCCGATGCGGCCGAGTGCGCGGATGTCGCCCATGTCTGCAACGCCGACCACCAGCGCCGAGAACAGCAGCGGCAGCACCAGCATGAAGATCAGGCGCAGGAACAGCGTGCCCGCCGGCTGGGTCACGTGGCCGGTCAGCCATTGCAGCCAGCCGGCCTCCGCGCCGGCAGTGGCGTGCACCCCCAGTCCCAGCGCCAGTCCCAGCGCGAAGCCGAGGGCCATCTTCCAGTGGAGGGGCAGTCTTCCGCGCCCGGAGGCGTGTTCTTCAGCCATGGCGTGCCTGCGGTCGGGGTCGGCGGGAGCGTGGAGGCGGCCGGGGGAAACCGCCATCGGCAGTGCGCACGGGATTCGCGCATCGGGGTGTCGCGGGCCGGCGCCTGTGCGCCGTGCGCGGCAGTGGTTCAGCCCCAGAGTTCCGGGACGGGCGGGGACATGCGGCCTTCGTGGAAGGCGATGCCGTGCGGCCAGTCCTCGGCCTGCAACCAGGGCGCGTCCAGGTCGCAGACGTCGCATTGCTGCGCCAGCACCATGCCCGGCGCCACCGACACCGAACCGCCCAGCATGCAGCCCACCATCAGGCGGAAACCCGCCGCGCGCGCCGCCGCCGCCAACTCCAGGCCCGCGGTCAGGCCGCCGACCTTGTCCAGTTTGATGTTGACGAACTGGTAGCGCCCCACCAGTCCCGGCAGGTCGTCGAGGGTGGACAGCGATTCGTCGGCGCAGATCGGGACGGCGCCTGCGTAGCCGGCCAATCCCTGGTCGGGGCCGACGGCCACTGGCTGTTCGATCAGGTCCACGCGCAGGTCGTGCAGCGGCGACGCATAGGCCAGCAATTCCTCCACGCTCCACGCCTGGTTGGCGTCGACGATGAGGTGCGCGTCCGGCGCTTCCCTGCGCACCGCGGCCACCGCTTCCAGCGGCGCATCGCGCCCCACCTTCACCTTGATCCACGGATGGCGCGCGTAGTTGCGCGCCGCCGCCGCGTAGGCATCGAGGCCGCGGATGCCGATGGTGACGGCGCTCGCCACCGGTTCCCAGCGCGCCGCGCCGGCACGTTGCCATGCCGGCACGCCGCTGAGCTTGGCTTCCAGGTCCCACAGCGCGGCGTCCAGCGCGTGGCGCGCGCCGCCGGCCGGCAGCAGTCGTTGCAAGGCGTGCCGGTCGCAGCCGTTTTCCACCTGCAGCCGCACCTGTTCGATCTGGGCCAGCATGCTTTCCGGCGTTTCGCCGTGGTAGGCGACGCCGCCGGCTTCGCCGAAGCCGAACACGCCGTCCTGGTGCAGTTCGACCACGACGGTCCGCGCTTCGCTGCGCACGCCGCGCGTGATGGCGAAGGGTTCCTTCAGCTTCCAGGACTGCGGCCTGGCCCGCATCGTGCGCGCCATGACCGGTCAGCCCACGATGGCGGCGACCGCACGCTCCAGCGGCGTGCGCATCGGGTCGAAGGCCGGCACGCCCAGTTCGCGCTCCGCCTGCGCCAGCGCTTCCTGCGCCGCTACTTCGTCCAGCGCGGAAGTGTTGAGGCTCACGCCCGCCAGGCGCGCGTCCGGATTGGTCATGCGCGCCATGTGCAAGTAGAGCCGGCTGGCATCCTGCAGGCCGGGCAGCGGATAGTCCGGCCAACTGACCACGTGGGTGCGCCGCGGATCGTGGCACAGGATCAGTGCGTCCGGCTGCGAGCCGTGCAGCAGGCCCAGGGTGACGCCGGAATAGGCCGGATGGAACAGCGAGCCCTGGCCTTCGATCAGGTCCCAGTGGTCCGCCGCCGCCGCCGGCGAAATGCATTCGGCCGCGCCGGCGATGAAGTCGGCGATCACCGCGTCCACGGCGATGCCGGCGCCGGCGATCATGATGCCGGTCTGCCCGGTCGCGCGGAAATCGGCGTCCACGCCCTGCCCGCGCATCGCCCTGGCCAGCGCCAGCGCGGTGTACTTCTTGCCCAGCGCGCAGTCGGTGCCGACCATGGCCGCGCGCTTGCCGCTGCGCCGCTTGCCGGTGGCGCGCGGCAGGTCGTCCGGCGGCCGGCGCACGTCCACCAACCGCACGCCCGCCTCGGCCGCGGCCTTCGCCAGCCCGGGCACCGATTCCAGCGGCGTGTGCAGGCCGCTGACGATGTCCAGCCCGGCCCGCACCGCGGCGATGAGGGGGCCGCTCCAGTGCGCGGGGATGCGCCCGCCCACCGGCGTGACGCCGATCACCAGCGAACGCGCGCCCGCGGCGGCCGCGGCGGCCGGTTCCAGTTCCGGCAGGCCCAGGTCGACCGTGCCGCCGGGCGTGCGGATCTGGCCGACGCAGCTCTCGGCCGTCCAGTCGCGCAGGCCGAAGGCGGTCTTCGCCTTCAGCGGGTTGGTCTCTTCACCGAGGAACAGCAGGTAGGGCTTGCGCAGGACCACCGTGTTGACTGGCTGGTTCATCGTGTCCCCCGTTTCGCCCGTTACCCATCGCCCCGTGCCACTGTACATTCGCGCGCTCCGTGATCTGCGTGCCCTTCGTCCGACCGGACCCGGGTTCCATGGCATTGGACCACTGTGGGCGCCCCGGACGAATCGGAAGAAACCCGGATATTGCCCGGCTCCGCGCGCTTGCCACTGCCGGAGGCGGGTGCTACAAGGCGTCGAGTCACCTTCCCGAGAAGCACAAGCACCGGGCCGCCCGCATGGCCGGGCCGGTGGCTTCCCCAGGCATCCCGAGAGACGACATGCTGATGCTCGAAGCCTTCGATACGCCCACCGCCGCCGACAGCGGGGCCGTCGAGCGCATGGAACTGGTCAAGTCGCTCGACATGGCCGACCTGTGGCGGTCCTGCTCGGCCCTGATCAGCCGTGCACTGCCCTGCCACTCGTGCAGCCTGCTGTTCGACATCGACGGCTACCAGCCGCACCAGGGCCGGCACCACCTGGCCGAGACCCGCGACGAAGGCGCGCGCCTGGCCACCAGCCTGGACGTGGCCGCGCCCTACCTGGACGCCAATCCGCAGATTCCCTGGTACACGTTCTCGCAGATCGCCTCGCAGGACGCGCACGCCGCCGAGCGGCTGAGGGCGCAGAACCAGGCGCCGGGCTGGCGCGAGTTCATCCACCTGGCGTTCTGGAGCGGCCCGCGCCTGGAAGCGGTGCTGAGCATCCGCATCCGCGCCGAGCATCCCGAGCTGTCCGAGCGCGAACTGTCGTTCCTGATGGACCTGTACCCGCTGCTGGACGCCAGCCTGCAACGCGTGCGCGCACTGGAATCCGACCGCGTGCGGCACAAGACCTTCGAGGCGCTGCTGTACGAACTCCCCATCGCCGCCGTGCTCGTCGACGGCAACCTCGTGCCGTCGTACATGTCGCGCGAGGCCAAGCGCCTGTGCCGCCGCTGGAGCGAGGACACCGAAAGGAGCGGGCACCTGCCGCGGGCCATCGAGGCGCCGCTGCGGCGCTGGATGGAGGGCGCGCCCTGCCGCGACGCCCGCACCGCGCCCATGCCCGAATGCAACGCCGCCTTCGCGGTGGAGCACCCGCGCCGCCCGAACCTGCGCCTGCGCATGGAAGTCAGCTCGGCGCCGCGTCCTGCCTGCACGCATGCGCACCACCTGCTCATCCTCACCCCCGACGATCAGGATGGCGGAGCGATCGACGCCGACTCCCCGCGCGCGCTGCCGCTGCTGAAGTGCCTCTCGCCCAGTGAGCGGAAAGTGGCGGCGCTGGTCGCCGCCGGCCTGCGCAACGACATGATCGCCGAGCGGCTGTGCCGCTCGCGCAAGACCATCGAGAGCCAGATCAGCTCGATCTTCCGCAAGCTCAACGTCGCCAACCGCACGCAACTGGCGCGGATGTTGAGCTAGGGAGGGGCGGGATCGGGGCCCAGGGGCCGGATGGGTATCCGGATCGAGTGCGGAGTGTCGTTCCGCGATTGCCGGTGGCTGCGCTGGTCGCCGTGATCTGTTCCCGTTCTGCTGCCACGGATTGCATGGCCCGCCTAGTTCGGCACCCACCCGGATAGCGCTGCGCCGCACGCCGGTTGCGGCGCAGGTCATCCGGTTCCTCCGCCTCAGGCAAAATAGGCGCCCGGCCCGCTCCGCGAAGGAGCGGGCACGCCGGGGGCGGCGACGGCGCGTGGCGGGAAACGGCCATGCCCGGTTGTGTGCCTCTGCATTCAACGACCAGCGAGTTCTTCCGTGGCCAAGCTCTATTTCTATTATTCGGCGATGAACGCCGGCAAGACCACCACGCTGCTGCAATCGGCGCACAACTACCGCGAGCGCGGGATGCGGGTGGCGATCCTGGCGCCGCGGCTGGACGACCGCGCCGGCGCAGGCGTGGTGGCCTCGCGCATCGGACTGCGTTCGGACGCGGTGGCGTTCGAACGCCACGACGACCTGGAAGCCTGGGTGAAATCCGACATCGCGCGACACGGCAAGCTCGACTGCCTGCTGGTGGACGAAGCGCAGTTCCTCACCCGCACCCAGGTCTGGCAACTGAGCGAAGTGGTGGACACCCTGCGCATCCCGGTGCTGTGCTACGGCCTGCGCACCGATTTCCGCGGCGAACTCTTCGAAGGCAGCCAGTACCTGCTGGCCTGGGCCGACGAACTGAGCGAGATCAAGACCATCTGCCACACCGGCAAGAAGGCCACCATGACCGTGCGCGTAGACGAACACGGCCACGCCGTGCACGACGGACCGCAGGTGGAGATCGGCGGCAACGAACGCTACGTTTCGGTCAGCCGCGCCGAATTCAAGAAGATCGCCCGCGGCGAAGGCCGCATCGAGCCGTTGCAGGCGCCGTTGCCGTTGGGGTGAACGGCTTCAACGGCACTTCGCACGGATATCGGCGATCTCGCGCGGGATGATGCCGCCGTCGGGTTGCCGGGTGCGCAGTTCGGCGATCAGGGTGTCGAGGTCGCGGCGGGCGCGGTCGCCTTCGCCCATGCGGCAGCGGGCTTCGGCGGTGTAGGCGCGCGCCAGCCAGCGCAGCTTGGGGGCTTCGCTGCCGCCGCCGGTGTGGCGGGCCAGCGGTTCCAGTTGCCGGATCGCGTCGGCGGGGCGGTTCAACCGGATCAGGTGGTGCGCCTGCGATAGTTCGGAGAACCAGGTCCGCGGATGGTCCGGGCCGAAGCCCACGCGGGTCAGGCGCACCGCGCGGTCGAAGTGCTCGGTGGCCGCTTCGAGTTCGCCCTGTGCGGCCAGCACTTCGCCGATCAAGCGGTCGGTCTCGCCGATCAGCGGGTGGCTGGCGCCGATCAGGCGCACGCGGATCTGGCGCGATTCCAGTAGGGTGGACAGCGCTTCGTCGTTGCGTCCTGCGCTGAGCAGCACCATGGCGTAGTTGAACAGGCCGCTGGGCAGCAGTTGTTCGTTGTCCAGCGCACGCCAGATGGCGACGGCGCGGCCGACGTCGCGCACGGCGGCTTCGTAGTCGCCGCGCTCCCAGGCGATGATGCCCAGCGAATTCCAGCTCGAAGCGGCGTCGCGGTGGTTCGGGCCCACCGTCTCCAGCGTCAGCGCGTGCAGCGCGCGCAGTTCCTTCTCGGCTTCCTGCAACTGCCCCAGGTCCACGCGGATGGCGGCGATCTGGCGGCGCACCGCCTGGGTGACCGGATGCAGGGGGCCGTGGATCTCCTGCGCCAGGTCGCGCGCGCGTTCGAAATTGGCCAGTGCGGCTTCGGTGTCGCCGCGGTTGCGGTAGAGGATGGCCAGGCTGCGGTGGATCTCGATGGACAGCGGATGGCGCGCGTTGCCGCTGGACTGCAGGTGCAGCAGCGCGGCCTGGTAGCCGCGTGCGGCGGCGTCGGGATTGCCCTGCTCGGCGTCCAGCGAAGCCAGGTCGCGCATGTTCTCGGCCACGCCGGCTTCGTCCTTCAGGAGCCGGCGCAATGCCAGCGCGCGGTCGTAGGATTGCCGCGCCACTTGCCGCTCGCCGGCGTCGGCGTGGCAGCGCCCGTTCTGCGAAAGGAACTCGGCCACCAGCAGGCCCTGGCGGGGCTGCATGGGGGCCAGCAGCCGTTCCACCGGCGCCATCACCGCCAGGCATTGCCGCGCCTGTCCCAGCAGGCGCAGCACGCGGCCGTGCTGCACGGCCGATTCCAGCCGCAGCCCGTCGGGCGCGGCGGGGATCGTGGACAGCAACCGCGATTGCTTCTCCAGCAGCGCCAGCGCCGGCTGGTAATCGCCCAGGCCCAGTCGCAGGCGGGCGATCACGCCCAGCAACTCGGCGTGCGCCAGGGGCTGGTTGGCCAGTTCGCGCTCGCCGCGCCGTTCGCCGGCGGCCAGCAGTTCGCGGGCGTCGAAGCCGTTGCCCTGCTGGGTGGCGCCGGCGTTGTCGAACAGGCCGATGACGAAATCCTGCATCGCCTGTGCACGCGCGGCTTCGTGCATGGCCTGACGGGTCTGCCAGGCGCTGACCGCCAGCGCGCCGACCAGCAGGAAGGCCACGAGCCCGCCGACCGCCAATGCCCAGCGGTGACGCAGCAGGTACTTGTGGATGCGGTAGCCCACGCTCTGCGGGCGCGCCAGCACGGGGCGGCCTTCCAGGTGGCGGCGCAGGTCCAGCGCGAAGGCTTCCACCGACGGATAGCGCTGCTCTGGCGGCTTGGCCAGCGCCTTCAGGGCGATGTTGTCCAGGTCGCCGACCAGCCTGCGCGCGTTGCGCCGGGTATCGGGGCACTGCGTGCGCCCGACTTCGGCGGCGCGCAGCGTGGCGATGGAGGGTTTCAGCGGTTCGACCGCTAGGATGGCCTCTTCCCATTCGGCGTCGGTCTGGCGGCGCAGGCGGTAGGGCTTGGTGCAGGCGATGAGTTCGTACAGCACCACGCCCAGCGAATAGACGTCGGTCATCGCGGTGACCGGTTCGCCGCGCACCTGTTCCGGCGCGGCGTAGTGCAGGGTGAAGGCGCGCACTTCGGTGCGCGGGTGCACCGGCGCCGGCTCCGGGTCGTCGAGCAGCTTGGCGATGCCGAAGTCGAGCAGGCGCACGTCGCCGTTGGGCGTGACCAGGATGTTGGACGGCTTGAGGTCGCGGTGCACGATCAGGTTGGCGTGCGCGTGGCTGACCGCTTCGCAGACCTGCAGGAACAGGCGCAGGCGTTCTTCCAGGCCGGCACCGCTGGCCTGGCAGTAGTCGTTGATGGCGACGCCTTCGACGTACTCCAGCGCCAGGTAGGGCTGGCCCTCGCTGCCGATGCCGGCGTCCAGCAGGCGGGCGATGTTGGGGTGCTCGAGTCGCGCGAGGATCTCGCGCTCGCGGGTGAAGCGCAGGCGCAGGTTGGGATCGGCCAGGCCGGGGCGCAGCAGCTTGAGCGCGACCCGGCGCTGGTACAGGCCGTCGGCGCGCGAGGCCAGCCACACCATGCCCATGCCGCCTTCGCCGAGCAGCGTCTCCAGTTGGTACGGACCCACGCGGGTGCCGGCCTGCAGCGGATTGGGGCGTTCCAGCAGGGGCTGGTCGATCAGCCGGTCGGCCTCGTCCTCCAGCGCCAGCAGTTTTTCCAGTTCGCGCGCGCTGTCGGGGTCGTCGGCGCGCAGGATGGCCAGTTGCTGCGCGCGCGCCTCCGGCTCCAGTTCCAGCAGGACGTCCAGCAGCGGGGACAGGCGTTGCCAGCGTTCCGCGTCCATGGGGGTGCGGGGGCGGGGGCCTCAGGTGTCCTGCATGGCGGCGAGCAGGAACAGCCGCGCCTTCTGCCAGTCGCGGCGGATGCTGCGCTCGGAGCGTTGCAGCAGCTCGGCGATCTCCAGTTCGGACAGGCCGGCGAAATAGCGCATCTCCACCACCTGAGCCAGGCGCTCGTCGGCGGCGGCCAGTTTTTCCAGCGCGTCGTTCAGCGCCAGCATGTCCTCGTCCAGGCGCAGGTGGCCTTCGACTTCCTCAGGGATGTCGGCCACGCGCTTGAGGTCGCCGCCGCGCTTGCGCGCCAGCCGGCTGCGGGCGTAGTCCACCACCACGCTGCGCATCGACGAGGCGGCGTAGGCGAAGAAGTGCGCGCGGTCCTCGAACTTGGCTGCGCTGGTGGAACCGATCAGCTTGAGGTAGGACTCGTGCACCAGCGCGGTGGCGTCCAGCGTGTAGCCGTGCTGGCCGGACAACTGGCGGCGCGCCATGGTGTGGAGTTCCTGGTACAGGGTGGCCAGCACCTGGTCCAGTGCTGCGCGGTCGCCGCCGCGGGCCGAGTCCAGCCAGAGCGTGATGTCGGGTGTATCGGCCATGTATTGCCCCCACGTGCCAGGAGACGGGCGAATATAGCGCCATTCGGCGCTGGCCGCGTGTCCGACCCCCGTCGCGGAACGGGTCAGCGCTGGCAGCGGGTGCACCAGACCGTGGTGCGCTGGCCGATGCTGGCCTGCTTCAGCGGCCGGCCGCAGCGCGGGCAGGGCTCGCCGCCGCGGCCGTAGGCCGACAGCTCCTGCTCGAAGTAGCCCGGGGCGCCGTCCGGGGCGAGGAAGTCGCGCAGGGTGGTACCGCCGCGGTCGATGGCGTAGGCCAGGATCGCTTTCACCGCGTCGGCCAGCGCGCGGTAGCGTTCGCGCGCGATCTCGCCGGCCGGGCGCAGCGGCGAGATGCCGGCGCGAAACAGGCTTTCGGCCGCATAGATGTTGCCCACGCCCACCACCACCCGCTGGTCCATCAGGAAGGTCTTCACCGGCGCCTTGCGGCCGCGGCTCAGGGCGAACAGGTAATCGCCGTCGAACGCCTCCGACAGCGGCTCCGGCCCCAGGTCGCGCAGCAGCGGATGAACGTCCCCGGCCGGCTGCCACAGCAGGCAGCCGAACCGGCGCGGATCGTTGAACCGCAGCACGCGCCCGGGCTTGCCGCCGGGGCCGTCCAGCGCGATGTCCACGTGGTCGTGCGTGCGCAGCGGCGTGGAAGCCGGCAGCACGCGCAGGTTGCCGGACATGCCCAGGTGGAGCAGGGCGCTGCCGGCGGCGGTGTCCAGCAGCAGGTACTTGGCGCGCCGGCGCACGGCTTCGATGCGCTGCCCCGGCAGGTCGCGCGCGATGTCCGGCGGGATCGGCCAGCGCAGGTCGGGTCGGCGCAGCGTCACCGCACGGACGCGCCGGCCTTCGATATGCGGCGCCAGCCCGCGGCGGGTGGTCTCGACCTCGGGCAACTCAGGCATCGCCGGCCTCCGCGCGGTAGTAGTCGCCCTCGCGGTGCACCCGCACCGGGCCGCCGAAGGCGTGGCCCAGGCAGGCGTCGGTCAGCGTGTCCGCGCGGCTGCCGTCGCGGCAGACCATGCCGTCGCGCAGCAGCAGCACGCGGTCGATCTCCGGGATGATCTCCTCGATGTGGTGCGTCACCAGCACCAGGGTGATGCCGCGCTGCGCCAGCGAGCGCATCAGGTCCAGGAAATGCCGCCGTGCCACCAGGTCCAGGCCGGCGGTCGGCTCGTCCAGCAGCAGGGCCTGCGGTTCGTGCACCAGCGCGCGGGCGATCAGCACGCGCCGCATCTCGCCGGTGGACAGCTCGGCGACCTGGCGGTCGGCCAGGTGCGCGGCCTGTGCCCGCTCCAGCGCGGCGCGCGCGCGGCGGCGCATGTCGGCGTCCACCTCGCGGTGCGGCGGCACCACGAAGCTGGAGAAGAAGCCGGTGAGCACGGCGTCGTCCACGCGCAGGTGCGGCATCTGCTGCAGGTCGCGGGTCAGGTCGCTGGTGACCATGCCCAGGCGGTTGCGCAGTTCGTCCACGTTCCACCGGCGCAGCCCGAACACCTTGACCGGCGCCTCGCCTTCGCGCGCCAGCGGGTACAGCTCGCGGTTGATCAGCTTGATGAAGGTCGACTTGCCGCAGCCGTTGGGCCCGAGGATCGCGGTGTGCTGGCCCAGCGGAATGGTCAACGTCAGTTCGCGCAACACGCGCACCGCACCGCGCACCACGGTGGCGCGGTCCAGTTCGAACAGGGGCGTAACGGCGACGGCCGGCGCGGCGGGGGAGGCGGCAGGATTCATCGTGGGGGAAAAGGTGTGCAAGTGGCCGCCGGCGGCGGATGAGGTTGTTCGGGACCCCATTATGCGATGGCGGGGCGTTGTGTTTCCCCCGTCACCCGCGCCGGGGCTTCTGCCTGCCCGGACGCCAGGATGTGGATGCCATGAAACCGGGAAGCCGCGATGCTCGGAACGGCATGACCTTGCCATGCAGGCTGGTGCACCAGCCGCCTCCTGTAGGAGCGGCTTCAGCCGCAACCCGCCGTACAGCGTTGACGCCAAGGATCGTGCGGACAGGCATGGATGAAACTTGCTCCGGCCTTATCCGCGTTCATCCGCGCAATCCGTGGCCTGCGTTCTCACGGTCGCGGCTGAAGCCGCTCCTACAGGGGAAGCGTTTGCACCGCGGAGCCACGGGTTACGCCGCAGGATCGGGTGCGGCGTCTTCGTCGCTGCTGCGGGCGCGGACCACGGTGACGGTGCAGCCGGCTTCGGCGACGACCTTGGCGGATACGCTGCCCAGGATGCGGCGCACGCCGGTCATTCCGCGTGCGCCCATCACCAGGTGGTCGATCGCGTTGGTGCGTGCGTAGTCGATGATCGCGTCGGCCACGTCGGGCGATTCGAGGACGTGGAAGGTGAGGCGGTGGTCGGGCAGGTCCAGTTCGCGCGTCCAGTCGCGCAGGCCGACCAGGCGCTTGACGTGGCGGTTGCGCCCCTGCGCATCGAGGTTGCTGTCCATGCCGATGCGCTGGGTACGCAGGACCGTCGCGCAGGCCAGGCGAGCGCCCGGCGAGGAGGCGACGATCCGCTGCACGGTGTCGCGCAGCGCGTGGTTGAGCGCGGGGTCGCCGTGCTTGAGGTCCACCGCCACCATGATCAGCGGCGCGCGCGTGGCCTCGGCCTTGCCGGCGAGCCTGTCCGCTTCCATGCCGATCGACTTCCACCAGCGTTTGGTGGTCTCCAGCCGGCCGCTGCGGCGCTGGCGGTCGGCGCGGCCGGTCAGCACCACCTGCTCGGAATGCTGCAGGTCGAAGGCGAGCTGCGCCGCGGTGGGATGGCGTGCATCGGGATCGACTTCCAGGCAGCGCAGGATGATCTCCTGCAGCCAGCGCGGGATCGCCGGCACCAGCGCGCGCGGCGGTACCGGGTCCTGGTACAGCCGGCGCTTGAGCCCGCGCGTGCTGCCGGGGAAGCCGAACGGCCGCTGCCCGGTGGCGAGGTGGTAGAGGGTGACGCCGAGCGCGAACAGGTCGCTGCGCGGGTCGCTGCGCACGCCCAGCACCTGTTCCGGCGCGATGTACGGCGCGGTGCCCATCGGCACGTGGAACTGCTCGGCCAGCAGGTCGGGCAGGTGCGCGTGGCGCGACAGGCCGAAATCGATCAGCACGATGCGCTCGCCGCCGTCGGGGTTCGGGTGCAGCATCAGGTTGCTCGGCTTGATATCGAGGTGGACGACCTGCTGCGCGTGCAGGTCGTCCAGCGCAAGCGCCGCCAGTGCGCCCAGCGCGGCCACCCGCTCCGGGTCCACCGGCGCCTTGTCCAGCAGCGGGCGCAGCGAGTCGCCGGCCACCTGTTCCATCACCAGCCAGGGTTGGTCGCCCTCGTCGCCGGCGTCGATGAAGCGCGGCACGTGCGGCCCGGACAGCGCCGGCAGCAGCATGCGTTCGACCTCGAAGCCGACCACCTGGTTGATGCCTTCGCCGTAGTCGATGCGCGGCATCTTCATCAGCATCGGCGCGCCTTGGCCGGGATGGGTCACGCGCCACAGCGTGGCCATGCCGCCCTCGTGGACCAGCTCGATCAGGGTGAAGCCGCCGACCTGCTGGCCGGGCTGGAGTCTGGGGGGCATCTCAACCTCCGCCGATCAGGCGTTGCGCGAATGCGTCGGGCAGTCCGGCGGCGCGGATCCGGGCCGCGGCGCGCTCGTGGTCGTAGGGCACGCGCAGGAAGGTGAGTTGCCGGCGGTCCGTGTCCAGCCAGGCGCAGCAGGCGGCCGGATTGCCGTCGCGCGGCTGCCCGCAGGAGCCCGTCACCGCCAGCCAGCGGCGCCTGGACAGCAATGGGATCGGCACGCCCGGATGCGGCCGGAACCGGGTGGCGGCGCCGGCCACCACGCTGTCGAAGTACAGCGCCGGCTCGTGCACGTGGCCGCAGAAGGTCAGGCGCTGGCCGGTCGCGTTCATGCTGCGCAGCGCCGCCTGCTCGGTGCCCAGGTAGCTCCAGCCGGGCGGGTCCCAGGCGTTGGCGTGCACGTACAGCCGGTCCTCTTCCTCGACCTGCAGCGGCAGCCCGCGCAGGAACGCGCGCTGCTCCGCATCCAGCCGGCCGCGCGTCCATTCGATCGCGGCCCGCGCCTGCTCGTGCAGACTGCTGGCGGCGGGGTCTTCCACCGCGGCATCGTGGTTGCCCTGCACCGCGACATCGCCGCGCTCCACGTGCCGGCGCACGGTGTCGACCATCCATTCGGGGTCGGCCCCGTAGCCGACCAGGTCGCCGAGGAAGGCGTGGCGTCCGCAACCCGCGCGCGCGAGCGCTTCCAGGCAGGCTTCGGTCGCCTCCCGGTTCGAATGCAGGTCCGCCAGCAGTCCTATCCGCATCGCCACCTCCGGCGACAGGCTAGTCGGCCCGCCGCGGCGCCGCCATGCGGCCAAAGTCGATGCCGCTCAACGCGGCGGCGCGGCCAGTTCGCGTGCGCTGAGGAAGCCATCGCCGTCCGCGTCCTGCCGCTTGAAGCGCTGGGCGAGCTGGGCCAGGTGGGCCTCGCGGGTGACCGGCTTGCCGCGGCCGCCGGGCAGTTCGTCGGGGCTCAGCACGCCGTCGTGGTTGCGGTCCATGCCGTCGAAGGCGTAGCTCATCCACTGTTGGTATTCGGCCAGGCTCACACGCCCGTCGCCGTCGCTGTCCATGCGCGCCAGATAGTCGCCCGTGGCCTGGACCTGCGCGAGCGCGGCCAGCGGCAGGCAGGAGGCGGACAGGAGGATGAGGCGGGACGGACGCATGCGGCCATTGTAGGCGCGCGCCCGGCGCGCCTTGCAAGCAGGCCGCCGGCCGCGTGCGCTGCGCCCGGGCGGCGGAAACGAAGACGCCGGCACGGGGCCGGCGTCTCCGGTGGAACGGGATCGCCTCGCGGCTACTTCGTGATGTCGACGTCCTTGGTTTCCTTCAGGAACAGGCTGCCGATGACGAAGGTCATCACCGCCACCACGATCGGGTACCACAGGCCGGAGTAGATGTTGCCGGTCAGCAGCACCAGGGCGAAGGCCGTGGTCGGCAGGAAGCCGCCGAACCAGCCGTTGCCGATGTGGTACGGCAGCGACATCGAGGTGTAGCGGATGCGGGTCGGGAACAGCTCGACCAGCCAGGCCGCGATCGGGCCGTACACCATCGTCACGTAGATCACCAGGAGTGTCAGCAGCAACAGCACCATCGGCTTGTTCATCTGGCTGTTGTCGGCCTTGGCCGGATAGCCCGCGGCGTCGATGGCGGCGGTCAGGTCGGCGCTCAGCTTGTCCTGCGCGGCCTTGGCGTCCTCGGGCGACAGCGCGGACAGGTCCACGCTCTGGATCACCGTCTCGCCGATGCGCACGCTGGCCAGGGTGCCGGCCGGCGCGGCTTCGTTGCTGTAGTTCACGCTGCGCGCGTTCAGCAGGTTCTTCACGATGTCGCAGGAATTGCTGAACTTGACGTGGCCCTTCAACTCGCCGGGCACGAACTGGAACGAGCAGTCCTTCGGATCGGCCACCACCACCGCCGGGTTGGCCTTGGCGGCCGCGTCCAGCGCCGGGTTGGCGAAGTGGGTCAGGCCCTTGAAGATCGGGAAATAGGTGATCGCCGCCAGCAGGCAGCCGGCCATGATGATCGGCTTGCGGCCGATCTTGTCCGACAGCCAGCCGAACAGGATGAAGCCGCCGGTGGCGATGGCCAGCGCCGCCGCGATGAACAGGTTGGCGGTGACCGCGTCCACCTTCAGCGTCTGGGTCAGGAAGAACAGCGCGTAGAACTGGCCGGCGTACCACACCACGGCCTGGCCGGCGGTGGCGCCCAGCAGCGCCAGCAGCACGATCTTGCCGTTCTTCCAGTTGCCGAAGCTCTCGCTGATCGGCGCCTTGGAGCGCGTGCCTTCTTCCTTCATCTTCTGGAACAGCGGCGACTCGTTGAGCTGCATGCGGATCCAGATGGACACCAGCAACAGCACGAACGAGATCAGGAACGGAATGCGCCAGCCCCAGGCCTTGAATGCGTCCTCGCCCAGCCAGATGCGCACGCCCAGGATCACCAGCAGCGACAGGAACAGGCCCACCGTCGCGGTGGTCTGGATGAAGCTGGTGTACAGGCCGCGCTTGCCGTTGGGCGCGTGCTCGGCCACGTAGGTGGCCGCGCCGCCGTACTCGCCGCCCAGCGCCAGGCCCTGCAGGCAGCGCAGCACCACCAGCAGGATGGGCGCGGCGATGCCGATGGAGGCGTGGGTGGGCAGCACGCCGACCAGGAAGGTCGACAGGCCCATCAGGATGATCGTCACCAGGAAGGTGTACTTGCGCCCGATCATGTCGCCCAGGCGGCCGAACACGATGGCGCCGAACGGCCGCACCGCGAAGCCGGCGGCGAAGGTCAGCAGGGCCATGACGAAGGCGCTGCCGGAAGGCAGGGACGAGAAGAAGTGAGCGGCGATGATCGCCGCCAGCGAGCCGTACAGGTAGAAGTCGTACCACTCGAAGACGGTGCCCAGGCTGGACGCGAGGATGACCTTGCGGTGTTCCTTGGTGATGCCGCCGGAATCGGCAGCGGCAGTGACGGTGGACATGGTTGCTCCCCTTAGAAGGTGTATTTGACGGTCGTGTGCAGACGCTTCAGGTCGCCTTCGCGGTCATCCTCGAGCGAACGCTGCCCGTAGATGAGCTCCGCGCCGATGTCCAGTTTCGGGAACGGCGAATAGATCAGGTTGGCGTGCATGGACTGCGTGCGCTCGGTGACGCCCCAGCCGGTCAGCGCGGCATCGTTGTCGAAGTGCGAGGCCGAGTACATCAGGTTGGTGCGCACCTTCGGGCTGAACACGTGGCGCCAGGCGACGAAGGCGCCGTAGCCGTCCAGTGCGCCGATGTCGCCGTTGGCTTCGGTCACCACGTCGCTGCCGACGCCGAAGGCCAGGTAGCGGCCGATGCCCTGGCCGGCGTTCACCGCGTAGCGGATGTCGTCGCTCTTGCCCAGGTTGAACTTGCCCGACACGCTCACCGAACCGCCGGTATCGGTCTCGTCGCCGACCTTGAACTGGCGCAGCATGCCGGCCACGGTGAAGTGGCCCCAGTCGCCCTTGGTCAGCCAGCGCGCGGTGACGTCGGGCATGGCGTTGTCGCCGCTGTTGAAGCGGGTGCCGCCCAGGTACGGCGTGACCGTGGTCTGCGGGTTCTCGATCGACACCGACCACGGCCCCTTGGTGTAGCGCAACTGCGCCTGGCGCACGAAGACCGTGCCGTCGGTGGGGCCGACGAAGTCCACGGCGTCCGGCAGCGCGGCCACGTCCATGAAGTTGGACCAGGTCTGGCCGGCCAGCCAGTTGTTCCAGGTGACGTAGGCGTGGCGCAGGGTGACGGCGTAGGTGTTGGTGGCCGTCTCGTTGCCGGCCAGCGCGTTGCTGCCGCCGCCGAAGAAGTCCATCTCCACGTAACCCTTGAACTTGTCGCCGCCGTCGGTCACGTGGTCCGCGCTCAGCCAGAAGCGCGAGAACTGCGCGTGGAAGTCGGCGTAGGGGTCGCCACCGTCGGCGCCCGCGCCGCCTACCGGGATGGTGCTGGGCACGTAGAACAGGCGGCCCGACGAGCCGTCGGCGATGCGGCCGTCGCTGGTGTCGGTGACCATCGCGTCCATCTTGATGAAGCCGCCGAAGGAGAACGTCGTTCCCGGGTTGGCCGCGGTCATGATGGTGGTGCTCTGGATCGGCTGCTTGCCGGCCGGCAGCGCCGGCGCCGCGGGCTTGGCCGCCTGCGCGGCCTGCACCTGCGTGACCTGCTCCTGGGCGGTGGTGATCTGCGCCTGCTGCTGTTGCTGCGCCGACAGCAGCAGTTGCACCTGCCGCTCCAGTTCGGCCACGCGGGCCTCCAGCGCCTTTTCCTTGGCGGTCTGCGCGAACGCCATGCCAGGCGCGATCAGGGCGACGAACAGCGCGGCGGCCAGCAGCCGTCGCGCCATGGATGCGGAACGTTGGGTCATGACCCCTCCCGAAAGGTGATGGCCGCGTTGCGCGGCTGACGGAGACTTGCGCCAGCGCCCCCGCAACGCCTATTCGCCATTAGTCGTAACCCGCCGGCCGCGCAGACGAACCTTCGGCGCCGCAAGGGATGCGGCGATCCGCCGCAGGATCTGCGGTATGCGGA
This sequence comes from uncultured Pseudoxanthomonas sp., assembly GCA_937975725.1. GTDB lineage: Bacteria > Pseudomonadota > Gammaproteobacteria > Xanthomonadales > Xanthomonadaceae > Pseudoxanthomonas_A. The sequence continues at coordinate 1,845 of CALJUL010000110.1, read as the reverse complement.
TTAAGACCATCGTCTAAGCCGGATGCTGCGATGCCGCACGGCCGGATGCGTCAAACTCGATCCGCCGGACGCGCCGCGCGACGCCCCTGGCGCCTCGCCCGGCCGCCGTCCATGCTTCAGAATCGGCGCATCACTGCAACGTCCCGGGAGGACCTCATGACTGATCTCTATCCGGTCAAGCCGGAATTCGCGGCCAAGGCCCGCATCACGCGCGAGCAGTACCAGCGCGACTACCAGGCTTCGATCGACGATCCGGAGGCGTTCTGGGGCAAGGCCGCCGAACGGCTGGACTGGTTCAGGAAGCCGACCCGGGTCAAGGACGTCAGCTATGCCCTGGACGATTTCCGCATCCGCTGGTTCGGCGACGGTGAACTCAACGCCAGCGTCAACTGCCTGGACCGCCAGCTCGCCACGCGCGGCGACAAGACCGCGCTGCTGTTCGAGCCCGACAGCCCGGACGTGCCGGCGCAGAAGGTCAGCTACCGCGAACTGTACGAACGCACCTGCAAGCTCGCCAATGCGCTGCGCGCGCTGGGCGTGCAGAAGGGCGACCGCGTGACCATCTACCTGCCGATGATCCCGGACGCCGCCGTGGCCATGCTGGCCTGCGCGCGCATCGGCGCGATCCACTCGGTGGTGTTCGGCGGCTTCGCCCCCAACTCCATCGCCGACCGCGTGGCCGACTGCGGCAGCAAGCTCATCATCACCGCCGACGAAGGCCTGCGCGGCGGCCGTAAAGTGCCACTGAAGGCCAACGTGGACGCCGCGCTCAAGCTGCCGGGCACCAATTCCGTGGAGACTGTGCTGGTCGTGCGCCACACCGGCGGCGCGGTCGACATGCAGATGCCGCGCGACCGTTGGTTCGATGCCGTGGTCGATCCGCAGCCGGCCGAGTGCGAGCCCGAGCGCATGAACGCCGAGGACCCGCTGTTCATCCTCTACACCTCCGGTTCCACCGGCAAGCCCAAGGGCGTGCTGCACACCACCGGCGGCTACCTGCTGTTCGCCGCCTACACGCACGAGGCCGTGTTCGACCTGCGCGAAGACGACATCTACTGGTGCACCGCCGACGTGGGCTGGGTCACCGGCCACAGCTACATCGTCTACGGCCCGCTGGCCAACGGCGCCACCTCGGTGATGTTCGAGGGCGTGCCCAACTATCCCAGCGTGTCGCGCTTCTGGGAGGTGATCGACAAGCACCAGGTCACCATCTTCTACACCGCTCCCACCGCCATCCGCGCGCTGATGCGCGAAGGCGAGGCGCCGGTGAAGAAGACCTCGCGCGCCTCGCTGCGCCTGCTGGGCAGCGTCGGCGAGCCGATCAACCCGGAAGCCTGGCGCTGGTACTACGACACCGTCGGCGACGGCCGTTGCCCGGTGGTGGACACCTGGTGGCAGACCGAGACCGGCGGCATCCTCATCTCGCCGCTGCCCGGCGCCATCGACCAGAAGCCCGGCTCGGCCACGCTGCCGTTCTTCGGCGTGCGACCGGCACTGGTCGACGCCAACGGCGAACGCCTGGAAGGCGCCGCGGAGGGCAACCTGGTGCTGCTGGATTCCTGGCCGGGGCAGATGCGCACCGTCTACGGCGACCACCAGCGCTTCATCGACACCTATTTCCGCACCTATCCCGGCACCTATTTCACCGGTGACGGCTGCCGCCGCGACGAGGACGGCTACTACTGGATCACCGGCCGCGTGGACGACGTCATCAACGTCAGCGGCCACCGCATCGGCACCGCCGAAGTGGAGAGCGCGCTGGTCGCGCACCCGAAGGTGGCCGAGGCGGCGGTGGTCGGCTTCCCGCACGACATCAAGGGCCAGGGCATCTACGCCTACGTCACC